>DAIOEN010000065.1:0-32870 GCA_036746235.1 Vulcanimicrobiota bacterium | reverse complement strand
GGCAAATTATTTTTCTTCGTAAGAGCCTGTCAGGCAGAAGCTGATAGAATGGTTACTAATTTACCCGGTGCAGTATAAGGTCAGCTCACTACTTACTATATTAACTATAAAGGATGACCATCTATGTTGTTCGGTAAAAAATCCTGTATCAGAAGGCCCGAAAAAGAAGATTACAGTAGAATCTGGATCTGGTGGAATGATCCTGAAATACACAGTCTTTTAAATATTCATCCTTTCCCTCCTTCCTTTGATGATGTAGAAATCTGCTATAATAACAGTATTTTTGACAGGACAAAAGAATTTTTTATTATACATGCTTTCGATAAAAAGGCAATAGGTACAATAGATCTCTATGATATAAGATGGAGGGAAGGTTCATCTTATATTATTATAATGATAGGTGAAAAGGAATACTGGCGTAAAGGTTATGGTACAGATGCTATTTTGACTTTAATTGATTTTGCTTTTAATGAACTTTCTTTAAGAAGAATTGAAGTAAATGTGGCAGAATATAATAAACGTGCTATAAAATGCTATGAAAAATGCGGTTTTAATATTGAAGGATGTCTCAAAAAAAGGCTTTTCGTGGAAGGCAAATATTATGATCAGTATATTATGGCTTTACTCAGGGAGGAATATGTAAATGTTCTGGCGTAAAAAGGAAAAATCAGAACTTGTATTCTATCCGCAGAAAGGTTCTTCAGGAATCAATGCTCTGGCACAGACTCCGTGGCCAAAATTCCGTGGCAATCTTCAGAATACCGGAGTCAGTGAATATTCAAGACCTCATAGAGGAAGAAAGCTCAAGTGGAGATTCAGGGTTAAGGATAATATTTCTTCCAGTCTGGTAATAGGCCCTGATAGCACCCTTTATTTCGGTTCCTGGGATAAACACCTCTATGCGCTGGATAATAAAAGAGGGAAAATGAAATGGAGATTCACTACAGGAGGGTTTGTAACGTCGACACCTTCAGTCACCAAATCAGGCACCATATATTTCGGCTCAAAAGATAAACATCTTTATGCCATAAATCCTGACGGAAGCCTCAAGTGGAAATATTTTATAGGTAAAAGCATTACTTCTTCAAACTCTATAGATGATGACGGAACTATTTATATAGGTTCCTGGAACGAACATCTTTATGCTGTCGGTGCAGACGGCACTATTCATATAGGTTCTCTTGATTTTTCTCTTTATGCCATAAACCCTGACGGAACTCTTAAATGGAAATTTGGTACAGGAAATCTTGTAGAATCGTCTCCTGCCATAGGGAAAGACGGGACTATCTATGTTGGAAGCGGTAATCCCTATCTTTATGCTATTTCAAGAGACGGACAGTTAAAATGGAAATTCAGGACAGACAATTTTATTTCATCATCTCCTGCCATAGGAGAAGACGGTTCTATTTATGTAGGGAGCGGAGATTCCGCACTTTATGCCATAAATCCCGACGGAACCTTTCGATGGGGTGTGAGAACAGGAAAGGAAATAGTCTCGTCACCTGCCATAGGAAAAGATGGAAATATATATTTTGGTTCCTGTGATAATTATTTCTATTCCATAAACAGTGAAGGTATGCTCAGATGGAGTTTTAAAACTGGCGATTCTATAATCTCTTCCCCTGTGATTGACTCTGAAGGCTTTGTATATTTCGGTTCCTGGGACGGCTATCTTTATGCTTTAAGACCTGACGGACAATTACAATGGAAATTTAAAACAGGCGGTTCCGTAGATTCTTCGCCGAGTCTGGATTCGGACGGAACTATTTATGTAGGGTCAAGCGATAAATATGTTTATGCTATAGGGTAGGGGAACGTAATGGGTGATGCGTGATGCGTGATGCGTGCAGGTTATAATATTACCCGTTACGCATTACGCATTACGCGTCACGATTTTAATCTTTTGGCTTCATGAGAGGGAATAATATGACATCCCTTATGGAAGGCGAATTGGTAAACAACATAGCAAGTCTGTCTATGCCTACTCCCATACCTCCTGCAGGAGGCATGCCGTATTCAAGGGCTTCTACATAATCTTCGTCAAGCATCTGTGCTTCTAAATCCCCTGCGTCACGTTGCTTCATCTGTTCTAAAAATCTTTCTTTTTGATCGAAAGGATCGTTTAGCTCGGAAAAAGCATTGGCTACTTCAAAGTTAATTATAAACAGCTCAAATCTGTATGTGAGAGTGGGGTCGTCTTCTTTTTTCTTTGCAAGAGGTGACAGTTCAACGGGATAATCCAGGATAAATGTTGGCTGTATAAGCTGCGGTTCAACTGTAGCCTCAAATATTTTATCTATCAGATTTGCCACATTCAGTTCATTAACTTTTTCTATGCCGAATTCCTTTGCTTTACTTCTTGCAAAATTCAGATCTCTTAATTCCTTAAGACCTGTTCCTGCATATTTCTTTAACGCTTCATCCATTGTAAGACGTGTAAAAGGAGGTTTTAAATTTACTTTTTTACCGTCATATTCCAGTTCATATGTTCCGGTAGTATTTTCCGCTACCGATGCGATAATATCTTCTGCAAGGCACATCATACCTTCATAATCTGTATAGGCTTCATATACTTCAAGGGTGGTAAACTCGGGATTATGTTTTGTTGAAATCCCTTCATTCCTGTATATACGGCCTATTTCATATACTTTCTCCAGACCTCCAACAATTAATCTTTTGAGATGCAGTTCTGTTGCTATTCTCATATAAAGATCCATATCCAGAGTATTGTGATGTGTTATAAAAGGACGGGCATTTGCTCCCCCCGGGATGGTATTCATAGATGGTGTTTCGACTTCAAAGAAACCCTTCCTGTCAAGAAGTTCTCTTATGGATCTTACTATTTTTGTCCTTGTAATAAATGTCTTTCTTACATCTGGATTTACTATGAGATCAAGATATCTTTTTCTGTATCGAATTTCTGTATCTTTTAATCCATGCCATTTTTCAGGCAGAGGGTTAAGGCATTTTGCAAGAGGAATGAAATCTGTCACATATAAAGAAAGTTCACCTTTTTTTGTTTTAAAGATATTCCCTTCTACACCTACTAAATCTCCTATATCTACAAGTTTGAATATATCAAATTTTCCTTCTCTCAGATCATTTTTGCGAACATAGAGTTGTATTATATCGTCAAGATCCCTCAAGTCCGCAAAAATAACTTTCCCGTGACCTCTGACTGCCATAACCCTTCCGGCCAGTCTTACAGTTTCACTACTTTTTTCTTCTTCCGCAACTGAGCCATAGATTTTCCTCACTTCAGAGATGGAATGGCTTTTATTATATCTTTCACCATAGGGTTTTACATTCATCTCTTTCAGGCGGGCAAGCTTTTCCCGTCTGAATTGAACCTGATCTATAATCTGTTCTTCCATAACTATTTCTCCTTTTTCAGCATTTCAGCATTTCAGCATTTCGGCATTTCAGCATTTCAGCATTTTTTGCTAATCGGCTGACCGCTGATTTGCTGACCGCTGACCCGCTATCTGCTGACCACTGATCTGCTGATAGCTAAAAATCAATTCAAAATTTCCAGTATTTCGTATTCCAGATGTCCTGCAGGGGCCTCTACCTTTATCGTTTCACCTGCCCGTGAATCCATCAATTTTGTACCTACCAGTGATTCATTTGAAATCTTTCCGTTTCTCGGATCACATTCTGCAGGGCTTACTATTTTATAAGTTTCTATTTGTTCCTTTCCTTTTTCACGTATTTTTACTGTTGAACCAATACTTACTACACCCTGTGGTAGTTCACTTTCGTCAATTATAATAGCATTTTGCAGCATTTTTTCCAGATTCATTATTTCGCCTTCTACAAAGGCCTGTTCAAGTTTTGCATCTTCATATTCGGAGTTTTCTCCTATTTCACCGAATTCTTTTGCCTGTCTTATACGCTGTGCAACTTCAGGTCTCTGGACAGCTTTTAAATAATGAAGTCTTCTTTTAAGTTCTTCATAACCTTTTTTTGTAAGTTTTGTCTGGGTCTCTGCCATTTTTTTTACCTCCTGTTTAATTCGTGATGCGTGTTTTTATCGGTACCGGGCGAACACAGTGGTTCGCCCCTACTACTCACTTTTTTACTAAATATGCCACTAACTCTACGATTTTATAATTACCGCTGTAATCGGAGTTATAACTGCAATTTATTCTTATATATTTTACCGGTCTGGGGGGGAAATTGATATACTGCCAGCTGTACCATTGTCCATAACTTCTGTCAATAAGAAGTTCCCAGTCCTTTTTATTTACAGAAGTCTCTATTTTAAACTGATAATAACTGCTGGATAAATCCCAGAAGAGTATATCTATTTTATTTATAAGATAGCATTTGTCAAGTACTACTGTCATGGGTTCATTTAAAAGAGCATAGGTAAAACCGTAATAAGAAGAATAACTGGTAGATTGTCCGTCAAGCATTGCACTGATGTTGCCCAGATCGTCTCTGGCACCTTCTACATAGGCTCCCAGGTCTTTAAGAGCTATGTTTACTCCGTCTTCAGGAGTTATAACTTCCACACCCTGAAGATTTTCCGGGCCTTTTGTAGGAGACGGAGAAGGCGAAGTGGCGACATTTTCAGGTATTACCTGAAGTCTGACACTGGATATTAACATATCTACCTGGGGATTTAATGTTTCATACTCCAGGACAGGGATTACAGAATATATGCTGTAAACCCTTTTGCCTTTTATAAGATGGATTTCTTCTACGTTAATTTCTCCTTCAGGTGAACTGAAATGACCTTTTATAAACAGACCTTTTTCTGCTGCGAAACTATCGAGAGATTTTTCTGTTACATCTCCTTTTTCTGTGAGAATAAAATTGTAGGCACCGGAAAATAATCTCGGTATATCCTTAAAATTTGCTTCTTCTTTACCTGGAAAATCCACATAATCTATTCTGAAATAATACCCCTTACCATTTATAGGACTGGCTACTATTATGGGGTCATAATCGATTTTTCTCCAGCCCTGAGGTATCTGAAAGGTATAATAACCCTTACTGCTTTCTACTTCTTCTGCCACTGAAACAGAAGAGAGCAATATAAATAAAAGTAAAGTAATTGCTACTGTTTTACTGCTGTAATTCATCAATATAGGTTTTAATATCCCTGAGCTCCTTTTTTAAATGTTCCTTGTAGCCAGTTGACGGCTGTTCCATGGCTATTTTCAAATTATCATCATAATATTTCTGAAGTCCTGTTACTATGGAATTAACTCCTTCTGCAACCATTTTCTTTTCTATTCTGGTTGTAGTATCTCCTGTGAGATCCTTTCTGGTTCCGTAGACAACAGCCGATTTTTCCCTGCCTTTTCCAAGCATAACAGGTTCACAGAGTTCATCTTCAAGTTTATAAACATAATTTGCCCCTGATTGTATAATGAAATTAAAGGCACATGCAAGGGCAAAGTTAAGAAGTCCCGTATCTTCTCCCGGTTCTATGGATGGGAATGATGAAAAATCTTCTGCTATATGAAGAGGTTTCGAAGCGCTTTCTCTCACCTGGTCATAGCTGTATCTGTAGTTCTGCATCTGGGAAATTGCAAAAAGAGGAAGTCCATGGACTGTATTTAATATGGTTATCCTGTCTTTATCCCCTGTGGAAGATACATTGTCTTCTTCCGCACCGAAGGGTCTTCCTTTGAATTCCTGAACAACCATCGATTTTTCTCTGTCTTCTACACCGAGAACTACTATCTGTTTGACATTACCTCCATGCTGAAGCATGGCGGGATTATAATTCCAGTAAGGTGCTGCTTTAAATATGATATCATCTACCATTGAAGGAATATTGACTTTATCTTTATTGGCGGCAATAAAATTATCTATCGATTGCCCTAAAACCAGTCTGAATCTTTCCTTCGCATATTCCATAACTTTCCCTATTATTTCATCAATAGATAAATTTTCAAAACTTATCAGAGGGCCGTATTGAGAAAGAAAAGTGGCTTTTTCTTTGGCAACATCTTTTATATATTCATCGTAAAGAGCCACTATACCGTTGTCTTCTATAATACTTGAAACAAGTACACCTTTTCTTTCTTTTATTGAAAGCTGGTTTTTATATTTTGCTCTTATATCCTGACAGACCATATCTAGCTGGTTCTTTACTTTATCTATTCTGCCTCTGATTTGAGATATGCCACTCTGGAGATTTGAATAAATCGTTATAGCTATAGCTCTTCTTCTTTCATCTATTATACTGTTCAGAAGAGCCTGAACGCCTCTTACAAGGCTATCACGGCTATCTCTTATTCTTCCTTTTTTACCTATGAGATTCCAGCTTTTTATAACAGTTTCCAGCTCATTCTGGCCGTTACGTATTTTTGATCTGAGCTGTTCAACCTGCATGTCAAGAGATTGCTTTTCCTGTTTCATCATTTCCGTATAACGCTCAAAATCACCTTTTAAGTGTTCAAGACACCTGCAGGCAACTTCCACTCCAAGAGCAGGATCATTTAAAATTCTTATAATTTCTTCGTTCAGGGCATTGAGACTCATTTCTGAAATCCCGGTCTCATTTGTTTTCATTATTGCTTCAATCTGTGACATTGCCTGTGTTTCATAATATTGCCCGTCATTTAAGATCTTCTGACCAAGTTCCTTATCACTTATCTCATCATATCTGTTCGGGCTTATAATAATATTAATCCTGGAACCGTCAGGTTTCAGAATAATCCTGTCTATAAGCTGATCGGAATTTTCCTCGTCAAGCTGGTTTTTATTTATAAAAGTGTCTGCAAGGTTATCACTCTGTTTTAACCAGTCTTTATCCTTCATGAGAAGATTCTCTATTATATCCTGACCCAGTTTGAAAGCATTTATCTTTAAAATTCTTTCCGTAGGATATTCAATGGCAGATGTTCCAAGACCGCTGTAAGCAGTATTTTTTCCCTGCTCATAATTTGTAAGGACAGGTTTTATATTATCAAATGGACTGGCAAGACTTTTACCTACCTGTGTTCCTATCATGAGAAAAGCTGCATCGCTGATCATTTCGGTGACTTCTTCAATATCTGCCAGTTTTCTGCCGTTTGCATTTATAGAATCTACAAGATAACATATATCAAAAGGTTTTTCTTTTGTCGTAACAGGAGGCAGAGACGGATAATGGCAGGAAAAGGTGGTTTTCTTATCCATAAAATAATCCAGTTCTTTCAATGCCGCATAGGCATTTGCTTCCATACCTACAGGTCTTGTACCGCTTGTCCATGCTCCTGCCATGACCATGATACCTGTAGAATTTATTTTTGATACTCCTGCATTCAGACATGCCTGTCTTGCAAGATAGGCAATATCCAGAAATGTTCCGCTTCCTGTTCCTCCGCATACGGAACAGACTATATATACATCTATTACATCATTTCTTGTAAGTTCAAATCCCAGATCCTTCATACGTTTTTCATTCCCTATCTGGGTAACCTGATTTAGAGCCTGAGCTATGGCTGAAATTATAATCTGGCAGTTCCAGAAGACAGAAAGCCTTCCTGAAGTTCTTATCTGTCCTGCTCCGTCTTTTATATCACTGGGAGTAAAATCTTTTGGTATCCATTTACCTATAAGAGGCTGTGCTCCTCCCGGATGAGCTTCCCGGATTATAGCAGCAGCATTCTTTACTGTGAGATGGAAAAATTCGTTCGGTTCCATCTCTGCAGCGGTCATAGAGCCTATAACTTCATCAGTATCACAATCAAACACAAGATATTTTATTACAGGGAGTTCTCCCAGTCCATTTTTCTGCATCAATCGTTTAAGTTTTACTACAGCACGGTGACCTGTGCCTCCAAGACCTATAACTAATGTTGGTATGAATTTTTTAGCCATTTTTTTATGTGGAGTTTTAAGTCGGAACACTTTAAAACCTGCCACCAAAACCTCCTTTCGGAAACTCGTGATAGGTCACGCATTACGCGTCATGCGTGACGCGTCACGATTTTATAATTCTATGTAAGATTTATATTCCCTCCAAATATGATATAATATCTTTATGGTTACAAAGGAAGAACTTTTTGAAAAACTTGCCCGTTGTTATGAAAAACTTTCTCTTTTATTTGAAAAGAATAAAAAAAACTTCTGCGGTTCCTGTCATAGCTGCTGTACCTATGCTCTTACTCATGGAGTATGTGAGATAGAATATCAATATATAGACCTCTATCTTGAGAAACATAAAAGAGCAGGTGAGGGAAGGACATTCAGAGACTACATAAATAAAAAAAGAGGCATAGACGGCCAGCTTATATATACAGGCTGTCCCCTTTATCATGACACTGGATGTTCTATTTACCCCGTAAGACCTTATTCCTGCAGAACCTATGGTTTATATGGCAGAATTCCTGTTCCTCCATTCTGTGCTTTCAGAGATTTTATAATTATATATAACGGGAAAGATTTTTATAATACAGTGCCTCTGGCTGCAGAGTTTTTTGAAATCAAGAGTTTTTATGATATTCTTATAACAGATAATCTGGTAGAAAAGGCAGAAAAATATTATAACTTTGCTCTTCATTTATATTACAGAGGAAATATAGATGAAGCTGAAAAATATCTCATAAGTGCTTTAGAAACTGATCCTTACCACAGTCAGGCATGGTATCAGTTAGCCCTCATATATTATGATAGAGGCAATATCTTTGAAGCCTCAAAACTTACGGAAAAAGCACTGTCACTGGATCCGGATAATCTTACTATAAAGTTAAAGCTGGGATTGTTTCTTACGAGGTTGAATGAGAATGTTACGGCAAAAAATATATTCCTCCAGATTTTAGAAAAAGAGCCTTTAAATAAAATGGTTCTTATTGCACTGGCGCATATTTCTTTAATTTCCGGTAATTGTGAAGATGCCAGGCTATACTGTATTAAAGCCCTTGAAGTGGATCCTCACCTGGAAATGGCCCTTCTTATGCTGAAAAACCTCTCCCGTGAAAAATGAAAAGTGAATAGAATAAGATTTAATTACTTTTCACTTTTCACTTATAAACCTAGCAATGGTTTTAAATACTCTTCAGTCTTCTTTATTATCCTGTCAGCTTCTTTATCGTCTATTCCAAGTAATTTTTTTGCTTCTTCAAGATACTTATATTCTTTTTCATCCCATTTACTTACCATGGCTGAAGCTGTAGCCATTCTCAATGTATTTCTCTTTGCCTGAGGAGTTTTTATCCACCGTACTATATTTTTTAATATCCTCGGTGTACTTACTTCTTTTTTTAATCTGCTTTTTGTACCGGAAGATATGTCTATTTTGTCTATATATTCTACCAAACAGGCTCTTTCTGCTTCATCAAGGACTCCGTCTGCCCAGGATATTCCTATCATAAGACTTATCATGTGTCTTGCTTCTTTTTCGTCCATATTGAATTCCATACCGCAGCCTTCACAGGAAAGATTGTTTATATCAACATTTGCTCCGCAGACAATACAGTAAAAGTCGTCTGGTTTTAATTCTTGCTCCTTTTTTGTTGTTTTAATTTTTTTCATTATTTCTTTTTCTCTTTTTGCTTTCAGGGATTTGCCATCACCTTCTGATGTATCAAATTTCAAATCTATTCCCAATCCTATCAAATTCAGTACTTTTTTTGATATCTTTTTACTCATATAAACGCCACCTTAGATTTTATTTATCGTAACAGGAAAATATATAATTTAATTTTACGATTCACGACTTATTATATCATATAAGTCAAGATGGATTGCGTTTGAAAAATGGCAATCGTGAAGGGTGAATAGTGGATAAGTTTTTATTCTTCTAAAATATTACGATTTTGATAAAAATGTTACATAAATTTAACTTTTCCTTAAATATCAGGAAAAGGAATTCACTTTATACTATCGAATATGCTATAGTTCTGTTTGATTTCATAACAGTGTATAATTACTATAGTTTTGCACTTTTTTAAAAGATTATAATTTCTTACATAGTTGAATAAAATTATGTAAGGCTCAAAGAGCTATTAGTTAACTGCTAATAGCTAATTAGCCCTGAATTTAAGAATTACAACTGTTTTTAAGAAGTCTGCAAAAGTAGACTATAATAAAGAATAGAAACAACTTGGAAAAAGGTGTATATAAATGGCTGTTTTATGTCACATGTGTGGCAATGAAAATGAAGTGAACAGTAATCTCTGTAAATATTGCGGCAGCCCTGTAATAATAGATGAAGAGGTTACATGTTTGCCTCAGAAGACTGTTCTTGATAACAGGTATGAAATTATCCATCTTGTTAAATCAGGTGGTATGGGTGCAGTATATAAGGCTATTGATCTCAGGCTTGATGATGTCTGTGCTGTGAAAGAAATGCTCAGTTTTTATTCATCTCCTGCTAAAAGGCAGGAAGCTATAAATAGATTTAATGAGGAAGCAAAGATACTCACCAGACTGCGTCATTCAAATCTTCCCAGAATAAGGGATTATTTTATAGAAAATGATAAATATTATCTGGTTATGGATTTTATAGAAGGTACAGATCTGGAAACTATATGGTTTAATTCATACGGAAAGAAATTTGATGAAAAAGAGACTGTAGAATGGGCACTTCAAATTCTTAATGTTCTTGATTATCTCCACAATCAGGAGCCTCCTGTAATATACAGAGATATAAAACCTTCAAATATAATTTTAAAAAGAGACACCAACGAAGTTGTTCTTATAGATTTTGGTATAGCAAGAACAATTTCATCGGAAGAAGCCCATAGAACGTCAAGCGGTACAGAAGGTTATTCTCCTCCTGAACAATATCGTGGTATAGCTGTACCTCAGAGTGATATTTATTCCCTCGGAGCGACGATCCATCAATTACTTTCAGGAGAACCACCACTTACGCCCTTTAAGTTCTGCAGTATATGTGATAAAAATTCTACTGTTTCCGCGGAGATGGAACGTATAATAATGAAGGCTCTGGAAGAAAGAATTGAAGATAGATTTCTTTCTGCAGAAGATATGTTGAAATCCATAGTAGATTTATACAGGTCATCAAGTGACCTCCATGCTGCTACGATTGCTCTTAAATATCAAATATCTTCTCAGAATATAATAGATATAGTGAGCAATGAATCCTCCATACCTGTGTCCCGGCAAACTATAACTATGGATCAGATTGACGGACTTATCTTACAGTTAGATAATAATAATGTAGAACTCAGGAGACTCGCAGTAGAATCCCTTGGAAATTACAGAGAAGAAAGAGTAGTAAAAGCATTGATTAAAGCACTTGATGACAGAGATACAGAAGTCAGGATGAGGGCAGTTGTTGCTCTTGGTAATACCGGTGATACAGTTGCAATACCATATCTTATAAAGGTTCTGGAAAAAGATACGGATCATTTAAGAGCATGCACTGCTGCAGCTATGAGTAAATTTATAGAAGATTCTGTTCTTGAGCCTTTAATCAGGGCTCTGGAAGACTCTGTTCCTGCTGTGAGGAAACAGGCTGCCATTTCTCTTGGCATAATTGGTTATACCGAGGCAATAAAGCCTTTAGAAGAAGCAAGAAACAGGGAAGGCCTCCTCAGTATACATATGAAAGATGTTATGTCAGATGCAATAGATAGATTGACTAAAGGCCCTACGGCCGCTCAATATATGGAAATGGCCGATATTTTTGTAAAGCAGAGCAGGTTTGAACTTGCAGAGGATTGTTATAAAAAATCCATTGAATTAAAACAGAACAGTTATGAAAGTTATGTTAACCTGGGGAATATCTATTGTTCTCAGGGTAAATATAAAGAAGCTCTTGAAACTTATATTTCTTCACTGAAATTGAAGCCTTATAATTATGAAATCTATAATGCTATCGGTAATATATATACTACTATGGGAGATTATCAGAAGGCAATAGATGCTTATAAACAGGTTATAGATATTGAACCTGATTTTGCCACAGCTTATAATAATCTGGGATTTGCTTATTACAATCAGGGTGAATTTTATAATGCCATACTGGAATATAGAAAATCTATCGCTCTTGATGAAAAGTTTCCTATGGCATATAACAATCTTGGAAATGCTTACAGTGCTCTTGGAAACTATGAACTTGCCATAGAAGAATACAGAAAAGCTTTAAAACTGCAGCCTGATATGAGTCTTGCCCATAATAATCTCGGATTTGCCTATGCAAAAATGAATAAACATGATATGGCTATACTTTCTTATATGGAAGCAATAAAATTGACACCGGGTTTTGCAATGGCTTATATTAACCTGGCTTTTTCTTACGCTACCCAGGGTAAATATGAATCTGCCATTAAATATTACAGGAAAGCCATTGAATGTGATCCGAATAATTATGAGGCCTATACGGGCCTTGCCCAGGTTTATGAACTATGCGGTCATTATGACGAAGCAATAGAGCAATATGAAGAAGCCTTACAGACCGGAAGAGAAGATGTGAAAATTTATGAAAATATTGCAAATATATATGTGGAAACAGGAAAACTCATTTATGCAATAGAGGAATACAGGAAAGCCTTATTAAAAGAACCGGGGAGATCGGATTTGTATAATAAAATTGCCTGGATATACAAGGAATTGAAACAATATGATCGGGCAATTATGGAATATCAAAAAGCTATATCTTTAAGTCCAGGCGATGCAAAACTTTATATTAATCTTGGCTTCACCTACAGTTCTATGAAAGAATATTCTATGGCAATAGAAAAATATCGGGAAGCTCTTAAATTAGAACCTGACAACGGTAATATATATTATAATCTCGGATGTGTATATATGAAATTGAATGATTTTAATAAAGCTGCTCTTGAATTTAACAAGGTTTTCCATGTAACAAAAGACCCTGAATTAATTGAAGCAGCAGAAAAAGCTCTCGATAAGATAAAGAACCGTTTAAAAACCAGGAAAAACTGAAAAGTGAAAAGTGAAAAGTGAAAAGTGAAAAGTGAGTGATGAATAATATATAACTGGTCACTGGTCACTGCTCACTGATTAAAACGTTACTTCCTTTACCACTTTTTTCTTGTTATGCCATATACCAAGCTTAATGGTTTTTCCCGGCTTTAGAGGTGTTACCATAGCCAGGAGTTCTTCATAGGTTTTTATTGTATTTCCGTTGACTTCAACTATTATGTCTCCTGTTTCTATACCTGCTTTACAGGCAGCACTGTCTTCGTAAACATTTACTACCAGTACTCCTGTTGAAACAGGAAAATCCCATATTTCAGACATTTCTTTATCTATATTTTTCAGGGAAATACCAAACCATGGTTTTTCCTGACCGTTGCCGTATTTTGATGAAGAAGATGAATTATAGGGGTTATTTATAACAGTCACATTTATATTTTTTTGGGAGCCACTTCGGAATACCGTAAATTTTACAGATTTCTTATATTTGATTTTTCCTATAAATGATGCCAGTTCTTTTGGTGATGTAATTTGAACACCATCAATACCGGTAATTATGTCTCCGCTTTTAATACCTGCAGTGGAAGCAGGGCCTGCCGGGAATACATAGTGGACAAAGGCACCGCTCATGTTTGGATAATATCCGTAATTTATTGCAAGCTCCCTTGTAAGTTCTCCTATCTGTATACCGATCCATGGTTTTGTCAGTTTATCTGCCGCCAGTGACGGAATGGTTAACAGAAGGATAAATATAAAAAGGTTTTTAAATATATTTTTCATATAAGATCACTCTTTTCTTTAATATTACTGTATTTTGTAGCCTGTTACATGCAACCTGCCACGGGTCACCAGTCACGGGTCACGCGTCACGATTTTAACCATTACTCCCCTTATTGTCAAGTGCAAATTTATTGCCATTTTACTCTTTCCAAATGTTAACAAAATTTTAACAAAGATTTTACAAAATATCTTTTCTTTTATCTTAATAGAATGTTATAATTCAAAAAGAGGAAGGCAGGTCTATGCAAGAATAAACAGTTGAAAGGAATTATTTATAGATATGATAAATGGCGATGTGAGAAATTTACCGGTAAAAAGTCAACAGCATCTTTGCAGCCCTACATCCTGTAAGAAATCTCCAGAAAAACAGGAGGAACCGAAGGATACTATTTCTTTGCATGGAAAAAGTATTTTAGATGAACATGTTATTATGCCTCCCAATCTCAATAAAATTTCTATAAATAAGACCCTCGTAAATTTTGCAGAAAGTCTTGAAGAAAGACCTGCCACAGGCCAGGAAAAAGAGTGGACTATCATGTTTTATATGGATGGTGCCAATGATTTAGAACCACATATGGCAAAAGCTATGCTTGACCTGGAAAATGTCGGTTCCAATGATAAGGTAAATCTTGTGGCTCAGATTGCCCGTCTTTCTCAGGATGAAGTCAAGAAAGTTCTTGGAGAAAAATATAAAGATGATCCGAAGGCTCTGGAAGAAGTAAGAAATCATAAAACCAATGTCGACGGTGACTGGAACGGTGTAAAAAGATATTATATTATTAATAATCAGGATACTGCATCAAGACATCCATATTATACATCACGTATGGAAAAAGACCTTTATCTTAAAGATATAAGTGATCCTCAGACTCTGGCAGATTTTGTTTCGTGGGGTATAAAAAAATATCCGGCCAAACATTATATGCTTGTTGTTATGGATCATGGTGCAGGATGGCCGGGAGCACTTAATAATGATTTCAGCGGCTATAACGGACAGATGATGAGCACCCCCAGCATAGCGGAAGCTTTGAAGACTGCAGAAAAAACAACAAATAAAAAACTGGATATAGTCCATTTTGCCACATGTCTTATGGGCTCGTCAGAAGTGGCCTATCAACTCAAGGATTCTGCAGATTATATGATAGCTTCAGAGGAGATGGGTACTACAAAAGCCCTTAATTATGGTCCTGTCCTCCAAAAAATTAATGATTCTCTCAGAAACGGAGGGGCTTCAACAAAGGATCTGTCCAGAATAATAGTAAATCATTTTAAAGAAAATCAGGATGCTTTTATGACCCATGCAGCTATAGATCTGTCTATGATGGAAGAGGTTAAGAATAAGATTAATGACCTGGCAGTTGCGTTACACAATACGTCTACACCTCTGAATCTTCTGAAAGAGATTATCTCAGGAACTCAGAATTATGGCAATCTTTCCTTTGAAGACACTTATAGAGATTACAGAGATTTAAAAGATTTTGCCTATGCTATTACGTTAGATGACAGAATAACAGATGAAAAGCTGAAGGTTGCTGCATTTAATGCACGTCTGGCTGTGGAACAGGCAGTTGTAGGAATTACACCTCCTGCAACCTATACAAGAGAAGAAACTGCAGGTGTTACTGTGGAACATCATGGGAGACGTAAAATAACCCGTGTAAATGTGATTGAAGAACAGATTGGTGGCGGTGGTATGTCCATATATTTACCCATTGAGAAAAAATCTGATTATGAAAAACTGAAACAGGAATACAGTCAGCTTGATATAGCAAAAAATACCCAGTGGGATGAGTTTATTGAAAAAGAGATAAATTCTCCTTCTATGGGCGACAATGCCTGGAAAAATTTAGTCCAGACTCTTGATAAAGGAGTAAAATGAGTGAAATCTCCTTAATAGGAGGCCAGAAGCCAGGAAGGGGAAGGCCAGGAACCTCCCCTTCTACATGTTAAACCACATTTTTTCCGCAGCGAAATCCTATATCTACAAACCAGTTTGCCGGATCTTCAGAGCCTCTTATAAAACATCGTGTCTGTTCCGTTGAACTATTCCATGCTCCTCCGCGAATTACTTTTAATTGAGAAGAGTATTTCGGGTTTAGCTTTATATTTCCTCCATATGGTGTATAATCGCTTGAAGTCCATTCCCATACATTTCCGCACATATCAAATACACCGTAATAGCTTTTACCTTCGGGGAAGCTTCTTACAGGAGTGGTTCCTTTCAGGTCTGATTCTTTACAGTTAAGCCTGGTAGAGTCCCATTTATTGCCCCACGGCCACTGTCTTCCGTCAAGCCATCTGGCTGCTTTTTCCCATTCCTGTTCGCTTAAAAGCCTTTTACCTGCCCATTGTGCATATGATTGTGCATCGTACCAGGAAACATTTACTACAGGGTGATGTTCTTTTCCTTCTGTAAAAGATTTCTCCCAGTCTCCGGAGGATTTGTATCCGGTAGAGGTAACAAAATTTTTATATTCCATATTTGTAACGGGATAAGTGTCTATATAAAAAGAATTTATATATATCTTCTGTTTTGGTTTTACATCATCGGGACATGTTGAAGTCTTTTCTTTGCGGAAAGGAGCAGTGACTTTCTGAAAAATAGTATCGTCTTCTCCGAACCAGAAATCTCCGGCCGGTATGAGGATAAACTCCTGTACAAAGGATTTCCCGGGGAGTTTCAGATTTCTATGCCAGAAGTCATCCGATATTTCTCTTGCTTTCTCTTCTCCGTCTTTCCTATGAGAAAGTCTGTCAACATAATTTGATACTCTGTCAGGAACATGACTTATATTTGAATTCTCCGGTTTTTTTATAGCATCACCGGCACGTGTTGCCTGTAATAATGCTTCTCTCATTTCCGATGCATTACCGTATCTTTTATCAGGATTATCCTGGAGTGCTTTAATGAGAAACTGTTCTATAGTAACGGAAACGGAAGGATTTATAGCACGAACCGGTTCGAATTTACATGGAGCTGAAAGAGTTCCCGTAAGAAGGTGATGCATGGTAGCAGCAAGGGAATAGAGGTCGCTTCTTATTTCAGGTTTTCCTTTAAATTGTTCCGGTGCAGAATAATGGGGTGTACCTATTTTTGTCTGAGTTACCTGATTATCAGGGTGCAGTACCCTTGCTATGCCGAAATCTATTAACATAACCTGAGAGTCTTCTTTTCTGACCATTATATTTGCAGGTTTGAGATCTCGATAAATTATCGGCGGAGATTGATTGTGAAGATATTCCATTACATCCAGAATTTCTATCGCCCAATCTGCCACAGTCTCTTCCGCCAGACCTGGAGTTCCCTCTTTGTTTAATATAGTTTCCAGATCATAGCCGTCTACATAATCCATTATCAGATAATATCTGCCATGCTGAACAAAATAATCCTTTACGACAGGCAGGTTTTTATGGCGGAGTCTTGCGAGGATTTTTGCTTCCTGTTTGAATCTGTCAACAGCGTACTGCTGTTCTTCACCGGAGGAAAATCGGACAAACATTTCTTTTACGGCACATGTTTCTTCCAGACGTTTATCATGGGCAATATAAACTGATCCCATGCCTCCTGATTTTATCAGCCCTGTAATTTCATATCTGTTATCTAAAAGAACAGACGTAACAAGATTACCTGTTTCCGTAACATGAGTAATCTGTTCTCCGCAGGAAGAGCAGTATTTTACATCTGATGTATTTTGTTTGCCGCAGTTAGAGCAGAAAACTGTCATGTTTAAATCGTGACGCGTGACGCGTAATGCGTGACGCGTTTATTACTCACCCTTCACAGGGCGAACACAGTGATTCGCCCCTACTCTTCACCCTTTACCCTTCACATAATTATACCAGTTAAATATAAAATATGGAAGACCCATAAAAAAATTGGCATAAAAATTGCCATATTATTTTACAGAACACATTAATTAAGGAGGTCATTGTAATGAACAAAATATTAAAAACAATAGCCCTTACTGTACTGTTGATTTCTATGTTTACAGGGATTATTCAGATTACCTGTGCCGCCAATCTTTCTCCCCAGTGGACTGTTCTTACGACTGAGCAGAAGAGATTCTTACTCGAAGCATTCAGTATAAATGAAAATGAACAGAAAACCCTCTGGGACCCCATGCCTGACAATATAAAACAGTTCATTATTGATTCCATATGGAAATCAATGACGCCGGAAAAACAGCAACAGGTTTTAATTTATGCCCATATAGATAAACCTTTCAGCAAGGATTCCGATGAAGCTTCCAAAATACCTGCACCTAAATGGAATTCTCTTTCTGCACGGCAGCAGGGCATACTTATACAGGCTTTTAATTTTGACGATACACAGCTTGCCGTCTGGAGCAATCTGCCTGTAGAAATAAAGCAGGTATATATTGATGCTGCATGGCCTTATATAGATATTCAAAAGAAACACCAGGTTCTATCTGCTACAGGAAATAAAGAACCTTATGCCAGTCCCACACCGGGCACTTATTCCTATCCTTCTCCGACTCCCACACCGGGCACTTATTCCTATCCTTCTTCCACTCCCACACCGGGCACTTATTCCTATCCTTCTTCATCAGAAGGAGCGCCTAAATGGAACACAATGAATGCATCCCAGCAGCAGGCACTTATGATGGTCATGAATTTTGACGCCACCCAGACCATGATCTGGACCTATCTTACACCTGAAATGAAACAGATGTTTGTAGATTATATATGGCAGTATTTCAATGAAGATATAAAAACTGAGATTATGGCAGGTAATACGCAGAAGATTCAGGTAATAATGGCAGAACAGTCAAAAAATTCTATAGTGCCTCCTCAGTGGAGCACACTTGATGCTGAAAAGCAGCAGAAGCTTATAGTGCTTATGAAACTGGATCCGACTCTCTGGAATTTCCTCCCCGTAGAAATGAAGCAGGGTTTTATTAATACTATCTGGAAGTTTATTCCCCCTCAGAAACAGAAGGAAATAATGGATGAAGTGGACTGAAATCAGTTATCAGTGACCAGTTCCCAGTGACCAGTCAGGTTACTCTTACTGGTCACTGATAACTGGTCACTGTTCACTGTTTTAAATCCACATAATGAAATTCATGGAATAGGGATTGCAGAGATCTACATGATGGGGGAGCATGCGAAGCACAAACCCGTGTCGTCCGCTGCTCATACATGGTATATATCCTGTAAACAGGTAAGTTCCAGATGAAACTTCTTTTACATTGTTCATAGGGATGGCTATACCCGATGCAATCTGTGCTTTTATATCAAGGGGGCCGTAATATATATCCAGCTGTATATCCTTCGGTTTCAGACCTCCCATATATATTTTTGCCTCAACAGTAAGTTCGTGACCTACTTTCAGGTCGGTAGAAGAGGTGGAGTTTACATATTCCACTTTTATCTCATGCCAGTGTTCTCTTATACGTGTTTTCCAGGCTGAAAGGGCTCTGGCTCTGGTATAATTATCTTCTCTCAGACGGGAAGCAAGCTCTGACGAAGGGAAATAAAATCTTGTCGCATATTCCGAAACCATACGGTTTGTATTGAACCTTGGCACAAGTTTTCTCATGGAATTTTTCATCATATTTATCCATTTGTTAGGAAGACCGCTTCTGCCTCTCTCATAAAACATGGGAATGACTTCTCCTTCGAGAAGATCATAAAGAGCGCTTGCCTCTATTTCATCCTGGTAATTATGATCATCATAGCTTTCCCCGCATCCTATAGCCCAGCCTACGTCTCTTTCATATCCTTCACACCACCATCCGTCCAGGGTGCTTACGTTGATACATCCGTTCAGAGCTGCTTTCATACCGCTCGTACCGCTGGCTTCCAGAGGACGACGGGGATTATTCAGCCATACATCACAGCCTGTTACCATGTAATGAGCCACTTCTATATCGTAATCTTCTATGAATACGAGATGATTTCTGAATGGTTCATGACGTATTTGATGAATAATCTGCTGAATGAATTTTTTCCCTGCCGTATCCTGGGGGTGGGCTTTACCTGCAATGATTATTTGAACAGGTCTGTCTTTAGTTGTAAGGATTTTTTCAATTCTTGCGAGATCCTTTAAAATGAGTGTTGCTCTTTTATATGTGGCAAATCTTCTTGCAAAACCTATTGTAAGAGCTTCCGGGTTAAGAACTTCTTCTGCCTGTTCTATTTCAAGTCTTGATGCTCCTCTTCTTTCCAGTTGCTGTTTCAATCTTTTTCTTGCGAATGCCACAAGACGTTCTCTTCTTCTTTCATGGGTGCGCCATAGTTCTTCTCCGGGAATTGTATCTCCTCTATCCCATATTTCCTGATCTATAGGCTCTGTTCTCCACCGGGGGCCTATATAACGGTCAAGAAGTCCTGCCATATCACGGGAAATCCAGGAAGGATTATGAATACCATTGGTAAGGGAACCTATTGGTATGTCATTTTCAGGCACATCTGGATACATTGACTGCCACATACGGCGGGATACCTGTCCATGTAATTCGCTTACACCGTTTGTGCGGCCTGAGAGGGTAAGAGCCAGAACTGCCATATTAAAAGGCTCTTCACGATTTCCTGCATCTTTTCTGCCAAGACCGAGGAAATCATCTCTTGAAATCTTGAGTTTAGGATAAAATTGTCCGAAATATTTATCCATAAGTTCTATGGAAAATATATCTATGCCGGCCGGCACAGGTGTATGGGTCGTAAAGATATTGCTTACCATCGTGGCTTCGTAGGCTTCCAGGAAGGTAAGTCCTTTTTCTTCTATTAATATCCTTATCCTTTCCAGACACAGAAAAGCAGAATGTCCTTCGTTTATATGAAATACATCGGGATTTATCCCCATGGCTTTCAGTGCTCTTACTCCTCCTATACCGAGTAAGATCTCCTGGCATATACGAAGTTCTGTTCCTCCTCCGTAAAGCTGTGATGTTATATCTCTATCTGCTTTCTGAGGATTCTGGGCTATATTTGTATCTAACAGATAAAGAGGAATACGTCCTACCTGTATCTTCCATATCTGTGCTTTGAGAATTCTTCCCGGAAGTTCCACTTCTATTATGAGAGAACTTCCGTCCTTTTTATGTACAGGTGTAAGGGGCATATTGTAGAAATCATTTTCAGGATACTGCTCCTGCTGCCATCCGTCTGCATTTAAATACTGACGAAAATATCCCTGTTGATAGAGGAGACCGATACCTGCAAGAGGAAGTCCCAGATCACTTGCAGATTTCATGTGATCTCCTGAAAGAACACCGAGACCACCAGAGTATATTGGCAGGCATTCTGCGAGACCATATTCTGCCGAAAAATAAGCTATTGTAAGGGGTTTTCCCAGAGTCTGTTTTTTATACCATGACGTCTTTGTTTCCATATATTCATCATAACGTTTGATTACTCTTTCCAGATGAGATATATAACCGTCATCTTTAGAACGGACTTCAAGTTTATCCTGTTTTATACTGCCGAGCATTACAACAGGATTATGACGGGTTTTTTCCCATAACTCTCTGTCCAGTCTCCTGAACAGTTCTGTAGCATCCTGGTTCCAGAACCAGTACATATTATAGGCAAGTTCCTTTAACCGGGAAAGATTTTCCGGTATAGAAGGATTTACCTGGAATGTGCGAATATTATACATAAATTTCCTCCTTATTAATTCGTAACGCGTGATGCGTGATGCGTGATGCGTCTTCGGTAATCTGGGAAGTATCTTTTCACCGTTTACTGGTCACTGGTCACTGGTCACTGGTCACTGTTTTACCCTTTTCCGCTGTTTATTTTTTTCAATGCGTCGTTTATTTTTTTAATCATGTCATTATCTTTTGCCTTTTCTGCCAGAGGAAGAGCTTTTTCATAATCCTGTCTGGCTTTTTCTTTCTCTTCCTTTGTTTCATATATCTGGCCCCTGCAGTAAAGATATCTGTATTCTTCAGGATCTATCTTTATGGCTTTATCCAGGCATTCTATGGATTTTTCATAATATTTCGGCCCCATGTTTGCATAGAGTCTTCCTCCTCTGAAGTAAGGTTCAGGGTCTCCGGGATCTAACTCTGTCGCTTTACCGAGATATTCCAGTGCTTTATTGGTATATTCCAGAGCCTTTTTCTCGTCTTTATTTTTTATTGCTTCTTCTGAAATATGCCAGTAACATGTTCCGAGCTGACAGTACAGTTCAGCGTTCTTGATGCCGAAACCGATAGCTTTTTCGTAACTTTTGACTGCTTCTTCATAGTTTCCTTTTTGAATAAGTACATCACCAAGGTTATTATATGGTTTATAATCATCTTTACAGAGTTCTGCAGCTTTTCTGTAATATTCTTCTGCCTTATCATTTTCATTTTGATCAAAATAAATATTACCTATATTATTATAGCCGTTCCAGTATGAAGGATCTTTCGATATGGTCAGTTCATAACACTCAAGTGCTTTTTCTATATCTGCCTTGTAATAATAAGTATTTCCTTTATTCTTTATGGCATCTAAATAATCAGGTTCAATTTCTATGGCTTTATTGAATTCTTCTAATGCTTCATCATATTTGTCCTGTTTCATCAAAGCCAGTCCTTTTGAATTATGTTCTGCTGCTTTCGGATCAATTTTTTCCGGTTTTTTTGTGGGTTTCGGGGTAGCTTTTTTCACAGGGCCTTTCGTCGGTACAGGGGTTTCTTCCGTTTCAGTCGGGATTTCTTCCGCCGTTTCTTCCGGAGAAGGACTTACCTGAGAGACAGTCGACGGAAGAGAAGTAAGATATGAACCTTTTCTTATAAGACCTTCTTTTGAATTATATACAGGATAATTCCCTTCCCCTACAAGCCCTGTTTCTTTATGCACACTTTCTCCTCCGCATTTTATAATAAAAAAATCAGGATCAGTTTGAGAAGTATATATATAAGGTTTTTTGCATGCAGGACATACAGGTATGGTTTTTATATAAGGATTTACTGCGTCAAGATTTTGGGGGTAATGGCCGTCATTATGGCCTGCATATATTTCACAGGCTTTTCCCAGATTATTGAGATAACCTTCGCATTTTATCAGCTCTTCTTCAGGAGTCATTTTGCCATCGTCTGTTTTTTTCTTACATCCGGAATTTATAATCAGGAGTATTATAAACAGACAGATTAAAATTTTTTTCATATAAAATATCTCCTTTCGTTGATAATACTGATTCTTTAAAATTATCTGAAATATCTCCTTCCTCCGATAAATACTGATTTGTAAAATTCTTCGTCAAGGCTGCTTATCTTTACCTGTCCGCTTGAAGAGGCATGAATGAATTTCGAGCACGCAAGATAAATTCCTACATGAGACGCCCCCGGTGCATAGGTGGTAAAAAATACGAGATCTCCCGGCTCAAGATCCTTAACAGGAACGCCTTCCATATACTGTGTATCTGCAGTCCTGGTAATAGATATACCATTTTGCGTATAAACCCACTGGACAAAACCGGAACAATCGAATCCGCTCGGAGATTCTCCTCCCCATACATAGGGAACACCTATATATTTATAGGCAGTCTGCACCACCTTTGCGGCAATGGAAGAACCCCTTGAAGAAAGAGGCCTTGTAGGAGTATAGTTTGCCATAGTGGAACATTGATTGTAAGTATATTTCAATTCAGGAAGTTTTTCTGTAATAACTAATTTCCTTTCTGTCCTGACGGTGAATTTTTTCGGTAGAAGATTTATATTCTCTTTGTATCTGTCAAGTTCAGGTGTGTAAAGTATAAGAAACGTAATAATAAACACAGCAAGAAAAGCAGAAAGTCCTAATTCATAAAATTTTTTCATGAAAATGCTTCCTTTCAAAAAGTAAAAAAACTTTTGACCATTATAATTATTAAATATATTAAAGTCAACAAGTATTTTATGAACATAGCTGGATAATCAGTTATAATAAATGATATTCAAAAATTAACATTTTTGTAACAATATATGATAGAGTATATGGTAAACTTTATATATTATATAAGGGAGGATTTTTAACTTGAAAAACAGGTTGCCAGTTACTTTTTATTTTACATAATGGTTTCTCTGGCATTATTTTATTATTCCCTGTGGAGATTATGGAGAAGTGTTTAAAATATTCTATTTTTTACTCATAATAATTTTTATTACAGGCTGTTTCCCTTTTAAAAGTGGAACAAAAATTGAGAATAAACCTGTAGATAATACTTTAGCTCTTTATAGCTGGAAGGAATATACAGATCTGTCAGTTCTTAAAGATTTTGAAAAAGAAACAGGTATAAAAATAGTATTGTATGAATATGAAACCACTCCTATGATGCTTGGAGATGCCAGGGCAAATCCGGGTAAATATGATGTAATAATAATGGAAGGATATATGGTTCCATCCATGAAAGACCTTAAGTTAATAGAAAAACTGGACTTAAATAAGATCCGGAATTATAAAAATATAAAAAAAGAAATAAGAGAAAACCCTTTCTATGAGTATCAAAGGACATATTTTGTTCCACATCTATGGGGCTCAAAAGGCCTTGTATATAATACAAAATATGTGAGAGAAAATGTTGATAGCTGGAAGGTTCTATGGAATAAAAAATACAGAGGAAAAATTTCTCTCATAGATGACCCGAGAGATACTATGACTGTATTACTTAAAGTCTCAGGATATTCTTTGAACAGTAAAGATCCGAAGGAACTGAAGGTGGCAGAAAAAAATGGTCTGAGATTAAAGGAAAATCTCGTGAAATTCTGTGATACTATTGGAAATGTAGAAAAGGTTATGACTGGTGAAATCTGGATTGGACAGGCTTTTAACGGTGATGTCTGTTACAAGGCAGCTGATAGAAAAGACATTAAATTCGTATATCCGAAAGAAGGGTATGATATAAGTCTTGATGCTATATGTATCAGCTCTGACTCCAGGGATAAAGATAATGCTTACAGATTATTGAATTATCTTATGAGACCTGATATAAGCGCCAGATTTACAAACAGTTTTTGTTATCCCTCTCCCATAGATGGAGCAGAAAAATATGTGGATAAAAAGATACTTGGCAACAGCATAATTTATCCTCCTTCTGATTTAATAAATAAAGGTGAAGCTTACAGAGACCTGGGAGATATTAATAATGAATATGACAGAATCTTTAATCTCATAAAATAAACGGTGTTATATGAAAAAAGTTTATCTTTTAATTATTATAATTTTATTTATTGGAGCAACTGTTTTTTTTACAGTAAAAAGAACTGTTGTAAACCAGGATAAGGAAGATAAAAGTGTAACTTTTTATAACTGGAAAGAATATACAGATCTATCCATACTCAGGGATTTTGAAAAAGAAACAGGTATAAAGGTAATTCTTTATGAATATGAAACCATGCCAATGATGATATCAGAAGTGCAGTCGAACCCTGGTAAATATGATGTGATAGCTATTATGGGCGATATAGTTCCTGTTATGAAAGATCTTAAATTAATAGAAGAACTGGATTTAAATAAATTGCCCAATTATAAAAATATAAAAGAAGAAGTGAGGGTAAAACCGTCCTATGAGTACCAGGGCAAATATTCTATTCCTCAACTCCTGGGTACAATAGGACTGGTGTATAATACAAATTATGTAAAAGGAAATATTGATAGCTGGAAGGTTCTATGGGATAAAAAATATAAGGGAAAAATTGCTTTAATGAATGATCCCAGGGAAGTAATGACAGTTTTACTTAAATCTTCCGGATTTTCTTTAAACAGTAAAGACCCGGAGGAATTGAAGACAGCAGAAAAACAGGGTTTGCTCCTGAAAAAAAATGGTGTAAAGTTCGGTGACACTATGGGCAATATAGAAAAAGTTATGACAGGAGAACTGTGGATTGCAGAAGTATATAATGGTGATGTATTTTATAAAGCAGGTAATAGAAAAGATATAAAATTTGTAAACCCGAAAGAAGGTTTTAATTTATGGCAGGATTTTTTATGTATCAGTATTGATACGAAAAATAACGATAATGCCTATAAATTTATGAATTATTTCCTGAGACCTGATATTAGCGGCCGTTCTGCAAATACCTTCAATTATTGTTCACCGATTCAGGGCTCTGAAAAATATATAAAAAAAGAGATACTGGAAAATCCCGTAATTTATCCTTCTCAGGAAATAATCTCAAAAGGTGAATTTTATATAGAACTTGGAGAAACCAATAAAGAGTATGAAAGAATATTTAATCTGATCAAATAGAAAAGAAGGTCAGGCAGGTTCGCAGTTAAATAGACAGCATGAAAAAAAGCATAAAAATAAGAATACTTTATTATTTACTCATAATAACCCTGTTTACAATAATAAGCATATCTTTCCTTGCCATAATACAGGCCAATAATGCCATAAGAGATAATACCCTGCAGAATTTTGAAAAAATCTCAGGAGAATTATACTTTAATATTAATAAAGTAATACTTAAAGGCTTTGCAGATCTTCAGGTAGTTGTTAATAACCCTGTTATTTTATCAGATGAGACAACTCCTGATGAAAAAAAAGAGGAATTATTGAAATTAAAGCACATATTAAAAGATTATGAAGATATAACCTTAATAAAGACGTCAGGTAATGTAATAACTTCCACTGATTACAATTACAGAGGAGACTGGAGATATGAAAAACATTTTAAAGAAGCCAGCAATGGCTCTTTCTCCATGTCAAATGTACATTTTATACTCAACCCGTTAAAGTTAATAATAAGTTTTGCAGGCCCTGTTTATAATAAAAAGAAAGAGCTTTCAGCTGTTGTGTCTTTACAGCTTAATATGGAGTCCATATTGGACATATTAGATCATTTAACTATAGGCACTACAGGTTTTGCTTTATTACTGGATGAAAATAATAAAATTATCTCCCATCCGGATAAATCTCTTATTTTAAATAAGATTGACAGAATAGAACTTGAAGATTTCTATCATTCTAATGAACTGGCAGACATTAAAAATAAAAAAGATATTATGCTCGGAAATTATTTTTCTAAAAACAGGATGGATAAAAGTTATATTAAATATAATCCCTCCTTTTATACAGACTGGACGGTTATTGTATTACAGAATAATAAAGAAGTTTTTAAGTCTCTGAATGTTTTTAAGAGAAATGTTGTTCTTTTTGCGTTAATTTTATCTGTTATCGTAATAATCCTGGGATTACATTTTTCCGATGCTTTAACAAAGCCCCTGAAAGAACTTGCCATGAGTGCTTCAGTAATAGGACATGGTAATCTTGAACACAGAGTAAATATAAAATCCCATGATGAAGTAAAACTTCTGGCAGATTCTTTTAATGATATGGCACAGAAGTTAAAATCGTCGCAGGGGAAGTTACTTTCGGCTTTAAACCGTTTTCAGATACTTACCGATACTACCCCTGATGCAGTAATTCTTCACGGATTTGACGGAACTCTTGTAGATGTAAATCAAACATGTCTTGATATGTACTGTTATACAAGAGAAGAGATGTTAAATTTAACTGTAGAGCATATAAGCGGAACAGATTACAATCAGGAAACAGCTATTAAAAAAATAGAATCTGCTATTCAGGGTATAAAGCAGGATTTTGAATGGACAGGCAGGCAGAAATCAGGTAAAGAATTTCCTGTAATTGTAAGACTCAGGAAAATGTCACTTTCAGATGGTGAATTTATTCTTGCCGTAATATCTGATATTACGGAAAGAAAGAAAGCAGAAGAAGCTTTAAAGAGTGCCAGAGATGAACTGGAAAAAAGAGTGGAAGAACAGACAGAAGATCTAAGAAAAGCCAACAGGGAATTAACGATTGAAATAGGTGAAAGAAAAAGGGCAGAAGAGGAATTAATACTGGCCAAAGAAGCAGCAGAATCTGCAAATCGTGCCAAAAGTCAGTTCCTTGCCACTATGAGCCACGAAATAAGGACACCTATGAATGCAATTGTAGGTATGACAGGTCTTTTACTGGATACTGTTATTACTGATGAACAGAGAGATTTCTGCGAAACAATCCGTACCAGCAGTGATACTCTTCTCACAATCATAAATGATATACTGGATTTTTCAAAAATAGAAGCATCCAGGATGGAACTGGAAAAACAACCTTTTAGTCTTTCAGAATGTGTGGAAGAAGCTATATACCTTATTGCTTCAAAAGCTTCTGAAAAGAAAATAGAGCTTATATATACATTTAAAGAACATGTTCCTTCAGTTATTATGGGAGATATTACAAGACTCCGTCAGATACTGGTCAATCTCCTGAGTAATGCTGTGAAATTTACAGACAGAGGTGAAATTTTACTTACTGTTAAATCGAGAGAACTATCGGATATTACTCATGAAATACAATTTTCCGTAAGGGATACAGGTATAGGTATTTCAGATGAGAATATAAAAGTTTTATTTAAATCCTTCAGCCAGATTGATGCTTCTACAACAAGGAAATATGGAGGTACAGGCCTCGGGCTTGCAATAAGCAGGCGTCTTTCCGAGATTATGGGAGGAACTATATGGGTGGAAAGTGAAGCAGGAAAAGGCTCAACCTTTCATTTTACAATCACTGCGGACATTTATCCTGATGCAGGTAAAATTAATTCTCATAAAACAGATGAATTACAGGGAAAACATGTTCTTATTGTAGATGATAATTTAACTAATAGAATTATTTTAAACAGACATATTCTTTCCTGGGGAATGATGTGTCAGTCAGCTTCATCGGGACTGGAAGCAATTGAATGGATTAAAGCAGGTCTTTCCTTTGATGTTGCTGTTCTGGACATGCATATGCCTGAAATGGACGGTATGGTTCTTGCACATGAGATACGTAAATATCGATCATCTGAGGAATTACCACTTGTTATGCTCACTTCTCATGGAGAAATAGATAGAAGAGATTATTCCAGCTATTTTCAGGTCTGTATAACAAAACCTGTAAAGCCCTCTTATTTATATAATACTCTTGTTACTATTCTCTCTGGACAGAAGAAATCAGAAGATGTGAAAAAATCTATTATAGATAGAGAAATGGGACATAAATATCCGCTGAAAATACTTATTGCAGAAGATAATCTTATAAATCAGAAGGTTGCTATCCGTATTCTCAGTAAAATGGGTTACAGAGCAGATGTGGTTGCAAATGGTATTGAGACGTTAGAAGCACTTAAGAGGCAGAAATATAATATTATTTTTATGGATGTGCAGATGCCTGAAATGGATGGGCTTAGAGCTACAAATCAGATACGTCAGGACTTACCTGAACAGGAACAGCCTTATATTGTTGCTATGACTGCAGGAGCCTTTAAAGAAGACAGGGAAGAGTGTTTTTCTGCCGGTATGGATGACTATATAAGTAAGCCTGTGAAGATAGAATATCTTATTATGGCTATCAGGAAGTATTTGAAAATCAGTGATCAGTGACCAGTGAGAAGTGATCGGTGAGCATGATTTATTACATATAATATATAACTATACTTTTGCAGAATCTCATAATATCATTCCCTGTAATGAATGCCTGTTCACACTGGTAACTGGTAACTGGTAACTGCTCACTGTTCACTGATCACTGTCTCCAGTCTGTCAATCCTGAAATATTGAATAACCTTTATAAATTCCTTCATAAGAAGGGGATTTTTTCTGAAACCGAACAGGTGGCTTTCACATTTACAGTCTGAAGAACCGAAATTTTTTACGGAAAAATCAGCTATTTTTGATATGGTTTCTGCAAGATTACATTCCAGATCTTCTGAAGACCGTACCGGAAAATCTGCTATAATACCGGCATGTTCTCTGAAGTAATCGATATGCCAGTGATAATTTTTCCTCAGTCTTCTGTGTCTGTTTATCCTCTGAGTAAGATTTGCCATGGCAGAACCGGTATATACATAAAAAGCCGGTTCAAACAAGATTTTTCCCAGTTTCCCTCTTCCTATATGTTTTTTCTCTTTTAATTCCATTAAAATCATATAACTTCCCCTGTCTTTTGCTTCCTGTTCTATAACCTTCCGTGGTACTGTGAGAATTTTTGTTTTGCCCGAAAACGACAGATCTTCCTTCCATTCTATAGCCAGAGGAATTATATTCACATTATTACATTCCAGAAAGGTCTGACCGAACAAAAGATCTGTGTGATAATCGGGCAGGAAATATTCAGCCCTGTAACAGTGAACGAGGAAAAGAACACATGTCTTTATGTTTGTTTCTGCCATGTGAGACAGTTCTTTCAGATGTTTTCTTCCTCTTTCCGTTATGGCATCGGGAAACATGCAGATCTTTTCTCCGAAAAGGGTGCACGATTTTACTTCCAGATACAATTCTTCCATACCCTGTCTCAGAAGAAAATCGAATCTGCTTTTACCGCAGGTAATTTCAGAAGATATAACAGTAGCATTTTCAAGAGAAGGAACAAGTTTTTTTTCTATTAAATATTTTACTATTTCATTTGATTTATGGGTGTGCACCATAACAGGAATATTGTCTTTTATTATGAAGACTGCCGTATATTTTGTCTTTCTTGATTCGTTATAATTGTCTGAAGTGACATAAACAGTAGTTCCCGGGAAGAGAAGTTCCTGAAGTCTTCCCGGGTTCGGAAGGAAAACGTTAATGTTTTTTTCTTCAAACTTGCAGTTCAGAAGAAATCTGTTCGGTCTGTCTATAAAAATAGTTTTCTTTAGATTGTTAAAAAATTTCATAATATTTAGTAATTGTGAGACGTGAGACGTGATGCGTATTTTTATCAGTACCGGGTGAACACGTTTCGCCCCTGCTCACTTTTTACTTCCAGTAATCCCTGTCCAGAACTACTACATAAAGTCCCCATCCTCCCCATGTACTGGAATCCGGGTTGTTTGTAAAACTCATACCATATTTTACCATATCTTCGGCATAATTTTCATTTTTCCATCCACCTATTTTTATGTCTCTGTTTGAGAGATTATCACAGGAGATGATGCCGTACTGCTGACGTTTTGCTATTGCTTCAGTTGATGCGTCTTTGGGCACATAATTACTTGTCCCTGTTGAACTGGCCGTAAGTTCTGCTGCAGGTATACTGCCTCCTGTATATGCCACATAATCTGTCCCGTCTGCCGGCACATAATACATCCAGTCACTTATGCCCAGGGGATCGTTCTCTGTAAGTGCTCTCATCTTCATTCCCCCTGATATGGCAATCCTTCTGTTGAGCATACGGTTACTGTAATATATATCATAAGTATTTGTAGGGGCATCGCGAAGGAGCATCCATGTGTCGGACTGATTTGTAAATACAGGATGAAGTTCGTCGGGATGGAATAGAACTGCATCATACTCGAATTCTGCTATGAATTTGTTGGCTGCTTCCGCATAACGTTCATAATAAGCTTTTTCTATCTGAAAATTATCCCATGCATATTTCCTGAAGATTTCATAATTTACAGGATTTCTTGCATCGAAAATATCTTTTACATGACCTGTGCCTGTAATAAACCTTCTTCCGTACTGGGCTGTAGAAAATACATTGACTCCTCCATATGAGCCTATAATGGGTTTTGCTTCATTTCTCATAGTTTCAACCTGAGCAGCAGTAAAATATTGTGCCAGAACCTGATCCGATGTGGGATATATATTTTGAGGCGTAGGTGTGAGAACCGGTGAGGTATAAACAGGATCATCGGAACATCCTGAAGAGAAGATAGAGAAGAGGAGAATGAAAAACATTAAAGTAAATATGAAATGTTTCATATATGAAAGACCTCCTTAAGTATATGAATGTTTGAGCCATGTAATTTTATTTTATCCATTATTCTATGTTTATCGTCATAGAAGAAATAAAATTTAGCGAAGATTTCATAAATATTGCATTGTATTTTCCATAGTGAACATTAAAAATATCCAAAACTCATAACCCGGAACCTGAGACATTTAGAGCCTATCCGAAAAGTAATATTTATTGTACACCACTTCCGGTGTGTGAGGCTCTGGAGAAAAATATATACCGTATTAACAGTAATTTGTAAATTAAATAAATGTAATATCGTAGCAGTCTTTAAGAACATGTTTTTTTGCACGAGGATTATAGATTTTTCGGAAGAGCCTCACACACCGGAAGGTATTTGATGATTTTTCGGATAGGCTCTTAATTAATTTTCATTTATATGTAAAATCACCTGTCATTTTTTTACACAATCATTTGCAAATATGAGAAACTCCTAGTATAATTATTTTATAAAATGAATGATGGGATTTATAATAACAACCGTGACCGAACCGGTCACAACGAAGTATGAGAATTTATTTCTCCCGTTACGCGTTACGATTTTCATATAAATTCTTATAATTCTCCCGTCATATGTCATGACCATAATTATGAGAGCAGGTGTAATATATTTTGATACTATCAGAGAAAAGCCGTTCAGAACTTCTTGATAATATTATTGCCTTGCAACAACTGGATATTTCCGGAAGGATTTTATACACAAACAGAGCTTTTTGCAATATGCACAGGCAGAGCAGTGAAGAGCTTGAAGGAACGTTTATAGGGCATATTATGGCAGATTCTCCTGAAAAGCAGAATCTTTCTTCTTATATTGAATATCTATTAAGAGAACAGCCTGACAGACCTTCTTTTTATACCAGAAATCTCAGGAAAGATGGAAGTACTTATCCTGTACGTATCGACTGGAATTATACGAGAGGGATAAACGGTGAAGTCACAGGTTTTATTGCAGTTATATCGGATATTTCCGATCTTAAAAATATGCAGACAGAGCTGAAACAGGCAAAAGAGGACTGGGAAAATATTTTTCAGGCAATAGGAGAACCAGTTTTAATTATTGACAGAGAAAAGAAGATTCTTTCCGCCAATAAGGCAGTAACTGAAGCTACAGGGTTATCTCCTGATAAATTGATCGGTATGAACTGTTATAATCTGTTTCACTCTAAATCGAATTGTCATCCCGCTGGATGCCCCTTTGACGCTTCGAATAAATCGGGACATCTTGAGAGGGCAGAAATGGAAGTAGAAGCCCTGGAAGGGTATTTTCTGGTATCATGTACTCCTGTTTACGGTGAAGACGGTAATGTTGAAAAAATTATTCACATAGCAACAGATATAACAGAGAGAAAGAAAATGGAAGAAGCCCTCAAAAACAGTGAAAAACGTTACAGGACTATCTTTGAGAATATTCAGGATATTTACTATGAAACATTACTGGATGGGACAATTATTGAAGTCAGCCCTTCTATTGAGATAATATCGAAATATAAAAGGGAAGAACTGCTCGGTAAATCCGTATACGATATATATGTAAATC
>DAIOEN010000064.1:0-32873 GCA_036746235.1 Vulcanimicrobiota bacterium | reverse complement strand
AGTATAATTTTTACAAAAAAATTGGGGCAAGCAAATGTGACAAGGTCAAGTTATAATCAACTTTGTAATTGGAGATTTGACAGAAAACTCTTAATAGAATATCATTGGCTAATAAGAAAATCAAATTTTAATAATGTATCACCAATCGAATATTTGAGATATATCTTCAGACATGTTATAATAAACATCAAAAATAGAAAGGGGAGTATCTATTGATAGACATAAAAGTTGTTGATAAATATCTGGAAGACCTTGGAAAGTCTGATCCTAAATACTGGCCTGCAGCAAGATATGAGCTTGTAAAACTCGGCCCTGAAGTTACAGAGTTTATGATTAAATTTTTAAAACATAAAAATCCTGTTATGAGAGGCAGAGTGGCAAGAATACTCGGAGAAATAGGAGATAAAGAAACTGTGCCATTCCTTATTGAACTGCTCAGGACAGATAAAGACAGTTATGTCTGCAGCAGTGCAGCAAGCGCTCTCGGAGAGATAAAAGACAGCAGAGCTATTGAGATTTTAATTGAAAAGCTTTCCGTAAAAGAGCCAAAGGTAAGAAAAGAAGCTGCCAGAGCACTTGGATCACTGGAGGTTCCTGCAGCACTGGAACCTTTAATGAAATATTATGAAAAAAGCTCGGGAGAAGAAAAAATCTGGGCTATATACGCTTTAATCAAACTCGGTAAATCAGAACTTGTATATCTTCTGGAAGATAATTTAAAAGAAGAAGTTTTACTTGCAGCCATTACCGTGGCAGGCCATCTGAATTTATCGGAAACTGTACCACTGTTGCTTGAATTACTCAATATTTCTAAAGATGTTAGATTCAGAATAGAAATCATTAAATCACTTGCACAGACCGGTAACCCTGTCGTAAAAGAAAAACTTGAACAGTACTATGAAAAATGCAGGGGAGAAGAGAGAATATGGGTCATTTATGCACTCTGTAAACTGGGTGACAGAGACAGGGCATGTGTGATTATGGATGTTCTGGAAAGGGATGTACGTAAAGCTTCTGCTATGGCTCTCGGTGAAACAGGACATAAAGATAGCTGTAACGTATTATTGAAAACTCTTAAAAGTGATGAAGGAGAATTACGGTACAGAGCTGTTCAGGCTTTACAGAAACTTGGCGATATTAACATACTTGACCATCTTGAACAGGCTCTTTCTGTTGAAAGTGAAACTTACATAAAACTTGCCATAGAAGAAGCTATAAGTTGTTTAAAGAAAGGAGAAGCTTGAGATGAATACAGAAGATAATAACATGGATATGGAGAATTTAGATGAGGAAATTTCAAGAAATACATCGGAACTTATTAACCTTGGTGAGAGGATTATCAGTTATAAGCCAAAGGGAGTAAGGCATGAAGCCATTGAAATCATACAGGGACTTGCATCAAAACTGAAACAGAATATGGAATATTCCAAAAATTTGGAAAAAGACCTTGCAAAAGCCAGGGATGATTCGGAAAAATTTAAAAAACAGAATAAAACTATTGAAGAAAAAAATAAATCCCTTGAGGGAGAACTGAGCAATAAAACAAAGGAATTAAATGATTATATAGGTAATCTTGAGCAAAACAAGGGAAGTTTAGAGGGAAACCTTTCTTCTATAAAATTAGAACTTTCAGGTGCAATGAAGAAAATAAATTCTCTGGAAGAAGAAAATAAGTCTTTACATGAAGAGAATTCCTCTCAGAAAGACATGATCGCAAATCTGGAGAAAAAACTCCTTGAAGAACTTGATAAGGAAAATACCAAAAGAGAACATGCCGAGAAAAGGTTTGATGCAAAGGTTATTGAATTGAGAACCTATATAAAATATTTGAATGAAGAAATAGAAGAACTGACTGAAGCAAATAAGCTTCTCAGCACGGAACTTTCCACATACGTCCAGGAAGTGGAAGCAAATGAAAAGAGCTGGAGCGCCATTCAGGAGACTCTTAAGGCAAGCCTGAACGAATAAATAGCGTGTGGTGAGCAGTAACCTGTCTGCTCACCACTAAATTTCTCCCCACAGTACAGCTTTGAACCCGCCCCCTTCTGCTCTGGCAGATTCCAGAAGTTTGAGATACCTTTTTGAAGATACAATAAAGAATTTACCTTTTTTTATATCAATATTTATATTACCTGCATCTCCATTATCCGGCTTTTCACTGGTCGGTACCGGGTTATTCGGATCTATAGCCACAACTCCACCTGTTACATGAAAGACAGGATCTATTTTTACTGCATTGGGATCTATCGCTAATGAACCACTCTGAAATTCATTACTTATTAATGTCATAATAGTGTTCTTCTGCTCTGCTGTTATAGTACCCGCTCCAAGAGCTGAAAAATTGCCCGGTAAATTTATATCAGGTAATTCACCTGCTACAAAAGGGCGTCCTTCTACAGAACCTGAGCATGATGTTATTCCATGTATAGTAAATGAGTTCGGTCCATTTCTTTTGATAAAAGAACCTTCTCCTCCATTAATAAAAATATTCCCTGTACCATCGGCAGCAACACCTGTCCTGAAAGGAAGAGACAGAGTATCTGCCGGTTTGAAAAATACAATATCTTCCCACTCTGAAGGCCATTGAGTATTTTCTGATATATTATTGGCAGGATTCATCGGATCATCCGGCCGGAGTATACCCATATTTATATTTTCATTACTGTAAACAAGTCCTGTTACATTTATATCCAGTTCTTCCCTTCTGCTGGACGGAAGTTTCATTGTGAGATCCTTTGATGACATAATTGCCACTCCGGGATCTTCAGGGCCAACTACATTAGATTCTCCTATGAATGTTCCTTCTCCTGTTATATACACCGAGCCATTTCCTCTGACAGGGCCGGCTACTATAAGATTTCCTCTGTCAACGTACAGTGCAGGCATATGGCTCTCTGTACCATCAAGGTATATGCCTGACTCGGCTATATTAATATTCGGGTCATAGTCAGTACTGGAAGGATTTGCGTAGGAATAATCCAGTTCAAATTTTATGTCATTTCCATTTGTATTGAATAACATATCATCTTTTATATGAAGCTGTCCGTTTTTAACTTCACACAGTGATAATGGAAGCTCCGGTTTTACCCTGTCTTTATATATTACATATGTTGTATTTCCATTAACATCGACTTTGCTTGAAGCAGCAAGAGTATTTCTCGCTTTTTCTATGGTTTTTCCTACGTCTACCGGTTTGACGTTTTTACTCTGCTGCACCGGATCAACGGAAGAATTATTGTCTGTATCCAGGTTTTTCGAAGGTCCTGATGTTTTAATATCTATATGTCCGTTTGCACTGACAATGCCTCCATGAAGAAATACATTTGTTTTGCTTAAACCCTTCCTGGTATGTATGGCAGAACCCTCTATTTCTGTTTTCACACTGTTTGAATGAAGTGTACCTGCTTCTGAAGAGTTTTCTGCCGTAGCTTCCTTTCTCAGATCAAAGGTATCTGCGTCTACCATTGTCTGGCCTGATGAAAAAGAGCCGGGATAATTAAAATCTCTCTGAAGTATAACTCTGAGGCGTTTTGTTATTTTACTGTCACCTCTGTCAACAATGCCTGTAACAATTAAATCTACAGAAAATCCCGGCACATTTACTCCGCCCCATCCCCCATTTCTTGTCCCCAATCTGAGGTTATTTACCGAGTAATAATCTGCTGTATTATCAAAGGTGATTTCAAATCTTCCGGGAATATCTACCATAGGCTTATTCACAGGTGTTTCCCATGTCGGATCTTCATTCAGACAGTATATTGCATAGGCAATACCTGATTCTGCAACCTTTAAAGCCATAACTCTGCCTTCTGTAATACTGGTAAATTTATTGTTGTAATAGTTTATTACGACAAGGGATGTAGTAACCATTGTGAGGATTACCGATACCATAAGGATGGATATAAGTACCATACCGTCAGAATTATTCTTCATAACAACACTTCCTTTCATAAAATCTTATTACTCCTCAGTATTTTTTAGTATTGCTGTATTTTTTATTGTTATTTTTTCTTTCCCTGCATTGTCGGAAAAATCCTTCTGAAAAGCAAGCCTGTCTTCCAATATGGATTTTTCTAAAATAATATTTATGTCAACAGCACTTTTACTGTCCGGATTATCTGTGAGAATCATTTCATATATATGTTTTGATAGTACTCTTGGTATTCCTATATATTCTTCTCCTGGCACTGATGGAATACTGTTTGGTTCGTAAAAATATAATTCAATATCTGTCAGCTTTGTATTTGTATAAGGAGCATGTTTTATTACTTTTCTTACAAGTCTTTTTCTGTCACCTGGAGAACCTGAACATTTTTTATCGGAACTGTCTCTTGGGAGGGTATAATATAGAATATAGGCCTGCCATTTCGGCTCTCCTGTATAGTGATTATATTCTATAATACCTTTATCATTCATAGCACTCTGTAATATGGCATATTCTTTCCCCTTACCCCCTATTACGGCAGTTCTTCTGTCGCTCTGAGCAAGATCCTTCAGAAGGAAATTCATACAAATAGATGACTCCTGCTGTGTCTCAGTTTTATTCTGCACCAGCTTCCATGATTTAAGACCTGTGCTGAACATAATAGTAATAGCAAGTAAAAAAATAGAAAATATTACTGTTGTCAGCATTAATTCCAGTGTTGTATGTCCTTTCATAATAAGCCTTTCCTTACTGAGTTTTAAATTCTTCCAGAGTAACGGATGTGTTACCTTCCCCTGTTGTTCCTTTGCTTATTACTGTAACACTGACACTTTTTAACCTGTTACCTGTTCCCGGAACATATGAAACTTTTACTTTATAAAAATAAACTGTTCCTCCTGTATCGGAAAGTGTTTCTGATGGGTAAGGGGAAGGAGGAAATTTAATGCCATTATTATCAGAGTCTGTCGCCTGATCAAAGGAAGGCTTTGAGCCGTCAAAGATGCCAACTTCTACGTCAGTATAGGTCATAAGCATGATTTTATTCAATATTCCCTCTGCAAGGTTTATATCTGTTACTTTTTTGGCGGTTTTTTTTGATGCAGAAAGGCCGCTTATGAATACGGAAGAAATGGATACTATAATGATACCGAGAAGAAAAATACCGATTACTACCTCGGCAAGAGTAAAACCTTTTTTCAATTTATCTGAAGGCCTCCCTTAAATTTCGCTCCAGAAGATACACCGGAAATTGACATTACTCGATTCGCTGAAGTCCAGAAGTTTAAGATATTTCGGTGAAGATATTATGGATACATGTCCCTGTCCTATAGAAACCTTGATATTCCCTGCTGTATTTGTATCAGGATTGGATTTGCTGGGAACGGGATTGTTGGGATCCACTGCTACAAGACCTCCTGTGAAAGAAAAATTGGGAGGGATTTTTTCTGCAGTGGCTGACGGCGTCGGAGTTGGGTTAGTACTTCCACCACCGGAACCAGAACTAGAAACTCCTGAACATTTATCAAGCAATTGAGCCATTATTGTATCTGCTTCATAGTTTTTTATATAAGTGCCGCTAATATCACTTCTACCGTCTTCATCTTTAATACCAGTCTTCTCATTTATGATCAGGATATGAAATCCCTCTGTCCCTCCACCACCTGTACCGACATTGATCGTCAGTGTATAGCTGCCATCAGCATTTCTTGTAAGGGTACCGGTAGTTCCACCATTAAGCTGTACATCTATTTTGATATCATTATTTTTGTAGCCATAAATAGGCAGATCATATGATGGCTGGCTTGTTTCCGTTGCTCCTCCCGAACCATCTTCCCAGTCATCAGGCCACGGAGTTGCTGCAGTATTCTTAGCAGGATTTACTTCACTGTTCGGATCGAGGATGTTGATATTTATATTTCCATGACTGTAGACAAGACCGGTAATACTTTGATCTAAAGCCTTTTTCTTACTGGAAGGTAATTCCATGGAAACATTACCTTTACTGACAACTGCCACACCTGTATCATCAGAAGCAACTATATTTGTTTCCCCTATAAGGGCAGTGTCCCCCGATACATAACATGAACCATTTCCTGTTATCGGGCCTGCAACCTTCAGATTTCCCTGATCTACATATAATGACGGTGAATTGCCGTTTTTATCTTTTTCCAGATATATGCCTGCATCTTTTGACTTATCGTTTAATTCGAATTTTACATTACCGGTAAAAGCAAGATCTTCTTTTATATAAAGTTTACCCTTTTTAACTTCGCAGGAAGCAGGCAGAGTTGACGGACCCTTTACATCATCTTTATTAATTACATAGGTGCCTCCTGTCAGATTACTGGATACTTTCTTTTTCCCGTTACTGATAATTTTATCCAGATCCAGAGGTGTTACATTTTTACCAGGTGAGAAAGGAGCCGTTGTTGAATCTGTATCAAGGTCAGAAATCTTAACCTCACCCTGTGCAGTGGCTTTACCGCCATGTAATAACACTTTAGAGTTCTTTGTATCTATGGCAAAACCATCGATGCCTGCTCCTGTTTTGACACTGTTTGAATGAATGTTTCCTGAAATACCCGGATTTTCTTTTGTAGCTTCTGTTTTTATATCTGCCGTATTGGCATCTACTGTGGTCTGGCCGCTTGAGAAAGAACCGGGATAATATATATCTCTCTGCAGTATGGCTCTGATACGTTTTACAGATTTAACTTCGTCCTTTCCTGCATAGCCTGTTACAATAAGCTCAACTGAATGTCCGGGAACACCTTTCCCGCCCCATCCGCTTAAAACTTTTTCATCTGTGGCATCATTTTTTAAATTATTTACCGAATAATAAGGCTTTGTTCTGTCAAAGGTTATTTCGAACCTTCCGGGCACACCTGTCATAGGAACACTGACGACCTGATTTGGTTCCCATGTCGGATCTTCTTTAAGACAGTAGATTGCATAGGCTACTCCTGCTTCTGCAACCTTGAGGGCTGATGCATTATTTTCTGCTCTGTTTGTAAAGCCCAGATTGTAGTAATTAAGGACAACCAGAGAACTGGCGACCATTAATAGAACTACTGTCACCATGAGAATAGATATAATTACTATACCTTTATTTGAAGATTTTTTCATAAAATAACCACCATTCCTTTCTTTTTATAAAATCGTGACAGAAACCTTCGTCCCCTGTAGGCGAGGTCATTGACTATTGCGTATTATTTAACATCACAGTATTTTTTATTATTATTTTTTCTTTGCCTGCAGTGTCAGAAAAATCTTTTGTAAAAGCCAGTCTGTCTTCCAGCATAGATTTTACTATGGTAATCTCTATGTCGATTGCATTTGCATTCTCAGAATTTTCTTTCAGATCCATTTCATATACATGCCTGGATAATACTTTTGGTTTCCCTATAAATTCCTCTCCTGAAGTTTTTACGTCAATATCATTAAAGTATGTTTCAAAATTCTTTAATTTTTCGTTGTTAAAGGGGGTATGTTTTATTATCTTTCTTATGAGCTTTTTCCCTAACCTGGGATTATTTGGATCAAGAGTACCGGGAATAGTAGAAGGATCTGTCAGAATCATAGAAAATTCTTTACCTTTTTTACTCCTGGGAAAAGTGTAGTATAGAATATATGCCTGCCATTTCGGTTTCCCTGTGGTATGGTCATATTCATAAAGGCCGAACTCATTTATATCACTCTGCAGTATGGCATATTCATAGCCTTTCCCACCTATTGTTGCAGTAGATTTATCTGTATGGAGAAAATCTTTTACAAGAAACATATTACAGATAGACGCTTCCTGCTGTGTCTCAGTTTTATTCTGCACCAGATTCCACGATTTCAGTCCTGTACTGAAAATACTGGTAAGAGCAAATAAAAATATAGAAAATATTACTACTGTTAACATTAATTCCAATACTGAATGACCTCTCATGATAAACCTCTATTATAATCGTCACCTGTCAAACAGCAACAGGAAACCATTAAATTTGAATTTTACTGGCTTTTAAACGTTTCCAGTGTTGTACCTGTTATCCCTTCTGAGCCTGCCCCTGCGCTTGTTACTGTTACAATGATACTTTTTACTTTACCACCGGTGCCGGTGACATCATGTACTGTTACTTTATAAAAATAGACAGTTCCGCCTTTCCCACCCGTACTGCCGGGTATTTCGAAGGGATAAGGAGATGGAGGAAATTTAACCCCATTTATTACAGTCTGTGATGTTGGAGGTTTCTGCGAGCCGTTAAAGGTACCTGTGCTTATTTCGCTGTAGTTCATAAACATAATCCTGTTTAACATCCCCTCTGCAAGACTGATGTTTGTAACTTTTTTCCCTGATTTTTTTGCTGCAGAAAGACCGCTTATAAATACAGACGTAATTGTAATTATAATAATACCCAGCAGAAAGATACCAATTACTACTTCTGCAAGAGTAAAAGCTTTTTTTCTCAATTTTTGTCCTCTTTTCTGGAAAAATCAGACAATAGTACCTGTAAAAAACTATAACATAAAAATTAAGCTAAAGTCAACTAATTTTTTATTATAGAAAAATAGAACCAAAAAATAATAAAAAATTAATATAAACCCCTTATATTTTTATGAAAATTGTTTATAATAGAAATAGGGGATATTTATGCATAACCCGTTACCTGTCACGAGAAAGAGGAGGTGTGTAATTATGAAGATTCCGAAACCGCCACCGATTGAAGAACCTGATTTCCCTGTATATGCTTTTTAATATAGACGATTCCTTTGTCGAATAAGTCGATCATACTTCTACAATATCACCGATGACTTCACCGTTGATAGCTCTTTTTTGTTGTGCTATAAGATAATCATTTATATCGGTCTGTTCTTTTATTGCTCTTTCAAGATGCATATCCAGAATTTTTCTTACAGATATACCTGCTTCATTGCAGTAAACCAGATCTGCATAATATTTGGCAAGGCTGACGACTCTGAGCCATTTATAACAGCTATCGTAATAGACCTGGGAACGGGGAATGGAATCTGTTATGAGCACTCTGAGACCTGACCGGTATAGTTTTTCTTCTGTCAGGATTTTGCTGTTTGCATCTATATTAAAAAGACCATGTGTTGCACATGCATAAACCTGTGTGGCTCCGTTGTCTTCCAGGAGTTTTGCTCCGTTTACAATGGAGCCTCCCGTGCAGATCATATCATCTATCATAATGGCAATCTTTCCGTCTACATCTCCGAGAAGGGCTTTGGATACGGCTTCTTTCCCTTTTTCCCTTTTCTTATATATGACTGCCACATCTGCGCCAAGGCAGTTGGCAAGTTTTTCTGCCCTTGTTGTTCCGCCTGCATCAGGCGATACTACTACTACTCTTTTTTCTTTTAATTCTTCTGCCAGTTTTACCTTGTAGTAGAGTACAAATAGGGGGAATGCGGCAATTTTATCTACAGGGAGATCTGTGAAACCTTCACAGGCATTATTATGCATGTCTGATGTGGCGAAACCTTTTAATACTCTCCCTCCTGAAGCTTCAAGCTGGGAAAAGAGATTTTTGGCAGATATGGGTTCACGGTCTCCTGCTTTTTTATCCTGTCTCAAATATGGTATAAAAGGCATATATAGGCTTACACTGTCTACTCTGGAACGTTTAAGTGTATCTAAAAGGAGTCCAACCTCCGCTATATCTTCATGAATATTTATATACTGATTGTCATTATTTCCTCTTGAACCCTGGCGAAACTGACAGAAAAGATGAACATTGTGTCTTCTTACACATGATTTTAATTGAATGGAAATCTCTCCGCTTGAAAAATTTGTAACTTCAAGCTCACCTGCAGAGATACCTCTTTCCTGAAGTATTGTGCCGGAACCGTTTACTTTACCTTCTTTTTCTTTGATTAACCTTTGAAATTTTCCATATCTTTCGATTACTCTTTCTGAAAACGTTCTGGCATATCTGGAATGTAAGATTACTCCCATCTCAAGTCACCTCTTTAAACAGTGATCAGTGATCAGTTACCAGTGACCAGTTTAAAACAGTGACCAGTGACCAGTGACCAGTGATCAGTATTATAGAATTCAGTATAATTAATATCTATATAAATTCTGTAAGAAATCCAACTTTTTTATAGAACTGTCAGACAAACTCCGCTCTGATGCCGGCTTTGTCGACATTAAATCTTTATGGATGCAAATCTGTCTTTCCCTTCCGTATGGCCTATTATGTTTAACATTTCCCACAGCAGGAATACAAGGTCAAGACCGAATTTCTGCCCCAGGAGTGCTTCAATGCCAAGTTCTCCTGATATTATTAGAGGTAAGAAGGTATGTTTTTTATCAAGAGCAGATGTTCTTCTGATAGTGTTTTCACCATATCTGTACATACAGTAAATAATATGTTCTGACATTTCCGATATGGATATTTCATCACCTTTTTTTATCCAGTTAGAAGGACTGTTATTTTTCAGATATGCTATGGTCTGTACATTAAAAAACTTATTTGCTTTTTCGGCAAATCTCATCTCCAGATCACTTCTGTACTCACTTCTGAGCTTTTGAACAGTCTCTTCGTCTATTCTTGCCTGTATCTTTGCTATTTCTCTAACAGGCTCTCCTTTTAATTCTTCCTGCCTGAGTGTTCCTCTATATTTATGAAATAATGTACTCTTATCAAATCTGTCTATAACAGTTGAATCTTTAATGCCCTCAAATAGATACTGCGTTTCTATCTGATCATATGTTGATGACATTAATATCCAGAGAGGCAATACATTACTGTAACCATTTAATAAATCAGCTCTCATAATTGCAAAAGAAGGATTCTTCTGAGATTTATACCCGGTAATCCTCACTTCTCTCTCTTCTGTTTCTATGGAATTATAAAAGATATGGCTGCTATGCCTTATATTTAACTCTTCCGAGCCATTCTCTAAAAGTCTTGCAAAAAGGAGTTTTGTTCCTGTTTCTGCTATAGTGCTGAGATCTTTATATTCTTCACTTACATCTCCTTTTTGTATTCTGTCTGTTCTTTTATAAATTCTCCTTCCATGGTGGAAAAAGGTTTTGCTGAACTGGAGATCTTTCTTTTTTGAAAAACTTTCAATATACTCTTCCTCACCTGTCTGTATGCTTTCTTCACCTGAAAAATCATAGCTTTTTCTGATTACTGCATATTCTCTCTCACCTGTTCCTTCCCTGGTTCTGTAAGCAGTCTGTTCCTCGTCTTCACCTGTGAGATTCCCCGATTTATCATATATCTTATATCTTCTTGTACAGACAGGTTTTTTCTCTTCATCAAGGCTAAAAGAGTATTCCTGTTCTATAAGTTCAAGTAATGAACCTTCGTCCCACATAGAATCGTGACCTGAAATTTCCTGTTTTATTTTTGCAGTGCTTATCCTGCCTTCTCTCAGATTTTTTGCAATTACTTCTATGGCTTCTCTTTCTGTGAGATTTAATTCTGTCAGTTTTTTCGTTTCTCTGTCAGAGAAAAAAGAAAGATTTTTTATCTTATTTTCTTTATCATATAAGGTTTCTCTGAGTTCAATTCCTCCGTCTTCAAATTCTGTAAGGAATGTTTCATGGATGATTTTTCCTCCTGATTTTTCTATTTCACAGGTCATAAAATCACCGTTAGAAGTTTTTAAGGTACCACTGTGTTTTTCATTTCTTCCTTTTGTTTCTATCGTATAAGTACTTTCATTTCCTGTTTTATTATTTTTTATATAAACAGTTTCTTTTTTATCTGTAAGATTTTCCTTTGTAAGTTCGGCACGACCTTCAAATTCGCCGTTAATACCTTTAGAGGTTATTTCTACTGTGTTTCCTGTTTCTTTTCCTTCTGCTTTATAAGCTGTTTTATCCTGATTTACTCCTTCCCATTTTGTAACAGGAGTGCCGTCTGACGAAAGATCTTTGTAGCAGTGCTTTATGGTATGGCCTTTCTGTGTGGTTTCATATTTTTCAGAGGCTTTCCCGGTAAAACTTGCCACAGCGGCAAAGGTGAATTCATCATCTTTTGCTTCTGGGATGTCTTTCGGTACAAGTGACGTTTCTTCTCTAATATCCGGTAGTTTCTGCTTTACAGTCATTTCTCCCTGATTTGCAGGAACAGAGCTCAGGTTTTCTCTGTCTCTGCCGAAGAGAGAAGAAACTTCTGCTGTCAGTATTTTTATATCAGGTTTTGAATTAACTTCTCCGATAATATCTGTTTTAACACTTAATCCGGGTATTTTACTTAAATTAAACATATTTCCTTAACTCTTTTCTTGCTTTAAGGAATAGATTATTCCCTTCAGAAGAAAGCTGTCCTGCCAGAGTGAGATGTATGTGAGAATCGTCACGAAGATAAAATTCGAGTTCACTCAGAGATTGTGAAAATACATTAAAACCTCTGTCTATAAGAAATTTTATTCTTTCCTCTGAAGGGTTTTTCAGGTTATATAATCGATTTAATGATTTCTTTTTTTTATTTATATAAATTTCTATTTCCCTGAGATAACCCTGCCTTTTTTCAAAAGCTATGAGTTTTTGTTCCAGAGCGGGAATAAGCTGGCAGAATTGTATGTATAAAGCAGAATCAATTTCCCGAGAAAGTCCTTCTGTTTCATTTGAAGAAGATGAAAATATATCCTGTTCCCTGAATTTGATTTCTTCTTTACCAGCAAGTATGTCTTCTCCGGGAAGTACAGGAGGTATGTAATGTCTTTCCCATTTATCAACTTTATTTTTTTCTTTAACTTCTTCTCTCTCTTTTTCCTGAAAACTATCCAGCCCGTCGGTCTGGGAAACAAGCAGAGCGGCACTCTGAAAATTATCAAGGCCGTCTCTTTTTACCTCTTTATTTTCTTTCTTTTCTGCCTCAAAAACATCACTCCCATCACTTTTCCCTTCTTCCACTTCACTTTTCATCATTCTGTTTTTCATAAGATTCCATGCACCGCTTGTGGAAGATGTGAAAGTTTTAGGAGTGTTTAAAGCCTGTATAAAAGAAATACCGGCAGTTTTTTTCTGTTCTTTACTTTCATTACTCATAGCCATGTCATTTTTCTGAAATGTTTTCTTTCTATATAAGAAGCCAGATAGCCTGCCCCACTACCAAGACCTATATTTATATACCAGCTTCCGCCAACAAGGAATAGCATAATAAAACCTACTATTGCTCCAATACCGGCTGCATTCTGGTAAAAACAGAGTGAACTGGTTGCTCCTGCAATTGCTCCTATAATAATGCCTGCAATCAACCAGTAAATAAATACAATTATAAAGAGGCCGATACCAACTAATGCAGAGCCGCTGAAAAGAGAACCAAGTGCGGCAGATAAAATTCCTGCCACTAAAGCAATAATTGCTCCTGATATAACACCGCTTCTCAACCCCTGTACTATGGTCGAGCTTCTATCCAGATTTATGATTTCTGCGCCGCATTTTTTACATTTTTTTTCTTCCGGTGGATTATGGTTACCACAGCAATGGCAATAACCGAGTTCCATTGAATTCACCTCCCTTTATTTATATAATCGTGACGGGTGACAGTTGGGTCGTGATGCGTATTTCATCTCAGGGCGTTTAATAAAACGCCCCTTTTCACTGTTCGCTATAAAACTTTCGCCATAAAATGAAACTTTCCTTCAACAGGGAGGTCTTTCTTTATTTAATTATTCTAAAATAATTTTTAAGATAAAAAGAAAGGAATGTTCTTGAAATCAGAGAAATATTCTTCATAGCATCCAGATTATGACGGCCATGACTGTTTCGGTCACAGCTAAGTACCGAAACAGGTAAAAGGGTATTCAAAAAAAGCTTCTGCCTGGCAGGCTCTGGAGAAGAAAAATTAGTTTTTTCTATAGTATTAAAAATTAAATAAGGGTTAATTTATTGTCTGTAAAACAAATTATATAAGGCAAATTATTTTTCTTCGTAAGAGCCTGTCAGGCAGAAGCTGATAAAATGGTTACGAATTTACCCGGTGCGGTATAAGTATGAGAATCTGTTTCTCCCGTCACGCGTTACGCGTTACGCGTTACCTGTTACGATTCTCATATAAATCCGGAAAGAGAGATTGTTTTGCTTTTATGTCTCTGCGGAATAAAACACTGATTGTTACGGCAATAACACTTATCTTACTATTATTCGTTATGTATTTTTTATCGAAGGCAATAGTTCTGGAGAGCTTTTTAAAACTGGAAACAGTGGAGACCAGGCAGGATGTTCAGAGGGTATTAAATCTTTTTGATGACACTCTTAAAACTATTGATTCTCCTCTTAAAGACTGGGCATACTGGAATGATACCTGTGATTTTGTAGCCTCTATTAATACAAAAAAATATATTCAGGAAAATCTTTTAGAGACTACTTTTGTAAACCTGGATATTAATTTTATGATCTTTTTTGATAAGTCAGATAACATTGTATATGGTAAATTTTATGATTTGGAGAAAAAATGTGTCCTTCCGTTTTCTCAGTCTTTTAAATCTCTTATAGCCGGTAACAGACTGCTTTTTAACCATAAAAACAGAGAAAGCCGTGTGGCAGGTATAGTTTATCTTTCTGATGCTCCTGCTTTTATAGTATCAAGGCCTGTTTTACCTGCAGACGAGCAGGGAACTCCCAGAGGAACTCTTATTTTCGGACGTTATCTGGATGATATAGAGGTTCAGGAACTTTCCGAAATAGTAAATCTTAATATGATTATTCATTCTGTTTATGAAAAATCTCTGCCAGATGATTTTATTACTGCTTCAGACATGTGCTTGAAGTCTGATATATTTGTAAATCCTCTGGATGTCAATACTATTGCAGGTTATACCATTATAAATGATATATACGGTAAACCCTGTCTTATTCTCAAGGTAATGGGAGACAGAAAAATTTATAAATACGGTCAGATTACGGTATTTTATTTTATTATTCTTATCATAATTGCAGGTGTTCTATTCAGTATATTTCTTATTGTTATGTTACAGAAGGTAATCTTATTCCGTTTGAGCCATCTTGAAGAAACTGTTATGTCCATAAGAAAAAGTAAAAACCTTTCTTTACGTGTTCCTGTAGAGGGTAATGATGAACTGGCAAATATTTCCATTACAGTCAATAAAATGCTTGATTCCCTTGAACAGGCTCAGTTAGAATTGAAGGAAAGAACCGTGAAGCTTGAAGAAGCAAACAGGGAACTGAGAAAACTTGATGAACTGAAATCTTCGTTTATATCGACAGTATCACATGAATTGAGAACACCTCTTACTTCAATTGTCGGTTTCTCAAAAATTATCAAAAAGAAACTTAAGAAGATTTTTTCCGGTGCTCTTAAGGAAGAACAACTGGAGAAATCAAAGGAACAGATAGATGTTAATCTGGATATAATCAGTTCGGAAGGAGAGAGATTAACGTCTATTATAAATAATATCCTGGATATGGCCAGATTAAAATCGGGTAATGTAGAATTAAAAAAAGAACTCTGTTCTGTTTATGCCATTATAGATCATATAAGTAATTCTATTTCTCCTCTCCTGCAGGACAGAGAAATTGAATTTATAAAAGATATTCAGGAAAGTATACCTGAGATTATGGTGGATAAATATACTATAATTCAGGTTTTAATTAACCTGATTTCAAATGCAATAAAATTTACAGATAAAGGTTCCATAATATGCAGGGTAAAAAGAAATAATAGCGAAATAATATTCAGTATAATAGACACAGGTATAGGCATAGAGAGAGAACATCATGCCGGTATATTCGATGAGTTCAAGCAGGTGGTTAACGGACTTACGAATAAACCCGGCGGCACCGGACTCGGTCTGGCTATCTGTAAGAAGATTGTCGAACAGGCCGGTGGTAGAATATGGGTCGAAAGTGAGCCGGGGAAAGGGAGTAATTTTTCCTTTACCATTCCCGTTGACTGATGAAGTATTTTAAATTTTAAAGAGAGGTGAGACTCTTGCCTGAAATAGATTTTAAAAAATTCATTTCCAGAAAAGAAGTATCTTCTATTTTAAATTCTATTATTAAAGCTATAAATTCTGATATAGGTATTTATGATGCAGAAGAGAACCTTTTACTTGGTGAAAAAGGCAGAGAAGGTTTTGAAAAATATCCGGTAGAGGGTATAAATGATATTATAGGATGGGTAACAGGAGAAGAGAAAGCTTTTGCTGTTGTTTCCCTTCTCAATTATCTGACTTATATGGATTACGAAAAGAGATCTCTTGCCAGTGAACTCCTTGATAAATATAAAGAAGTAAGTCTTCTTTATGATATAGCAGAGAGCATAACGAGCCTCAACAGTGAAGAAGCAGGGAAATTAATTCTGGAAAGAGCAACCAGGCTTATTAAAGCTGATAGTGCATCTATTATGTTATTGAATAAAGAGAAAGGAAGCCTTGAGATTATTTCCGGTATCGGTAAGAATTATGATGCGAAAGTAACTTTAAAACCGGGTGAAGGTATAGCAGGTACCGTATTAATGACGGGAAGAGGCGAGGTAATAAATAATTTACAGAATGATTCCCGGTTTATTAAGGGAAGGAATAAAATAAGTTCATTGATCTGTATACCTCTCAAGGTGAGAAATGAAACTATCGGTGTTATGAATATCAGTACAGAAGAGCCTTTTGAATATACGTCAGAAGACTATAAGGTTATGACCACCCTTGCGACTTTAGCAGTATATGCTATTTCTGCTACAAATCCCCTGTATGTTTAAGGAGGTGTATATATATGTCTAAAAAAATATTAATAGTAGACGATGAGCCTTATATGAGAATCCTTATGGAACAGGCTCTTGAAGATTTTGCTGAAAAGGGTGTAACAATATTTACTGCAGAAAATGGAGTTAAAGCCCTTGAGGTTATAAAAAAAGAAAAACCTGATCTTATTTTTCTTGATGTTATGATGCCAGAAATGGACGGTTATGATGTATGCAGCAAAGTAAAAAAAGATGATGATTTAAAGTATATTTATATAATACTTCTGACAGCCAGGGGGCAGGAAATCGATAAGAAAACGGGAATGGAATGCGGAGCCAATGATTATATAACCAAACCCTTTGACCCTGATGTCATTATAGGAACTGTTTCTGAAGTCCTTAATATAGAGTAAGATTGATGATTAATAAAAGATATTTTATTTTTATATTAATTTCTCTCTTCATAATAACAGGGTGTAAGACGGAAAATAAAGAAAAAACTACTATCAGTATAGCAAGTGGTTCTATAGGATCAGATTTTTCCGTTCTGGAAACACAACTGTCTGTTTTTGAAAGACTTAATCCGGATATAAAGATAGATTTCCTTGAAACGCCTGAAACTGATAGTGGAAAATATAAGAGATATGTTGACTGGTTGAAAGATGAAAATTCAGGTGTAGATGTTTATGTAACAGACATAGTCTGGACTACGGAATTTGCAAAAAACGGATGGATTTTGCCTTTAAATGATTATATAAAAGGCAGGATCGATATGAGTGATTTTCTCGACAGCACAGTAAAAGCAAATACATGGAATGGTAATATAGTTGCATTCCCCTGGTTTACCGATGCAGGTGTCCTTTACTACAGAAAAGATCTTCTGGATAAATACGGTTTTTCACTTCCCCATACGTGGGATGAAATTAAGATAATATCTAAAGAGATTGTAAAGAATGAAATCAAAGAACATCCCCATATGGTAGGTTTTGTATTCCAGGCAGACAAATATGAAGGACTGGTGGCAAATTATCTCGAGTATGTATGGAGTTACGGAGGAGATGTAATTTCAGATAACAATAAAGTAATTCTGAACAGCCCTCAGTCTGTAAAAGGTTTGACAACCTATTGTGATATGCTTACTATCTCTTCAAAAGGTATAACAGCTTTTCAGGAAGAAGACGGAAGAAATTATTTTCAGAGTGGTAACAGTGTATTTATGCGAAACTGGCCTTATGCCTATACACTGTTAAACAGTGATATGTCTGCCGTTAAAGGTAAATTTGCTATTGCTCCTCTCCCTGCAGGTAAAAAGGGTTATAAAAATGTTTCTGCTCTCGGGGGATGGAATCTCGTAATAAGTGCCAGGAGTAAACACCCGAAAGAAGCTTTCAGATTAATAGAATTTCTTACATCTAAAGAACAGCAATGTTTCAAAGCGATTAAACTGGGGCAGAATCCGACAAGGAAATCCTGCTATTCCGATGAGGATATTATAAAAGTAAATTCTTCCATATCATACCTGTTTGATATTGTAAAACTTGCCCGTCCCAGGCCTGTTCAACCTGAGTATAATAGAATATCCAGAATTATTCAGATGGAAGTTCATTATGCACTGGAAGGGAATGTAAAACCTGATATTGCTACTTCACGTATGGCACAGTCTATAGAAAAGATAATTTCAGAACAGGAGTTTTGATTTTGAGAAATATAAATATAGGTTCTCGCCTTATTATATGTTTTTCTTTTATTTTATTTCTGGGATTACTGGGAAATTCTGTAGGTATTTTTTATATTGATACAATAAGGCAACAGACGACTTTTCTTATATATGAACATAATCAGGAAATGTCACTTTTAAAATTATATAACAGTATTTTACATATAACCAGTCTTCTTGAAAGAGGCACTTCGATGCAGGATATGGATATGCTTCTTCAATGTAATATGGAACTGGATGAATTTGACAGACATGTTCAGGATGCAATAAATGTTTTGAGTTACAGCGAAGAGGAGAAATATAAGAACAGACACATTATAAATTCCTTTATAAGCATGAGAGATTTGCTGCCGGAACAGATAAGAAAAATAATTGAACTGGCACAACTTAATGACTGGCTTGCAGTAAAATTAAGAGTTAAAAATCAGATAAGATCGTTTATAGAAAGAATTGATAGTAATGTAATTGCCATAACTCTGGATGTAGGAAAAGAAGATAAAAAATATATAGAAAAAACCAGAAATGTGGAAAACAGTGCCATCTGGGCTATAATTCTGACAGCACTTGTAGTTCTTATTCTGGCAGGTTCTCTGAGTTTTCTTGTAACCCGAAGTATTACGGAACCCCTTAAAGCTCTGGATAAAGGTGCAAAGTCCATAGCAAAAGGCGATTTTTCTTATTCTGTTTCCATAGAGGGACAGGATGAACTCAACCTTATGGCAAATGCTTTCAATCAGATGACAAGAGAACTTGCAGAATTATATGAAAATCTGGAACAGAAGGTTAAAGACAGAACCTTTGATCTGGAAGAAAAAAATCGACAGCTTATTGATACGCAGCAAAAGCTTATAGAATCTGAAAAGCTGAATACAATATCACAGATAATTGTATCTATTTCTCATGAAATAAATAATCCCATGACTTCTGTCCTGGGCAATGTAATGATATTAAAGGCAGAACGGGAGACGATAAGCAGTGAAGAACTTGGTAAACTGCTGGATACAATAGAAGAACAGCTTAAAAGAATAGTAGGAGTCATGGCAAAACTCAGAACTATGGAAAGACCGACGAAAAAAATCTATATGGACGGAGTAGAAATGATAGATATAGATGGTTCCTCTTAACGTTTTCCTTCTTTGATTTTATGGACTATTTCGAGTATAGGTATCATTTCTCCTGTGTCAAGCCATATACCGAGACAGGTTGGGCATCTGTCTATTTTTACAGTCTTCTCTTTTGAAAAATACCTTTTTTCCATTTCAATATTACATACAGGACATGAAAGAACTTCATCCCATTCTATATCCTCTTTTATCTTTTCCCCTTCCAGAATATCCCTGTCAAGGCCGGTAAGGGTCTTTAATTCTTCATTGTCAAGCCATATACCGTCACAGTAGGAACATGTGTCGGCAAAAATTTTGTTTTCACATAATGTTTCTTCCATAGGCATTTTATCTCTCGGACATCTCATAGGTATTTCTCCTTTATAATTTTTGCAACTTTCTAAATATTATATCACAGTAAAAAATAAAATTCCATAAAGATGGTGTTTTTTACAGTAAGTAAATTTATTTTTACTGGAAATTATAGTTGATTTCATCAATCTATTAATAGATGAGGGTGTTGGGTGATGGGTTATGGGTTAAGAAGATCCAGAACCCAGAACCCGGAACCTGAGACATTTAATTAATTTTCATTTATATATAAAATTACCTGTCATTTTTTTACGCAATCTTCCATAATATTGTGAAATAGCTGTCACTTTTAAGTTACCTGAAAATATGTTATAATTTTAAAATAATCTTTTTTATAAAACCCTGCCAGATAAGAGAGACTGACTGTCCGGGATATTTTGTGTAAACCTGTCATGAAAAAAGGGGCCAATAAGGTTTACTCAGAATTGATATTCAATCTATATTAAAAATTCAGAGGTGATTTAAAATGAGTAATACTATTAATATCTCCACATCGAAGGTTCAACCACAGTATAATAAAGAGAATAAAAAAACTCAGAGTAAGACAGAGCAAAAAATAGAGAAAACAGAAAAACCTCAATCAAAAACTGATGTTCCTCAGGAAAGTAATAAAATAGACACGAAAGATAAAACTGTCGTTTCTCAGGACGCAAAAGCAGATAAAGAGTCAAAAGAAGAGTCATGCGGCATTTTTACCAGTCTCTGGAATTATGCTACAGGACAACAGGATGATCCCGGTTCTTGCCTCAATCAGGATAAAGTGAAAGAATTTGAAGATAAGTTACAGAAAGAAGATCCTGAAAAGTATAAGACATACAAAGAAGAACAGGCATCGTCAGATAAAGAAATAAAAAAGGCGAAAGATAGAGCTTACCTGGATTCTATGGGAGTAAAATATGACAGTTCCGGAGGGCCTGATGAAAAGAAAGTGAAAGAATTTGAGGATAAGCTGAAACAAGAAGATCCGGAAAAGTATAAGAAATATAAAGGAAATCAGAATAGCTCTGAAAAATCAATTGATAATTCTATGAATCAGTCAAAAGAAACAATGAAGGAAGGATTGAAAAAGTCAGACTATTATTTCAACGCAGATCACCTGCTTAAATCTGGAATTACAGGTGTAGATCAATATGAACAGGATAAAGGAAATAAAGAAGCAGAAAAAACTCAGATGGATCTGGCTAAAAATAAAAATGCAAATGATGACCATGTAGCAAATATTCTTCACTCTCAGGAAGAAATAAATAAATCAAATCTTGAAAGTGCTGATGCGACACAGAATATAGCAGATACAGCAGATACTTTTACTATGGGTGCTTCCGGTAAATTTGTGGAAGCAGGACAGGAATTTAAACAGGGTCATTATAAAGAAGCAGCTCTGGACGGACTTGAAGGTCTGGGAAGATGTGCTCTTGCAGCAGTTCTTATGGCTCCCGAAAAGGTTATAGGACCTGCCTGTAAAGCAGTATCTCCTGCCATAGGGCAGATGACGAAATGGGGAGATGATTTACTGAAGGGTGCAGGACAGGTTGGTGATGATTTACTGAAGGGTGCAGGACAGGTTGGTGATGATTTACTGAAGGGTGCAGGTAAAATAGGTGATGATTTATTTAAAGGTATTACAGAAACAGCAGAAGGTATTGGAAAACATGTTAAAGATGCTAAAGAAATGAGGCAATTTGAGCAGAATCGAAAAAAACTTTTAAAAATGCTTGAAAATATGAATAAAGAAGGAGTCCTGGATAAAGGTAAACAGATTGCTTCAGAAGGTATAAAAGAGGGAAAAAATTTTGTATCAAAGGGAATAAATAAAGGTAAAGAAGTGGTAAGTGAAGGTATTAATTATGTTAAAGATGGATCATGGTCAACAAGAGAGTCTTATGAAGAATTTTTAAAGGTGAAACAACAGATGGAACAGGCCAGAAAATTTTTTAAATAGAACAGGAAGTGACATGAATGAAATTGCCTTATTTTGTGTGGAATCTGAAATATAACAGTGTTTCTTTTCCTCTCGAAGAAGCAGAAGGAGAACTTCAGGAGCAACTTTCAGGTTTGACTGCAGTTAAAAATAATCTTGTAGAAATATTAAAGTCCTTTGAAATAACAGAAAAACATGTCAGCAGATATAAGGATGGTTTTAAGAACCTTCATTTAAAAAATATTGAAGATAATAACAGGTTAATTCAGTATAAACTGGATAAACTTTATAGAGAAATGGCTCTTCTGGATAGAAATAATTTTCTTTCGGAAGAAGAATTTCTCTTAATGGAAGCAGAAAAAAAGGTTCAATCTTCCACCTTTTTTTCCGCTCTGAAGCGTCTTATAAATCTCACTTTTCAGAGTTTAATTTCAGAAGAAGAGCGATGGAAATATATAGATGAGCTCAGAGATATAATTTACGATGCCCAGGAAAAAGAACTGAAAGAACTGGCAGAGAAAGCCCTTTCTTCTGACAGTCATCTGGATAAATTTAAAAAAATTATTGAAAAAGGTTTATCTGAAATAGATGAAGGTCTCGGTATACTGGAAGGTGCTTTTGAAAAAAAAGATTTTGCCATGGCTGAAAAAGGTCTCATAAAAGTCAGAGAAGGATATGTGAAGTTCAAAACTGTAGAAATAACAGGGGAAGGGAGTTATTATGAATAAGTGTATACCTCTTTATTTTATGGAAGAAACAATTCAGAGAATATATAACAATAAAGAAGGAGATGCATTGGATGCCGGAAATGAATGTTATGGAGCACTTCTTTCTGCTTCTGTTCAGAGCAATATTGAATTTTTAAAAAATAATATAGAAGAGATAGAAGAGATTATCCTGAAAACAGAGTCTTTAATAAATAAAACCGGAGAATTAACATCTCACTGGAATAAGAGAGAGAAAAAAAATAAAATTTCTCTTCTTATAAAAGAACTTGAAGCAATGTTTGCAAAACAGGAAGTTTCTCTGAAAACAATTAGAGAAAAATTTTATCCTTTAAATGAACTTATTCTTCTGGATTCTTATATAAAACATATAGTGCCACTGATATCTTCTCATATGACAGATAAGAGCAGTATTATATATATGAAACCAGTTACTGGTAACGATAGAGATATAGATGAAGCCATGAAAAAAGATATTATAAAAACGATAGAAGATTTCAGAGAAAGTCTTGAAGAGTTTTATAAAAAGAAACAAAAGATCATTGTAAACAATGAATATGAGAAAGAATTCGTTTCTTATTTCGGTGAAGAAAATATTCTGAAACATTATGAATTATTTCTTCAGGAATATATAAAATTTAATGAACATTTTGTGAAATTTTTTGAAGTAAGAGAAACTGATTATATCAGGAAATCCTTTGATTTCCTTGAAAAAGCAAAATATCACATGTTCTGTTATTATTTGCTGGATGAAAAATTAAAAAACTATGCTGCTTTTAAGGAAAAAGAAAAGAGGGATTTTTCACTCACTATGGCCTGTCCTCTGAAAAGAGTCTCTACTGATATAGAGACATTTTATAATAAAAAAGATATTGTTAAGAACACTCATTTCTTCAGTACTCTTTCTCAATCCCGGATTGAGAAGATTGAAAAGAAGATAAAATTAAGAAGATATGAGGGACAGACTCTTCTTTTCAGAGAAGGAGACAGTGCAGACAATGTATATATAATCAAATCGGGAGAAATATTCCTCTACAAGGAAAAGGATAAACATGAAGATCTTGTAAGTCTTCATAAGGGTGATATTTTCGGAGAAATGGCTGTAATCACAAAAGAAAAAAGATTACTTTCTGCAAGAGTGAACTCACAGAGGGCAGAATTATATGTTATTTCAGAAGATGATTTTCTCTTTATATTGAGAATCTATCCGGAACTGAGTATAAATCTGTCAAAAATACTCTGTGGAAAAATAGCAGAAGCTACGGACAGACTGGTAAATTATTTAGGTGATTATTACTCTTATCTTAAAGATAAAGACATGCTTGAGAGGTCAAATAAAAAGTCAGAAATACTTGGTTCTATATCGCTTTTCAGTGTTTTAAACCAGAAAGAGCTGGAGAGAATCTGCACGAGAATTAAGTTGAAAAAATATGAAGAAGGAACAGTTTTGTTTAATGAAGGAGACAGGGCAGAGGAAGTTTATATAATAAAATCCGGTGAAATAACCCTTTACAGAATTTTTGACAGATGGGATGAGAGAAGTATTATAACTCTTCATAAAGGAGATATTCTGGGCGAAATGGGAGTTCTGTCAGATGCCCCCCGTTCTCTTTCAGGAAAGATTTCATCGTCTAAAGCCGAATTATATACAATCAGTAAAGACGATTTTCTTTCCATAATGAAACATTACCACCAGTTCAGTTTTAACCTGGCAAAGATTCTCTGTTACAGGATTATTGATTTAAATAGGAGATTTTTTAGCGTAAAGTGACTGTCTGAACTATGATTTATATGAGAAGCGTAACGCGTTACGCGTTACGCTTGACAGTAGGACAACCTTTATTACATGCTTATGCTCAGGTCAGTAACAGGATAGGTTTGAAAAATTATATAGAAGAAAAAGATAACATTCTGTTCTGATTTCACTGAGATGCCTGTTGATTTTTTCGCTGATAGTGTTTTTTTATGACAGGTAGATTCACTTTTACTGGAAAGTGCTTAATATTAAACTTGCTGTCAGGGAATTTTTATGTATATTTATATGAAGTCTAAACTTGACGAAGAATTATTATTTATAGTATACTAGAGAAAACACTCAAAGGATTTTTAGCTATGAAAAAACTAGATTTAGAAGTATGTAAAAAGTTAAGAGAAGAAGGACACACCTATCAAGATATAGCTGCTTATTTCAATGTGAGCAAACAAGCAGTATTCGACCTTCTAGATAAAGCAGGAACGCCTCGAAAAACAAAGTATTCTCAATATTACAAAGAGTGGGAAAATCTTTATAAATCAGGAGTTGGAAGTCAGGTCATAGCCCAGAGATATAAATGTTCCCACGCTGCAGTTTACAAGTATTTAAGTAAAAAATTAATCATAGAACGTGGTCAGCTTATGAAAAAAAGAGGGACTCAAAAGCCAGACCCGAAAGTCTTAGCATAGAAAGGTAGGTGAAAAGTTATGCCAGTTGTAGAAGAAAGAGTATACAGATTAGAAGAACTAGTTGCACAGACCCAAGCAATGCTTCAGAGTTTATCCTATGAAGTGAGTAGAACACAGATACAGGTCAATAATGTAAGTAGAAATGTGAATAGTTTAAGCCATGAAATGAAAGAGTTTAAAAACTATACCCAGTTGTCTTTTGAAAAAATGAATAAAAAATGGGAAGACTTAGTTAAAAAGCTCGGTACTCTAGTCGAAGACATGGTAATTCCAAACATTGAATTTATTGCTGAGAAGCATTTCGGACTGAAGAACGGCAGGATATACACGAGAACAAAAGTTTATAACCCGAAAGATAGTGCAGACCAAAGGGAATTCGATGTCATAGCCCTTTATTCGGAAAAAATAGTTCTTGTAGAAGCGAAGTCCAACCCAAAGCCAGAAGAAGCTAAAGGGTTCGTTGACTTTATTAAGAGCAGAGAATTTTTTGACTACTTTCCTGAATATAAAGGGAAGGATTTAATCCCTATATTTGCTTCCTTTCATATACCTGATAATGTCCTGAAGAAACTATCTAAAAATAAAATTTATGCTATGGGTATAAAGGAAGACACGATGGATATCTTAAATCCAAAATTCTGAAGGAACTTTTTAGAGTTATATAGAATTTCACGTTTATCGTAGATACGACATTTTGGCATGGTTCGACCTTATAAATATAAACAGCTAAAATCTAAAAAAGTACATAACGCACCGATAATCCAGCAATAAAAGATGTATTGAAATATTCTTCTCTTACCACTATGGGTCAGATATGATGCAACTGACCGAATATTTCCTTGACTATTCTTGCCATAGTAATTACAATTAATGTTGGGACAAGTTTGTCCCAAATTTTGTGATTTTTTCATTTCTTTCATCCCTCTTTCTTGTAATTATTACATTGAAAGAGAGTGAAAGTTAATCACATTCATATCAAAATATTAGCGGAACAGTATCGGAACAGAAAAGTGATAGAAAATAGAATAAGAAATCCCATATATATCGGCGGTATAGTAGACGATTAAAAACGTATTGATTTTTGCCATGCGTAGTATTAAAATATGTGTATATACCTTGAGAGAAAGGGGATAATATATATGGAAATAAAAAAAACTACTTCCGGTAATTCTTCTGTGCAGACAAAACCGGCTTCTCAGAAACCTTCGTCAGAAGCTAAAAAAGCCGCTCCCCCTGTAACAGCAGAGAAAACTTCTGCCCCGTCAGAGAAAATATCAACTGAAGATAAATATGAAAAAGAAACAAAAAGCGATAAGAAAGAAGAATTTTTTGATAATGTGTCTGACCTCCGGTCTATGTCGGAAAAAGATTCCCTTAAGAAAGAAGAAAAACCGGAAAAATTAGATAAAGAGAAAGAAAGAAAAAACCTTCTTACATCGCTTCTCTCTGTATCCAGAGATGCTCTTAAGCTGGCAAAAAGTGCTCTTAATAAACTTTCCTCCTGTGGCGATAGTATGCCTGATGTTAAAACAGATGATAAATCAGATCCGTCTTCTGTTATAAATAAAGCAGCCCTTGAAGTGCCGGAAGATACGAAAAAGCTCTGGGATAATCTCTGTACCATGACTGCTGCAGAAGTGAAAGATAATGTTGCCACTTCGGAGAAAAAAGGCGAGGAAAAGCTGGCTGAAGATACTGTGAAAGAATTCCAGAATAAGTATGAAGAACTTCGTAAAGGAAAAACAGTGGAATATAATAAAGAAGCTTCTGGAAGCGAAAAGACCGCTCAAACAGGCGATAAAACTTCACAAATAGGCGAAAAAACCGTTCAGACAGGCGAAAAAACCACCCAAACAGACCAAAAAACTGCTCAGACGGACACATCAGCACAGGCAAAATATGATCCTGCAAAAGAAGCAGAGGTATTGAATAATGCCATGTCAGGGTGGGGAGTAAATAAAGATGCTATATATAACCTTCTCAAGGGAAAGTCACCTGAAGAATTAAAATCCCTGAAAGAAAATTATAAGAGTAAATACGGGAAAGACCTTGAAGAAGTAGTAAAAAGTGAACTGAAAGGTGGAGAACTGGATAAAGCTAAAGCCCTTCTGGAAAAAGGCAAACTATCAGATGCGGATAATATAAAACAGGCTCTTGGCGGGTGGAATATCACAAAAGGCGATATTGTAAAAACCCTTGACGGAAAAAGTGCTGACGAGATAAAAGCCATAAAAGAAGAATATAAAAAGACCTATGGAACAGAACTGGATAAAGATCTGGATAATACCCTTTTGATGACTTCTTCTGAAAAGGATAAGATAAAATTCCTCATGACAGGTGAACCTCAGCCTGATATGTCAATAAAAGACCCGAAAGAGAGGGAAACAGATCTCATAAAAAGAAAAGGTGAGTTTACTGCGACCAGGATAGCCCTGGATATAGCGGCTATTGGGACCTCACCGATAAAAACCTATGAGAGAAGGGCTCTTCTGGATACTCTTTATGGAAAATCCCCTGAAGAAATAAAAGCCTATAAAGAGGCCTATAAAAAGCATACAGGCGAGGAGCTTGATAAAAAACTGGATAGTTTTCTCTTATTTCCTTCTGATTCCGAGAGAGCTCTTGTTAAATCTTATATGACTCAGGGAAAGGAAACAGATGCAGAAAGCCTGCACCGTGCCATGGCAGGCGCAGGAGCAAATGCAAATTTAATCTTTAAAACCCTTGAAGGCAAATCAGATGCAGAAAGAAAGGCAATTATAGGAGATTATAAGAAAAAATACGGCAAAGATCTTCCCGGCGACCTGAAAGAACAACTTGGCGGAGCAAATCTGGAAAAAGCTCAGGCTCTCCTTGAGAAAGGGCCATGTTATGAATTGAAGGGTGAAAAATTAAAAAGTACTATACCTCCCGATAAACTTAAACTCATAGAAAAAAATATTTTAAATAAAGAATTCAGCGAGAAAGATTTAAGAGAGAAACTGACGAAATCAGGCTTTAATGAACAGGAAATAGAGACTGTTCTGAAAGATTCTAAGAAAGACAATCTGGACAGCAATACAAAACTTAATGTTGCCATGGACCGGTGGGGGGCAGATAAACAGGCTATTTTCGATACGCTTCAGGAAGCGTCTCCCGAGACAAGGCAGGCAATTTTAAATAATAAAGATATGATGAAAAAGCTCGAAGGAGAGCTTAATGATAAAGATTACGCACAGGCTATGGGGTATCTTAACAGTAATAAATCAGGCGAAGTGCCTTTGAAAGATAAACTGAAAAGCTCCATGGCAGGATGGGGAACAGATAAGAATTCCCTTTATGAAGCCCTTGATAAAGCCTCGCCGGAAGAGATTGCATCATTGAAGTCTGATCCAGAAATGAACAAACTGTTTGACAGTGAACTGAATAAAGAAGACAGAGAGAAATTGAATAATATAATAAAAGAAGGAAAGGTCTCGTCTAAGACAAAGATAAAAAATGCCCTTTCCTTCTGGGGTGAAGATGAGAAGAAGATTTACGAAGCTTTAGAAAAAGCTACTCCTGAAGAGAGAAAAAATTTGATGAATGATCCTGAAATAAAGGAAATTTTCTCTAAAAACCTGGATGCCCGTGAGATGTCCAATGTAAATCTCATAATGGAGAAAGGTAAACTGCCTGCAAAGACAAAGATAGAACAGGCATCTAAAGGGGCGGGTACAATAGAGAAAGACATATTTGAAGCCCTTGAGAAAGCCACTCCCGAAGAAAGAAAAGAGTTACAGAAAGACCCTTCTATAAAGAAACTCCTCGAAGAAGAACTGGGAGGAAATGATCTTCTCCGCGCTCAGATACTGCTTGAGAAAGGAAAGACAGAACCGGTAGATGATCTTTATATGGCCATGAAAGGTGCCGGTACCGATAGAGATGCCATATATAAAGCACTTTCATCCTGTAAAAACAATGAAGAAAAAGATAAGCTTATAAACACGTACCGTAATAAGTATAACAGGGATTTACAGGCAGATCTCAGAGAGGAACTGGCCGGAACGGACTACTATAAAGCCTTTGATATGCTGCAGAAAGAACCGAAAAATCTTGAAGAAAGAAAGGAACAGATGACAGAAAAACTGTCAAGAGGAAGAAACAACGGAGATATATGGACAGAGTACAGTAACGGTATAATGGATGTTTTTTCAGAGGAAGGCCGCAATGTAGATGATTCGGAAAGGGAATTGAGAGATACTTATAAACAGGTGGAAAAGATAGAAAAACAGGGAGGAAAACCTGACGCAAAACTTTTAGAGAAACTGGATAAGGTTGAAAATAAAGTAAGAGTTAATATAGATGATTATGAAGAATCAAAGAACAAAGTTGCAGACGGTCTTTCTACTGCTGCATCAATTACTGCCGCAGTGGCTACTTCTGCAGTTGTAACACTGGCCACTGGCGGAGTGGGATCAGTGGCAGTTCCTCTTATCATAGGTTCAGCCATTACCTGTGCCACAACAAAGGTAGCAATAAACAAAATTGTAAAAGGAAACAGTTATGATCTGAACAGCACTCAGGCTCTCACTGATTTTACAACAGGTGCCGTTGAAGGTGCATTAAATGTTGCAGGCGGCCCATTGATGGATAAATTCTGCAAACTTCCTGTTGTTCAAAAGGCGGCAGTAATGAGCACCATCATGAAAAATCCTGTGATTGCAAAGGCTTTAAGTAAAAGCACCATAGAAGGTGTGAATTCTTTTATGGAAAACAAAGCAGTTCAGGAGATTGTGAAAGATGCCATAACAGATGCTGTGACCTCAGGTGTCCAGGGCGGACTTACTACTGCTATGGATGAAAGCACATGGACTGACGGCATAGGTGAAGGACTCCTCAAGGTAGGAGAGTCTGGAGCAGTGCAGGGAGGGGCCGGACTTGCCACGAGTGTTGTTATGGGCACCACTCTTAAGGCAGGTGAACATATTCTGGGTAAGCTTAAGCCAAAGGCAGATACCCTTGACGGCCTTGAGGTAAAACTTAAAGATCCTGAGAAATTCAGTAAGGCAAAGGAAATACTTTCGGAAGGGAGCCACAGTGAAGCAGATCTGGCAGAAAGATTAAAAAAGGCCGGCTTTAAGGATGAAGATATACAGTCTGTTCTGGAACATAAAAGTAGTATAAAGACTGCTGAGAAACCTGTTACAGAGGAACCTTCTGTGAAGGAAGATAATAAAGAAACAGCGGGTGAGGTAAAAGAGACTGAAAGCAGTATTAAAAAAACTGACATAAATGAAGCTTCAAGGAAAGATCTACATCATGAAGGTATGGGAGATGAAGATATTAGTTCGGAGATATTTACTTATGATATAAAAGGAACTCCCAAAACAGCCCTTGAAACAATTAAAGATATTAAAGAAAATGCTAAAGAGAATATTTTGTTGAAAATAGATAATATGTCTGTGCCTTTTTATGGAACGAAAGAAGAGGCCAGGCTAATAGAGAAAGCATTGAACCAACTTCCAAATGGTATAAAGGATAAACTGGGAAAACCTAAAAATTTTGTAGAAAAGTTTTTGGCTTTTGTAACGGGTGATAAATCTACAGAATCATTAATAAAAGGTATATATGTAAGTAATGATACTATATTTAAAAAACTTGACGGTACTATCTGTGAGGGGACAAAAGGTGTCTGTATATTACCTACTGGAGAAATAATTTTATATCCTCAGGTGTTGAATAAAGATCTCCTGATTTTTCAGGAAAAACATGCCGCTGATAGTTTATTTAATCAAATAAAAGATAAATCTTTAGAAGAGCTTAAAGATATGGAGAAAAATCTAAGAAGGGAAAGCACAACCCTTTCAAATAATTCTGAGAAACTAGAAAAATTATATGATTATAATAAGAATAGCATGAGTAAAATTGATCAAAAAAAGATTAAAGAGTTGAAAGAATTAGAAGCTCAGTATAATGAAATAGATAATTATATAAAGATGATGAATGATTATGGAAATGGAAATTTAAAAAATTTAGATAAAAAATTTATTAAAGAGATGGATTCTTACAGTGATGATAAGTTAGATTCACTATGGAAGGATTTACATCATGACAGGAAAAACATCAGGGCCGACTATAATAAAATATCCGGGGAAAATACGAATCTTATAGATCAAGTTAATAAATTGGAGTCAATATTAAAGAAAATAGAGTTTGAGAAAAACAAATTAAGTCAAGAAATTATAGAAAAAGATGTTGCAGCCAATATGTTATCAGCTTATACACATCAGATAGAGGGGGCCTCTGAACGATGGTTCGATACATTTAATCATGAAGTTTTTCATAGGCTTGACTATCTTAAGGGGAAAAAGATTATAGGTAAGAATAATGTAATAAGAATAGATAAAAACAGGTTGAATAACTTCCCGGGAATATCGGAGGAAACAAAAAAGAAGTTAGGCTTACTTTTGGACAGAGATATTCCTTATGGTACACAAAAGCAATTAAAGGACCATTTAGAATCTATGGGAATAGATGGTAAAGAAGCAAACATAATTATGGAGAAGTTTAAATTAGAGACTACCTGTTTTTCTGAAAAAGCACCGGATACACCTTTTTATAATCCTGCCACTCATAATATTTCCCCTTATGCCAGTAAGAGTCAGAGCGCTTCTGAAACATCTGCAGAAACCTTCAAGTCACTTATGAAGGAATGGAGAAACTATGATAATCCCCATGATATTCAGGGATTTTTACGTGCACTGAGAGATATGTGTGATAGTGATGCGACATGGGAGCAATATGTCTTTATAGTAAATAATTATTTAGAAAAGGATTTGCCTGAATTAAGGTATATAAGAGATAGCCGTTCCCATGAAAATATATTAAATAATATTATAGAAGTAAATAAAAAAATACTGAAATTATCTGATAAGAGAGAGGGAAAGATAACTTATTCAGGTTCTGACACAGGTGAGAGAAAGATCCCTCAGAGAGGGTCTGATACTGGAAATAGAAAAGTTATACAATCCAGAACTTCCCCTGTTGAACCTTCATGGGAAGGAAATAAGAAAAAAATACAGGATTTTGAAACTGTAGAGAGTAAAGTTCCTGTATCTGATAGGACTGAATATATTCCTTCATCAGATGCTTCCGAAACTTTAATTCCTGATGAAGCTTCACCTCAGGGATCTATTGAAATTACGGATATTGCACAGGGTGGAAAGAAAAGTTTTACCCCCAGGGAATTAAAGGAATTCCGTGAAAGATGGATTATACCAATAAAAAATAAATAATATAGATAAGGAGTAATATAAATATGATAATTGAGATATATGAAAAAGTTATACTCGAAGACGGTAGGAGAGTGCCTGGCCGTCTTGTAGGGGAAGTAAGGTGCAAAGGTGACGGGACAGAAGGGACTATTACATTTTTTGATACCTGTAATGAAATATGGGATGTAAGAGATAAAAACCATCCAGCCTGTGGAAGAAATGATATCATAGTAGATGAACGCGCAAAAAAAAGATTCAAAAAGATTTTCAGAGACTATGTAGATATTCCGGGAGGAGGCAGTGATGGAGATGGTGGTTCCATACGTTATTCAACAGGAAGAACAGTAACTCCATGGCACAGAGAAGGCATAGATTGTATAATTAAATTCACTATTCCTCATACATTATGTGGCAATATCATGACAAAAATAGTAGAAGAAGATTAATAAGAAAGGATTAATAATATGGACATGAGTAAAGGATTCCCCGGCGGTCTCGGGGAAAGAATGGGTAGTATAGAAGGTATTTATGCAAGCGAATTTACTTATAAGACTCAGTCGGGACAGATTTTCCCCGATACGGTTGGACTCTGTGACCCGCAAAAGGGGCAGATTATTTTAAATTCCGCCAATCTCTCTAAAGAATTGAAGGAATTTGAAGATAAATATAATAAGATGAGTCCTGACGAAAAGGAAAAATATAAAGACCTTCACAGTAAACTCACAGAGCTTTCAAAAGAAAAATATGGTGATGTTCTCTATCAGATGA
>DAIOEN010000063.1:0-33668 GCA_036746235.1 Vulcanimicrobiota bacterium | reverse complement strand
TGCCGAGTATATAGGCCCTGCCATGACTTCCTGTCTCAAGTCTCGGTGAGGTCTGCTGTATTTCTTCTATCAATACAGGTGATACACCTTTGAAAGCCATAGGAACAAGTTTGTTACTTTCCCTGTCTATTAACATCATTACACCTGCATCTGCTCTTGTCACCAGTAAGGCTTTATCAAGGGTATTGTTCATAATTGACTCGAGTTCCAGCGACTGATTTACCGCTTTGGTAATAGCATTTATAAGGGAAAGTTTCTCTGTATTGAGTTTACTTTCTTCATAACTTCTAGTTTTAATCTGATTTATCATAAGAGCTATGTTCTCTACGTTCTTTGACAGTTTCAACCCGTACTGACTTGTCATCAAATCTCTGGCTATCTGTCTTGTCTCATCCAGAAGTTTACTGACATTCTCGAAATAAACATCTTTCTTTTGACCCTTTACTTCCTCTTCTTTATAGGATTGCTTTATAGCTTCCAGATTTAAACCACATTTACTGCAAAATTTTGCCATATATCTGGTAGTATTATCACATGTAGGACATACAATATATTTTTCAAAATAAGATTTTTCTATTTCCCGTGTTTCTTTAGACATATCAGGTTTTATCCTTTTTGTTTTGGTCTGTTGAAATCTGGTGCCGCAGACTTTACAAAATCTGGCACCGGTTCTGTTATAATTATTGCAGATATTGCAGACAAATACATCTTCCGCCTTGTTCTGTTCCTCCTGTACAGGTTCTCCCTTCTCCTGTGAAGTCACTTATATCTCTCCTATCGTCACGATCGTCACAAATCATGCATTTTTAACACATCTGAACCCTGCCTGACTGTTATAACTGGCCGGCTTTTCCTTTGTTCTGGTAGCACACCAGAAACAATATATATCCTGAAGGAGCCATGAACCTCCGCATAAAATTTTAAAGGTACCTGAGAGAGGGCCTTTAGGGTTTATCTGAAATCCCTCAGGTTTATAATACCAGTCAGAACACCACTCCCATACATTACCGGACATATCCATTACACCGTAAAAAGATAATCCTTCCGGGAAAGAACCGGCAGGTAACGTTCCTTTTCCCTGTTCCATAACCATCATTCTCCCCAGGAGGTCATCTCTGTCCATTCTCAGATTATTACATTTATTCCTGTCCCATTCCTGCCCCCACGGGTACGTTCGAAAATCCGTACCTCTTGCAGCCTTTTCCCATTCTGCCTGTGTGGGAAGTCTTTTACCTTTCCAGGTAGCATAAGCGCCGGCATCATTCCATGTCACATTTACGACAGGGTAATTTCTGTAAAAAGCACTGTAATACTTTTTCCACTGACCTTCACTTCTGTAGCCGGTTTTATTAACAAATTCCTCATACTGTCCAAATGTGACAGGATATTTATCTATATAATAATCATCAAGACGAACCCTGTACACAGGCATTACCTGCCATTTAGACCCGAGAAATCCTAACTGTTCTTTACTTCCCAGTATAACTTCTCCCGAAGGTATCAGGATCATATCATCTGAAATTCCGGGAGTCTGTCCATAGTCTCTAATTTCTACAACAGGAACTTTTTTTTCCTGTGGTATAACTGAAGAAGGAACTTTCTTTTCCTGTACTATAGCTGAAGGAGAAACTTTTTTTTCCTGTGATGTAACGGAAGGAAGAACTGAAGGAATCTTGTTATAAATCAGTGCAAGTTTCATTTCTTCTGCACAGGAAAATCTATCCTTAACATCAAGAGAGAGGGCTTTCATAATAACTGTCTCGAAATTCCTGGACAGGGACGGAGAAAAATTTCTTACCGGTTCAAAAGCAAACGGAACCAGAGGAGGCATACCGGTACTTAAATGGTGAAAAGTAGCTCCGAGAGCATAAATATCACTGGCCGGCTCTATCTGACCTTTATATTGTTCAGGCGGAGCATATCCCTGGGTGCCTATAACAGTATGGCTTGCATCAGTTTCTGACGCCATAGTTCTTGCTATTCCGAAATCAACAAGTAAAACCTTTCCGTCAGAGTGGCGTAACATTATATTACCCGGTTTTAAGTCTCTATATATGACAGGAGGTTTTTGACTGTGGAGATATGATAACACATCAAGTATCTGACAGGACCAGTCTATCAGATTTACTTCAGGTAATCCCGGAGACCCCTGTTTATCAAGGACTGTTTCAAGGTCTTCTCCTTCTATAAAATCCATTACGAGATAATAAACTCCATGATCTACAAAATAATCAACGACTCTGGGCATATTGGTATGATGGAGCTTACGAAGCATTTTAGCTTCTTCCTCAAAACGTTTTCTTATATATTCCTGTTCTTTTTGAGAAGAAAATTTAGGAGACATTTCTTTAAGGGCACATTTATCCCCGAAGTGTTCATCAATTGCCTCATAGACAGAACCCATTCCACCGGATTTTACAGGTCTGATAACTTTATATCTACCTGCAAGGACAGTTTCATTTTGAAGTGTACATACTCCTTCTACCAGGGTATTTCCGCAACGGGAACAAAATTTAGATGTATCTCTATTTTCAGTACTGCATTTCTGACATATTTTAGCCATAAAGAACACCATGAATAGTGAAAAGTGAGAGGCAGGAGGTGAATATCTTCTTACTTTTCACCTGTCACATTTCAATTATCTTTTCTTCTTTTTTTTCTTTTTTTTCTTTTTATTTTTCCTGTCATCTTCTTTTTTAAATGCAGGTTTAACATCTGCAGTTCCGGTCTGACTTATCTCTTCTGACGGTTTTACTTCTTCATATTCCATATCTGGCTCTGACATGTCTTCTTCTACAAACTCTTCAACTTCTTCTTCCAGATCAAATTCAACGCCACAATTCTGGCAGAAAGCCATATAAAGCCTGTTCAATGTCTGACAGTTAGGGCACAGGTTAAATATTTCGTCTTCATCTTCTTTTTCCGGTAATTTTTTAATAATAGATATATTATTGGTCATGTCTTCGGCAGTATTTATAAGTTCTGTTATTCTGAAAGGTTTTGTGGAGAGTAAATTTTCTTCTTCTTCCTGCAAAAATAACTGCACAATTTCATTGATTATATCGTGGCTGAGTTCTTCTTTTGTCATAAATTCTGCACCGCAGCTTCTGCAGAATCTGCTTTTAGTTCTATTAAAAATATTACAATTGCTGCATATGCTCAATTTTTCCTTTTCCGGCTCACTTTCAAGCTTTACTAACTCTTTTTCTTTTTCTTTTCTTGTAATTATTATGTTGGATAAGACAGGGAAATTAACTTTATCTGCTCTATCAATTAAGAGTGCCCTCAATTTATCCTTTTCATAAGGGGTCTTCCAATCTTCTTTTGCTTCTCCTATCTTATCGAGTAATTCATCATATAAATAAATAAATCCCGGTTCCTGTATTATAGCTTTCCTGATATTTTTGAGAGCTTTCTGAAAGTCACCGTTTTTTGTATAGATACGACCGAGATTACTGTAGGCTTCAGCACATTCTTCATCTATACTCAGAGCAAGATTATAATACTTTATGGCACTGTCAAACATTTCCCTGGTCTGATAAATATTTCCCAGACCTACATAGGCTTCCAGATTATCCATATCCCGCTCAAGAACATATGAAAAATGTTGTAAAGCACTGTCTATATCTCCCTGTTTATACTTTATATAACCTGATTTCAAATAGGCATCTATATAATCAGGGTTGAGTTCAATGGCTTTATTAAAATAAGTCAAAGCTTCTTCATATTCACCTTCTACAAGGTATATCTGACCGATAAACACATAAATATCTGCCACATCCGGTCTTGCCTGAAGGGTTATTTTATAATAATTAAGAGCATTATGAAAATCTCCGGATGTATAGTAAATATTAGCAAGCTCATAATTAAGTTCAGGCTCGGAAGGATTATATTTCAGAGCTTCTTTAAGATATATAAGAGCACTTGCGAGGTCCCCTTTAAGGATATATTTCCTTCCTATTTCCCTGAGCTCTTCTGCTTTAGGATCTACCTGTTCCTCCTTATGGTCTTCCTGTTCGGAGTCAAAGGTATCCCGGTCATCATCAACAAGAACTATCTCTTCTATTATTTCCTCGTCAGAAGATCCTCTTTCATCTCCTTCGAAGACCACTATTTCTTCTATTACTTCTTCCTCATAGTCTTCCTGCTCTTCATATTCATCAACGATTTCTTCTTTTTCATTTTGAATGAGAGAAATTTTATCTAACTTTACTCCTCCGGCTTTATCAGGAGACAGCTGTCGGGAAGTCAGTGCTTTTATAAGGAATGTACTTGCATCAGGTGAGATAGGAGTTCCTCCGTCATAAGCCTTTTTAATAGATTTTTCCAGATCTTCCCACGATGTATCACCTTTAAGTATATATCCTGATGCTCCTGCATTAAAAGAACTTAAAAACTCTTCTTCTGCAAGAGAAGTGGTGAGTATGACTATTTTACTTGCAGGGGAAATCTCTTTTATACCATTTATAACATCCAGTGGTTTAATATCAGGAATCTTAAGTTCCATAAGTATAACATCAGGTTTTACTTCGGCAGACATAATATTACTCAGGGCATTCTTGCCGTTATAGGCTATTCCTGTAACAGTGACTCCTTTAAAAAAAGCTGCCACATCTTTAAAATTATTACACATATCCCTGTCACTGTCTATAATAAAAACCTTTATCAAATCACTTTTACTTTCATGACTTACATCACATATTTTTTGCTCTTTAACTATAAGTTTTCCTGTTCTGTATCTGCTGTCTGTGAGGCCAAAATTCTTTTTATATGCATTGAGGAGACTTTGTTTTAAAATAGTAGAATTGGTATATCTGTTATCCACTTCATATTCCAGACATTTCATTACTATCCGTTCCGTCTCTACCGATATCTTCGGGTCAATCTTTTTCAGAGGAGTAAATTTAAAAGGTTCTTCAGGAAGTATTCCTGCAAGAAGTTCATATATGGTAGCTCCAATGGAATAGATATCACTTCTTATTTCTCTTGCCCCTACATACTGTTCCGGCGGAGCATATCCGTCCGTGCCGTAACTTTCTTCATCATCTTCCGGTTCAAAAGCAGCAGTACCAAAATCTACTAACATTATCCAGCCGTCAGAATCCCTTATAATGAGATTGGCCGGCTTTATATCTCCATGTATTACAGGAGGTTTCTGTTCATGAAGATATTCCAGAATTCTGCATATCTGTATTGACCATTCTATTACCTGCTTTTCAGGCAGTCCTTTTTCTCCGCCCTGTTCTTCCAGAATTATTTCAAGGTCTTTACCTTCTATATAATCCATAACAAGATAGCAAATATCATTTTCTACAAAATAATCTGTCACACATGGCAGATTAGGATGGCGCAGGTTGGCCAGCAATTCTGCTTCTTTTTTAAAAGGTCTTAATATTTCTTCTTTTTTATCCATCGGTAAGTCTTTTAGACCTTTTCTATATATTCCTTTTATGGCACATGCTCTGTTCAATCTCACATCATAACCAAGAGATATTCCTCCTATACCTCCTGAAGAGAGAGAAGAAATTATTTTATATCTATCTTTAAGAAGGTTCTTTTCCTCTTTTTTTTCTTTAATTCCAAAAGGGCATCCACATTGTTCACAAAAAAGGGCTCCATCAGGATTCTCACTGTAACATTCCAGACAATACATCTCGTTTTGACTCCTAGTATATATTCACAGAATAGGTTAATTCTACAATTACTTATATACTTCCTTTCTGAAAAATTCTTTTCTTTTATAATTTCATAAGAAAAATAAAAATGGTAAAACCTTACCATTGATTATTTATTACTATAAAAATTATATATGTCCTGTCAGATGTGCTCTCGTGCCATAAATTTTAAAAACCTGTTATACTATCTTCTTTGTTTTTCCGTCTGACTGTGCTGTCATCCTGTTCGTCTATATCTTCTTCATTCTCATTAAACCCGGTAATATCATAACTGTCTGCATCCCTGAATCCAGTAATGTCCACATCCTCTTTTTCACTGAAATCCATAGGTTTTACCCCTGGTTCCGGTAACGGAGGCGGAGGTGGAGGAGCTGCCATAGAACTTATACCGCTGATAACCATTCCGGCTATTGATAATACTGGTCCCATAACGTTACTCTGATAATTAAATTTCATCAACTCCCGATATATTCATTCATAACCGGTAACAGAATAGGATAAAATATAAATTATCAGATTTACCTCCTTTCTCTATCACTGAAAAACATATATTACCCTGTATTTATACACTATATATTATATCAGAGTGAAAAAAAATTAGCAAGCAGTATAATGGTTATTACAAAGGAAGCAATCCTCTCCGGGATTGCTTCCCTGCTATATAACTGTTACGACACAGTGCCTGTCTGTTTGCAACATATTAAATTTCTTTTGCGAATTTTTTCATAAAGTCGACGAGCACTTCTATTCCTTCAAGTGGGAAGGCATTGTAAATCGATGCTCTCAACCCTCCTACGGAACGGTGTCCTTTCAGACCTATAAGTCCTGCTTCTTTACTCTTTGCAATGAATTTCTTTTCTATATCCTCAGAAGCCATTCTGAATACTACGTTCATATTTGATCTGCTCTTTTTATCCGTTACTACAGGGCGATATACATCACTCATTTCATCCAGTACTGTGTAAAGTATTTCTGCCTTTTTATTATTTACCTTTTCTACTGCTTCGAGTCCGCCCTGTTCTTTTATCCATTTTGCAACAAGATTTACAACATAAATAGAAAATACGGGAGGAGTATTATAGAGAGAGTTTTTGTCTACATGGGTTTTATAGGCAAGCATTGTGGGAATATCTTTATTGCATTTATCTAAAAGGCTCTTTTTAAATACCACCACTGTTACTCCTGCAGGGCCGATATTTTTCTGTGCTCCTGCATAAATCAAGTCAAATTTCTTAAAATCAACCCTTCTGGAGAGAAAATCTGAAGACACATCTATCATAACAGGTTTATCATTTATTTCAGGGAATTCATGATACTGGGTGCCTTCTATGGTGTTATTCGAAGTTAAATGAACGTACTGAGCATCGGATGACCAGTTGAATTTATCCGGTATATATGTAAAAGCTTTGTCTTCAGAACTGGCAGATGTATGGACATTACCGAAGAGTTTTGCTTCTTTTATAGCATTTTTGGACCATGTGCCTGTATGGACATAATCGGCAGTCTTATCTTTTGACAGGAAATTCATAGGTATCATACAAAACTGGGTGCTTGCACCGCCCTGGAGGAATAAAACCTTGTAATCATCTCCGGAAAGTCCCATTATATGGAGCAAATCTTGTTCCGCATCAGCCAGTACCGGTTCAAATTCCTTTGCTCTATGGCTGATCTCAAGTATCGACATACCTAAATCGGCAAATTCCAGAACCCCTCTGGAAGCTTCTTCTAATACAGAAACCGGAAGTATGGCTGGGCCTGCGTTGAAATTATACACTCTTTTTAACATAATAGTTAACCTCCTAAAATTTTGTGAACTATGTTCTATTCTAAATATTTTACAGTAAAAGTCAAGGGAGATATTGTTTTTTCACGACAGGTAGATTCATTTTTAGGAGATCAGTTAAACTCAGGGAGAGGAGTAACCCTTTCCCTGAGTTTAACTGATCTCCTAATTATGATGAATACAGCGCTCAACTGAGACAGGCAGTAATAAAACTGCCTGTTTCTAATTTATAGAGAATTATTAATTCTAAAGGATTATTATTTAATAATCTTGAATTATACTTTAAGTATTATAAGATAGGAGGAATTAATTATGAGTCTGGAGTCAGCAAAAGCTTTTGTAAAGAAAATGCAGGAAGATGACGAGTTTGCCAAGTCATTCTTTGCCTGTAATGAACCGGAGAGTAGGAAAGATTTTATTAAAGACAAAGGGTTTGAGTTTACTAAAGAGGAAGCAGAGGAAGCACAGCAGGGTATTGATATTTCAGGTGGGAGTTGTTGCGGTCGAACCTGTGAAACAGACCATAAAGCTGGTTGTAGAGTAGTTTCTAGTGTATTTCATACCTATGAGGGGTAGTGGGAACATCTGTGTCACCAGGGGCAAAGTAAACAAAAATTAAATATTAATAAAATTATCTATTGCCTTATAAAAAAACAGGATTAATTCCTGTTTTAATTTTATTTATCAAAAGGGCAATTCACAAAAATTCGGGCAACTATAGGACTGACAAGACTCTTCATAATTTTCACTAAATACCGTAACAGGTAAAAGGTTACCCATAAAAAGCTTCTGCCTGGCAGGCTCTGGAGAAGAAAAATTAGTTTTTTCTATAATATTAAAAATTATAGTGTATTTCATAACTTATTAGAATTTAAGTGAATAGTGAGTGGTGAGTAGTGAGTAGAATATGGCAATTTCACTCACTATTCACTACTCACTACTCACTCATTAATTACGAAAAATCACCTGTCGTTTTAAATAGAATCTCAAAAAATTTAACCATAATTTAACAAATATTTAACATTTTCATGATTTCCATAAGGAAAAATATATGTTATACTATTTTACAATAAATTATTGTTAATAATCCTCGCGTGACGCATCACGCATCATGAAGTAAATGGAGGTTTTAATATATGTACGGCTTTGGAATAGGTTATTCACCAGTCTGTTCTTCTATGTATGGTTACTACCCCTCTTATGGTTACATGGGCGGCATGTATGGTATGGCAAATAGTATTACAGGAGCAGCTTTATACGGTGGCCCCTATGCAGGTGCCTGTGTTGGTTCCTCTTATGGAGGCATGTTCGGAGCAGGAGTGGGAAGTCTTCTCGGAGCAGGTATAGGCTCCATATTCGGCCCTGCAGGAGCAATAGGGGGAGGCTTATTCGGAGGTCTTCTCGGCGGAGGAATAGGTTCCGGAATCGGTGCAAATTACGGATGGAATATGGGTATGATGGGACGATATGGCTGGTGGTAATCCTGGCAGGAGGCCTGTAACTGACAGGTCACTATAGTAATAGAGATTTAAAAAAAATTTGACTTTTAAATACTTAAAACTAGGAATTTATGAGATAATTGTCGAAAAATTCCTAGTTTTAGTTTATTTAATCGGAAAGGCAGGTAAACATGTTGAGTGAAGATATATTCGAACTAACCAGATCGCCTTATTACAATGAGATTATTAACGGCATAAAACTGGTATGTCAGGACAATTTTTCTTCTCCCTCTGTAGCTGAATTACTCGGAAGCATAAAATTTATGGCACAATTTAATAAAGATATAAAGGAAATATACGGACGAAGAAAATTAATACAGACAGAGGGAATGATAAAAGAAAACAATAATATAGAAACAAACTTTCACTCTATGGATAATATATTATTAAATATGTCAGGACAGATAAAATCCAGACAGAAAGATGCCCTTTTAAATGAAATGAAAAAAGGAAAAGACGTTATATCTTTACTCTTTAAATCTTTTGATGAAATAGAAAGAATTGAAGAAACATGTCCGAAATATTCAACCAATCCCATGGTGAATGAACTTATAAGGGTTTCAGAAGGGGTCATAGAGGGTAAATTTGCTGTAGAACCTCTCAGAGAGATGATAGAAGATTTCAGTAAAAAGGTAACAGGAGCCTTTGAAGAATTCAATCTGTTGAAAAAATCGGCAGAGTCATACCTGGAAGAAGAAATAAACAGAGCAGCCATATCCTATGAAGGACTTATAGAAGCTATCAATAAAGCAAAAAAATTCTTTCACACCAGAGATAAAGGGCAGCTTAAACATGCCATGGAAGGAATAAAAGAACATGGAGAAAATTTAATAGAATCCCAGAAAATACTGGAAGCTGAAAAAAAGGAACCTTCCACGAAAAGCTGTCTCAGATGCGGCTCAGCCAATCCTGCAGGAGCAAAAATCTGCATAAAATGCAGGATGCCCATTCCTGATTTCAGTCAGTCACGACAATCATCACAGTTCGACATCAGATTACAGGGTGATGACATAATGCCGGGACAGGGTTCTCCTGTGACAGAAAATATATACAGACTCTCCAGGGCAATAGAGGACTATCAGGCAGGCAATATTACGAAAGAAGCTATGGGGGCAACTATTGAATGGCTTGAGAAAAAAATAATAAACGGAAGAAAACAGTTTGAAGGGCAGAAAAAGAAAAAACCGCCCGTGATACCGGAAAAAGACAGAGCTATAATAGAAGAAATGGAAGGTCTCACAGAAAAAGGCATAAGCGAGTTTGAAGAAGCAATAAAGGATTTTAAACATTTCTTAAAAACAGAAGAAGGATATTTACTGAATAAAGGCCTGGAAAAAGCAGTTGAGGCAGGAGATAAACTTTATAGAGTACAGACTATGTTTCAGTCACATCAGAGAAATATTTGAAAGGAATTGAATATTATGACACAGGATAAAAAAGATAAGAAAACATGCCCTTTTTGTGCAGAAAATATAAATATTAAAGCCCTTATATGCAGATACTGCGGAAGTGATCTGCAGAAACAGAAAAAATGTCCTTTCTGCGCTGAGAAAATAAAACTTAAAGCCACTGTATGCAGATACTGCGGGAATAATTTAGAAAAACCTCCAGAAGTCGCCAGGAAAGAAATTTCCAGTGGAATAGAACAGCCATCAGAACCTTCATCGGAACATAAGACACGACAGCCATCAGAGCCTTCACCGGAACATATACATCAGGTACTTATGGATAATGCTGATAATCTTGACCTGTTACTCGAAGAAAAAATGAAACTGGAGCAGAGATTAACATTTAAAATTCGGGAAAACGAAGAACTGCAACAGACTTTACTGCTTAAAGACCGGGAAAAAGAAGAGCTGGAACAGAGATTAACAGTTAAAGAAAAAGAAAGAACCGAACTGGCAAACAGATTAAAAGCCAGAGAAAAAGAGTCGGAAAAACAGGAGGAGATATTGAAACTTGAAGAAGAAGGCAGAATAGAACTTATAAATACTTTAAGGGTCAAAGAAGAAGAACTGGCAGCATTAGAACAGAGATTGAAGCAGGAAGAAGAAGACAGAATAGAACTTATAAATATTTTAAAGACCAGAGAAGAAGAACTGGTAGAACTGGAACAGAGATTGAAACAGGAAGAAGAAGACAGAATAGAAATGGAAAACCGGTTAAAAATTGAAGAAGAAGACAGGATGGAACTTGAGCAGAGGCTGGATAATTTAAGTAATATTCTCCTTGATAATACGGATAATATTAAAACCCTGATGAAAGAAAAAATGGATCTGGAGAATAAATTAAAATCAAAAGAAGAAGAGAAAACACACCTGGTTGAACTGATGAAAGCGAGAACAAAAAAAGCACTGAAGAAGATTACTTCGAAAGATACGGAACCGGAGGAAGAAGAAGTAAGTCCTCCGGAACGGAAGAATATAAAAGAAATAAAAAACAGATGTCCCTTCTGTATGAAAGAAAGTATGTATCATGTCCCGCCGGAGCAGTCAAAAAATAATTTAATCTGTAAAAGGTGTAACATGGAATACTTTTCTAACATTGTTATAGCAACAGAAATAGAAAGCAGTATTATTGAAGATAAGTCAATAAAATTTGTTGTAATGAAAGCTGTTGATTTTTCAGGTAATAGCGAGATTGTAAAGTTTGACTATAATGTGTTCAGAACACTGACCCAGGACAAAGACTCACCTGCTACAAATTCTTATGAATTAAAAGGGTTTAAAATAAATAAAAATGATGTTATAGCCTTGAATTATATAAATAAAAGGATATTTCTTGTTAAAAACTGTTCCATAGATAAATATATTGTGTTATATCCTGAGATGTAACAGAGGCTTGCAGTCGCAGTCAGGGAAAGAAAGGTCTCTCACATACAGATTTTTACCATGGAGGGGCTTTCGTTCTGGAAATAAATCCTTCTATGGATATATGTTTTATTCCTTTATTCATACCTTCAGCGTTTCTTTCCTTCCAGTAAACTGTGATGACCAGATGTTTTATTTCATTTATATCAAAACCGTTATTCCACTGTTTTATTTCCACTACAGGTATAAAGGTTACATTTTTTATTTCCAGAGGTTTCATGGGTTCAATTATATCATTGGGGAAGCCGTCATGATTGAGATCATAGTAGGGAGGAGTTTTAATAGTGCCTTTCGGATTTGCCCTGTGATAAAAATCAACACTGGCTCCGGTGCTTCCATAATAGGTTCCTGCCGGCAGAGCTGATATATCTGCTGTATGATGGACAAATTTACCTGTTTGATTTAAATCATTACTGTTGCTTCTATCAGGATAAAAATAAGAAGGATTATCTGTACCGGCTATACCGGGGAAAAATGGTATCATATGAAAATTTTCTTTATAAACCTGCAGTTGAGCCATAGCAATATTAGAAGCTATAGCTACATTTTCACCTTTTTTTATTACCATAAGTCCTCTTGCCATAACTCCCAGGCTTATGACTGTTCCTGTGGCTAAAACTATAAGAGCTACAAGTATTTCTACTAAAGATAAACCATTTTTCATAACAAATAATTTCCTTTCATTAATTACACTCTTAATTATTTTCAGGTTTTGCAAAGGTAGTAACAATCGCATGTTCATATAAATCTTTTCCGTCGGCTTTTGTTCCTGTTTTAACTCTCGACTCTACATAGATGTGTATAATAGGAATAGAAGATGAAATAATATCCGGGCTGTACAAATCAAACTTTATAGAATGGATCTCATTTGCTATCTTTCTGTCATCTGAAATAGTACCGGAAGTAATATTATATGGTGAGTTCAGAGGATAAGAAGGAAGAAGAAATTCCTTTAATTCTTCATCGGTTAAAGCTTCAGGGCGGAAGTAATCTGCAGGGTGGCCTGTAACCTTTATAACTCTTCTATAAACCTCTTTAGTGCCTGTTTTTTTGAAATAAACTACATATCTGGTCCATTTTAATTTGCCATTTTCCATATCAGTATTGCCGCTTCCATCGTCAGATGTCCTGGACGTAGGAAAACATATGGCATCCCATTGTTCACTGTGTTTTCCTCCGTTATCTTTGCTCTTTTTTATTTTGACACCTGGCAGATAGCTTTCATTCAATTCACGGCATAATCTGTCTATAGACATCTGTGCTTCCTGCTGTGTTACAAGTTTATAACGGGATCTCTGAAAGGCTTTAATGCAATTAACCGTTACCGTTCCTATCATAGACATAAAAATACCAAAGAGACATATTACTATTAATAGTTCTATAACAGTAAAAGCTTTTTTGTCTGATTTCATAGATTTCTCCTCATTTAAAGTTCCTGCCACGAATAAGTCGTAAGCACAGGTTTAATTACAATCTGGCTGCTTCTGTATTTCAGGCTTGAAGGGCAGTAAAGTATGTAACAGCCTCCTTTAAGCTCTATCTTTCCTCCATGTCCCGCCGGTGAGCATGAAGGATTATCATCAGAGAAAACGGCTCCTGTTATGCAGATAGACCCTGAAACTTTTTCAGCGGTAAAGGTTCCATGTGTAAAAATTACACCATGAAAAAAAGCTGTAGTGCTGTCAAGAAAAACTGAAGGATTTTTTACAAACCCTTCCCAGTTATTGTACCAGGCCATACCATGTTGTTCTGTAGCCCACTCCATGCCACGATTTGCCTCACTCATACTGAACCACTGGTTCACTTCCTCCGATACTGGATTAAGTCCGTGCTCAATAAACTCATTATTACAGTCATTACAGCCGGAAAAAACCTGGTTACATATATCATAAGGAAAAATAGACGGGTATAATATAGTATCATGTAAGTACCAATCCCAGGCCTCTGAAGCGTCAAGTTTTGCAATTCCAGTCGTATTAAACATATCTGTAACATATTTTATATCAGAAGGAGCAGAAGAAATCCATGTATCTGCATTATTGCCGGAGGAAATGTTATCAACATCAAATATCTTTATGTCACCTTCTGCGAACAGGGCAACTCCTGTCTTTGTAGTGGTGATAAAAGATCCGCTCTGTTCCATACTTATAGAAAGTCCGTTCGGGTCATATCCTGCGACAAAAAGTTTGGAATTATCTCCAATCAGATCAGTATTCAGTGTCAGAGTTCCGTTTATAAAAACATTTGAATTAATAAGTTTCATATAAGTATCTTCACAGAGAACATGGAGACTTCCGTTTATAAATATATTTTGATTGACAAATGTTAAATCAGTGCCATCGAAAACATATCTTCTGTCATCAGGTATATTCGGGTCCAGGGATGGGAAAGACGGACGGGTAATACTGCCGGGTGCCAGGCCGGAAAGTTCGTCGCCGTAAGTGATTTTTGTATAGATATCCGGGTCAGAGGGAGAACCATCTGTCAAACAGGGATTGGACAAACTCCATTCCGGCATAGTAATATTTCCCGGTCTGTTCTGTTCTATAAATCTGTCGGGAATTGTAGTTCCTGTATTTGTTACGGTACCATTACTGTGAAGAAAGCTTCCGTTTAAAACTCTTACAGAAGTTATATTTTCACAATTAATTCCGTTACCTCCATATAAACTTCCTGCTATGGGAAGAGGATTAAAGGGTGATTCAATACCGTTTAACATAAGAGGGCCATCACTTATGGTTATGGTATCTTCTGCTTCGCTGGTGAAATATATATTTCTGACAGAGACTTTTACAGTCCTTTTAAATCCTTCATATTCACCCTGAGCTATTATTACTGCTGTTTCTCCGTAAACCTCGGTAGAAGCCAGGGAAGGGTAAAATGAAGGTCCTCCAAATACTGTTACAGGATTTGGATTATGAAGATTATCGATATAGGCTGCCCTGCATGTTCCCGGCAGTCCGTTTGTATTTGTAATGGGACTGTAATTATGAGCGGAAAAAGTAAGTCCTGTCTGAGGGGAAGGTATGTTGCCAGGTGACCATATAAGGTCTGAATCATTATTTTGTTCAAGTTCATATATACAGTACATAGACGCGGAAGTGGCAAGGCTTAATGCCTGAAGTCTTGCATGTATATTGCCGGATGTAGTCAGATTACCTGTGCTTAAAGATACAATGGCAAGAGAGATTATAAGCAAAATTACCATTACACAGAGAATACTGAACAGTGCCATACCTGACTGATAGATACGGAAATAAATCATGGCTATAAATAACTCCTTAATATTATCTGTTTTATATAAATATCCCGGAAATCAGAAAAAGTTTCATTTTATAAAAAATTATTTTTTTTGTTCCAGGGAGTATTTTTAAGTACCGTAACAGGTAAAAGGGTATCCATAAAAAGCTTCTGCCTGGCAGGCTCTGGAGAAGAAAAATTCGTTTTTTCTATAGTATAAAAAATTAAATAAGGGTTAATTTATTGTCTGTAAAACAAATTATATAAGGCAAATTATTTTTCTTCGTAAGAGCCTGTCAGGCAGAAGCTGATAAAATGGTTACTAATTTACCTGGAGCGGTACTAAGTATTATATTTCAACCATAATTTATGAATATTTTTTTTCACTCTATACAAATAATTTTTTATTTGCTGATTGCTGGTATTCATAAGAGAGGCCATTTCTCTGTAATCCATTCCACGGACAAAACGGAGAATGAAAGCGGTTTTATAAGGTTCTTTAAGAGAGTTCACTATAAAATCAAGAAAAAATTTGTTTTCAATATTTCCTGTCAGCGCCCTGCCAATTATATCCGGGTTATTCAGGCTTACCTCTTTTATTAACATATGTTCTTTTATCCTGTGCTTTTTTACTACATTGAAAGCAATTTTAAATAGCCATGAAGCAAAAGGCCTGTCAAAAGAGTAAGACTCAAGATATAACCAGACTCTGTAAAAAATATCATGAAGGAGTTCCCTGCTTAATTCAACATTTCTTGTGGTGTTTATCAAATATTTCAACAATGGTTTTTCATAAAAACGCACAAGCAGTTCAAAGGCATCTCTGTCTCCTTCTTTTAAGATTTTATCTATTAGTTCTTTGTCATTAAAATGTGTATCACCGGTATATATATCCTTCTGATATATATCCCTTGGTTCATATCTGCCTCCAAGATATCTGGAAAGGAATTTTTCAGCCATGACATAAAATTTAAGCAGATTCTTCGGTTTCTTAATATTATGTCCTTCATCAGGGAAAACAACATATTCCGCATCAAGACCCAGACTTTTTATAGCTCTCACAATTTGATATGTCTCTGTCGAACTGATTATGTCATCTTTTAGCCCATGAGCTATTAAGAGAGGAATTTTGATATTATCTACATTATAAAAAGGAGAACGTGATATTAATAGCTCTTTTTCCATAGAAGGTTCTCCAATCCTGTCCATCCATCTCTTCTGGTAAATTTTCCAGACAGATGGCGGGAATGATTGAAGAAAGGTTATAAGATTGGCCGGACATTCCAGTGCAACGGAACAGCAAAAAAAAGATGAAGAGGTAGCTCCAAGTAAAGATGCATATCCGCCGTAACCGGAACCGTAGATGGCAATTCTGTCGGGATCTGCTATGGATTTTTTTATAGCCCAGTTAACAGCATCTAAAAGATCATTCTGCATTTTTCCTCCCCATTCTTTATTTCCTGCATTGAGAAAAGCTTTGCCATATCCCAGGGAACCGCGGTAATTAATCTGAAGACATACGTATCCCCTGTTTGCCAGCCACTGTACCACAGGATTATATCCCCATGTATCACGGGCCCATGGACCTTTATGGACATAAAGTACCACTGGCAGAGCGGTTCTCTTATCTCCTTTCGGATAGGTTATATAACCATGAATATCCAGACCGTCACTGGAAGTAAACGTTACTTCCTCTACAGGAGAAAGAGTATAATTATTCAGAGACGATTGATTATAAAACAGAAATATTTCTTTTTTCGACTTTCTGTTAAAAACATAGTAAGCAACAGGTCCGTTATCCCTTTCAAAACACACAAGCCATAAATTAAAGGTATCATCACAGTTAACAACGGCAAAATCACCTCTGTCGATTCTTTTTATGGCTTCAAAATCTTCCTTTATCGCTTCATCTAAAATAATCCATTCTCTTCTGAATTTATTGAAACAGATTGCCTGTATTTCACAGGTGCAGGGATTTATTAAAACTGTATAGACTCCGAAAGGATTTACATGTTTATTTATCATCCATGTATAAATATCATATGTCTCATGGCAGGCAAGCAGTTTTCTCTCTCCCGTTTTTATATTTAACTTGATCAATCCGCTTGTATTGGAGTCCTCATAACCGATAAAATAAATATTCTCTCCTGTAAGACAGACAGGCAAACTCAGTGGCTTATCATCAGAATTCCATACATCCAGAACCTTCCAGTCTTTATCTGTGCCATCTCTTACCATAAGCCTCTCACTGCCGTCATCTTCAGTTGTGACTATTGCTTCAAGTTGAAGTTTATCATTTATAACCCAGTCGGTTATAGTACCGGTATTTTTTTGCAGTAAAGTCAGATGTCCTGAGATTACATCTATATGATATAAATCATATATTTCTCTGTTATCTTTATTTAATGCAATAATCATTTCATCAGGATAATTACGATCGTATTTAATAATTACAACATTTGCATCTTTACAGGTCAATGTTTTTATTTCATCTGTTTCCAGATCCAGTCTGGAGAGGAGAAAATTTTCAAGACCTGTTTCATCATAAAGATAAAGAATAGAAGTGTTATTATGCCAGAAATAATTGCTGATACATCCCTGTTTTACACTGATAACCGTTCTGTCATCCTCTTCTCCTGTGGTTTTAATCCGGAAATTGAGTAAATTATTTTCCAGAACCTGATATATGACTCTTTTCCCGTCAGGAGATATTCTGGGATTGGTTTTTAAAGATTCAGCGAATAATATTTCTCTCGGTATAAGGTCTGATGATGGGGGAAAGGCATGGTGTTCCAATATTATCAATAAACCTCCGCTGACTTACTCCCACGACTTAAGTTCGTGGGGTTCTGGGGTCAAACAACGAATGCTTGATTAAACTCAAGTCTTACTTCGTCTATCCCGAAGGTTGAAGTCCCAACCTTATAGATATTTATTGAAGCGTTTAAATCTCTATCTAATTCTGCCTTACAATGCGGACATACCCAGATTCTGTCTTTTAAAGATAATTCTTCATTCTTATATCCACATTTATGACATATTTTGGAACTGGCATAGAATTTATCTATACAATAAAGAGTTTTGCTGAATTTATTACAATACCATCCCACTATAACCATAAATTTACTGAAACCAAGATCACTTACTTTTCTTCCCCAGAGTTTTATCATGCCACTTATTGTGAGAGTCTCAAAAAATAAATAATCATATCTTAAGCATAAATTCCTTGCCAGCTTAAAATGAAAATCCTTACGCTGATTTCTTACTTTTTTATGTTTTCTTGCCAGATTTAATCGTGCTCTATGCCTGTTGGATGAACATGTCTTTTTCCTTGATAATTCCTTACCTGCTTTCTGAATGGCCTTTAAAGATTTCTTTAAGGGCAGAGGAGATTCTATTACTTCTCCTTCACTGCTTATTAAAAAGTTCTTTAAACCAAAATCAAATCCCGCAGCATTACCTGTCTGTGAACTTGATTTCTCTACATCTACTTCACATACTATAGATATATATAAATCTCCAAGGCTGTCACGTTTTACTGTTACTTTCTTTATCTTTCCTTCTATGGGACGAGAATAGAAAAATTTATATATTTTTTTACCTATTTTTAGTCGATTACTTCCAAGATATTTATAGCCACTCTGCTTAAAACTTATTGATTTATATTTCTTTCTTTTCTTAAATGTTGGAGGTCTCCTGTTTTCTTTATCGAAGAATTTTTTATATCCTTTATCTATCCTCTCTGTCAGTTCCTGGATTGTCTGACTGTTCAGACTGTTCCAGTGGATATACTTTTTTAAACTTTTTAAAAAGGTTATATGAAGTTGAAGAGTATAAAGAGACAGATTTTTTTTATAACGTCTATAATATCTCTTATGAAGAGCTATGCAATGATTATATATCTCACAGGCAAGTTCTATCTGCTTTATGAGATATTTATTCTTCTTTTTATTATTGTATAGCTTCTCATGAAAAGTTTTTATCATTGTCCCTTTTGTCCTTCTATATATTTTCTCACTGTATCTTCAGATAAATGTCCTACACTCTCACAATAATAACTTCGTGTCCATAAGCTCGGCAATCTGCTTCTTAATTCACTGAATTCCTGTCTTAATACTCTTGAAGTATAACCTTTTAATTGCTGAACTACCCGGTGAGGACTATCTGTTGGATCCGTTTTGATGAATAAATGAACATGATCTGGCATTACTTCCAGGTTTTTTATTTCTATCTCTATTTCTTTTGCTTTTTTATAGAGCAGGTCTTTTAATCTAATCTCTATTTTGCCAGTCAATACTTTTCTTCTATATTTGGGACACCATATTAAATGATATCCTATATTATATATAGCTTTGTTGCTTGTACTCCAGCGTTTGTCCATAGGGATATTATATCATATTAATATACATCTGACAATTAACTATTGCAATAACTTTATTTTTACCCGCCACATGCCATATCCCACGGCTAAAGTCCGTGGGCTTTCCCCGTACTCGTAAAATAAACAGTGAGTAGCGAGCAGACAGACTCCGCTCACTACTCACCACACACCGCTCACTATTTCTGCACGACAAAAACCGGCTCTGCTCCGAGCTTGAACACTAAAAGTCCCTGATCTGCTCTTACCTCTTCTACCGTAACCTGTCCTTCAGGGCCTGTCACAAGAGAGGTTACATTGTAAACCTTCCCCTGTTCCGCTCCAATTCTTACAGTTTTAACATCTGTTCCGTCATTCCAGAAAATATAACAGGGCCGCCCATTTTTCACAAAAGCATAACCTGACACATCACGTTCAAGACCGGTAAAAATTTGATTAAATCTGGCACCGGCAAGTAATTCTGCAAGTAATTTATATGTATAAAAAGACAGTTTTTTTGTCTGATCCTCTCCGTTAAGAAGACCTGAATAATTATAAAAAGTATCTAAATGACCGTAATGAAGAGTCTGAGGCGGGTCATCTATAAATTTACTCCAGAAAACCGCTTTTACTCCTTTTGATACGGGAACAATAAGACTTTTTACAAGGTATATGGCCTGTTCTTTTTCAGAAACAGTAACATAATTAACACGTTCGCCGCCGGAGAAATAATCACAGGGACTTCCCGTATAGATTGAATTACCTGTAACCCAGAGGGACACATCTTTATAGCCGTATTCATAAAGGCGTTTTTTCATAAGATCCAGTCCTGCATCAAGAGGTTTATAAGTAAGATTTACATTTACAGTAGAATTGGTTGTACCTCCGTAATGATGAAAATCCACTCCGTCAAAATAATTTTTTATACCGTCATTCTGTGTTTCTCCGTCTTCAAGACTTCTGAGATTATCAAAAAGCTCTACAAACCATCCGTCTTTCTCGAAAGGTTGCCCTGTTATCGGGTTGAATTCTCCTCCTTTACCCCATGCAGCCAGTTCAGAAGAGCCTCCGAGTATAAGACAGGCTTTCGGATTGGCCTGTACCATAGCCTGTTTTGTCCACCTGACAAGAAGAGCATAATTCTCTACGGTGTCTGCCCACTGGCGCTGTCCGAAGGTATTGTCTGCACTGTCAGGCTCGCTGCCAAGTTGAAAATATTTTATTTTAATAGCCATAGAAGCATCTGTCACTCCATCGGTATCATACCTTTCAACGGCAGTTTTTATAAATGTCATATATCTTTCCTTATCTGAAGGAAGAACATTGGGAACTACTGCAGGAGTAGGAAGAGGCTGATTATGTCCCATCTGATAATCCCATAAAGGTACGCCCAGAATATTGACAATTAAATTAAGGTTTCTCTGCGTAGCTTTCCCATAGAATTTATCCGGTTTATCCCAGTTGTAAAACCCTCTTTCCGTTTCAACATTATCCCACTGCAAATCGGCAAAACCTTCAGGTTTCAGCCAGAAAACAGGTATATGTTCTACCATAAGAATGGAATTACCGCCGAAACAGGTATTTTCAAAGGGAAGATTATAACTCTTATCTTCAACAACAATATTCGGATAGAGAGGTGTGGGAGTAGCTGCAGGCTGATATGGCGTGGGAGTAGCCGCAGGTTGATATGACGTGGGAGTAGCCGCAATCTGATATGGCGTGGGAGTAGATACAGGAACTGATGTACCGGAAGGGACTGATGTGTCTGTTACGGAAGGAGTTCCTGTTGTATCTCTATTTGTACCGGGTGTTAAATACTTTTCAGGATTTGATCCTCCTGCAAGTTTTATGGCATCAAGTAATTTTACCATAGCAGTCTGAACAAGCAGTTCCGCACCGGAAATAAAACCTGCCGAAATATTCATTTCCGCCTGTTTCATTATGGCCTCTGCATCTTCTGTATTGGCCCCCAGGTCTTTTGCCTCTGCAAGAAGTGTTTGATACATCTTAATCTTGGCGTCCAGAGACGGCTCATCGTCATCTCTTGCAGAAACCTTTATAGCAATAAAACTGATTACAAATAATACAATAAGTGTAATAACATATATATTTCTTCTCTTCATAAGAATTATTTATAGAAATGCCCTTGGATTATCCTGGCGTAATTTAGCCAGTTCCTGGAAAATTTCTTTCTCCCTTTTAGATAAATTCTGAGGAAGAACTACTTTCACTTTTACATATTGATGGCCGGGTAGTCCTCCTTTCAAAGGATGCATACCAAGACCGGAAAGTCGAAAATTTCTTCCGTTCTGTGTTTCCGGAGGTATTTTCATTAAAACAGAACTGCCGTTTATAGTAGGAACCTGTATTTCTGCTCCTAATATTGCTTCTGTAACACTGATCGGCATTTCACAGTAAAGGTCATCACCTTTAACTTCAAAGAATTTATGTGGTGCAAGCTTTATCTCAAGATAGAGATCTCCCGGACTGCCTCCGCCTGTGCCTGTTTCTCCCTGGCCGGCCATACGAACCTTTGAACTATCTTTCACTCCCGGAGGTATTTTTACGGAGATTTTACGCTGTTTATATATACGGCCGCTGCCCTGGCAGTTTGAGCACGAATGTCTTCCCGAAAGTCCTTCACCTTTGCAATGAGGACATATGTCCTGAATCTGAACCTGGAGGCTTCTTTCTACCCCTTTATAGGCTTCTTCAAGTGTTATTTCAATCGGATAGGTAAGATCTCTGCCTCTTTTCGGCGGCATAGAAGTATTCCTCTGCCATGTCGACGCCCCTGCGCCGGCACCCCTCTGGCCTCCGAAAAATGTTTTAAAGAAATCACTGAAACCGCCAAGATCGCCAAGATCCTGAAAATCAAAATTAATATTTTCAAATCCCGGAAACCCTGTTCCGGAAAACCCTCCCGGCCCTGTATGAACTTTGTTCCAGTTACTTCCCAGGAGATCGTATTTTTTCCTTTTCTCAGGGTCTGAAAGTACCTCATAGGCTTCATTTATCTCTTTAAACCTTTCCTCTGCATGAGGATCATTTGGGTTTACATCAGGATGATATTTTCTGGCAAGCTTACGATAGGCATTTTTGATAGTCTTTATATCAGATTTTTTATCTACACTTAAAATTTTATAATAATCTTTAAATTTCATATTTTTTTGCCTTTTAAGTAGCTTTCAGCTATCAGCCATCAGCCATCAGCTTTTCCAGGAATTTATAAAACTACCCTGTAACTGACTGCTGATTGCTGATAGCTGACTGCTTAAATATCAGAACTCTTAAATTCTGCATCTACTACATCATCACCGGGAGGAGGAGGTGCAGAAGGTCCTGAAGGTCCCGGAGGAGGTGCCTGATATGCTCCAGGGCCGGGGCCGGGGCCGGGGCCACCGGGGCCGCCTGATACGCCTGCATACATTGCTTCCGCCATTTTATAGGAAGCCTGTTCAAGGTTATCTATGGCTTTTTTCATCTCTTCTATTTTACCTGTTTCGTTTGCAGCTTTAAGTTCTTTCAGGGCATCTTCTATTTTACTCTTATGTTCCGAAGGAACCTTGTCACCGTAATCTTTAAGATTTTTCTCTGTCTGATAAACGAGACTGTCTGCTTTATTTTTAATTTCACTTTCTTCTCTCTTCTTCTTATCTTCTTCTGCATGAGATTCTGCTTCTTTAACCATTCTGTCAACATCATTTTTACCGAGATTGGTGCTTGCAGTTATGGTTATATGCTGTTCTCTCTGAGTGGCCATATCCCTTGCCGTAACGTTTACTATACCGTTTGAATCTATGTCAAAAGTAACTTCTACCTGAGGGATACCTCTCGGTGCGGGAGGTATGCCATCAAGGCGGAACATACCAAGGGTTTTATTGTCTCTCGCCATATGACGTTCCCCCTGAAGGACATGGACATCTACAGCAGTCTGGCCGTCTGCAGCAGTAGTGAAAATCTCACTTTTTCTGGTAGGTATTGTAGTATTTCTCTTTATAAGAGGAGTGCACACACCGCCCAGGGTTTCAATACCCAGGGTAAGAGGCGTGACATCTAAAAGCACTACATCTTTAACTTCTCCTGCAAGAACACCTGCCTGAATGGCTGCTCCTATTGCAACTACCTCGTCAGGATTAACTCCTTTATTTGGTTCTTTTCCTGTAAGCCTTCTGACAAGTTCGTCTATACAGGGCATACGGGTAGAGCCACCTACAAGTATTAATTCATCTATGTCTTTTTCCGATATGCCTGCATCGCCAAGAGCCTGACGGAAAGAAACAATGGTTCTTTCAGTAAGATCTGCAGTGAGTTCTTCAAATTTTGCTCTTGTGAGCTTCATTTCCAGATGCTTTGGGCCTGATTGATCCGCTGTTATAAAAGGCAGACTTATAATAGTCTCGAACATAGAAGACAGTTCACATTTGGCTTTTTCTGACGCTTCAGTAAGTCTCTGCAGTGCCTGTTTATCCAGTTTCAAATCTATACCCTGATCCTTTTTAAATTCTTTTGCAAGATATTCGACTACTCGCATGTCATAGTCATCACCGCCGAGATGTGTATCACCGCTTGTAGACTTAACTTCAAAAAGTCCTTCTCCTACTTCCAGAATGGAAACGTCAAAGGTTCCTCCGCCGAGATCCCACACAAGTATTGTTTCTGATTTCTTTTTATCAAGGCCGTATGCAAGAGAGGCAGCAGTAGGCTCGTTTATTATTCTCAGGACTTCAAGACCTGCAATCTTTCCTGCATCTTTAGTGGCCTGACGCTGTGAGTCATCAAAATAAGCAGGCACTGTGATTACGGCTCTGGTAATCTTTTCACCAAGATATGAACTGGCATCATCTACCATTTTGCGCAAAATCATGGCAGATATTTCCTGTGGTGTATAGTCTTTACCATCTATAGTTACCTTCTCTTTTGTTCCCATCTTTCTTTTAATAGAAGAAACAGTTTTATCCGGATTGAGAACAGACTGCCTTTTGGCTAACTGCCCCACAAGTCTTTCCCCTGATTTGGAGAACCCCACAACTGACGGAGTGATACGGCTCCCTTCGGCATTTGCTATTACAACAGGTTTACCTGCTTCCATAACAGCTATTACAGAATTTGTTGTACCTAAATCAATACCGACTACTCTGGACATTTGATTACTTGATCAGCTTTTACAACTAATCAAGTTCACCTCCTTATATATTTAATTTATAAAATTTCAATAGTACAAATACCTACTTTAAGGCTTTTAAATTATACTCTCTGAGCCTATTAGTGTCAAGTAATTTGATCAAAATAACTATCTTGTTAGAGCTCCGTCTGTATGATATAATATCACTCGGCTATCAGCTATCAGCAGATAGACATATAAGCTCTGTCTGTGTTATTACAGAGATAACAAAAATAATTCATCACATAAAAGATGACTGCTGACTGCTGACCGTAAAAAATAAATGAAAGGCAGTGTATATATATGAGTGAAGAAATGCATATAAGTGATAACAATTTTGGCACTTCAGTATTAGAGGCATCTGTTCCTGTACTGGTAGATTTCTGGGCTCCATGGTGCGGGCCATGTAAAATGCTCGGACCTGTTATTGAAGAAATAGCAAAAGAATATGAAGGCAAAATAAAAGTATTTAAAATGAATGTAGATGAAAACCCTGAAACTTCCAGAAAATACGGTATCAGAAGTATACCGACGGTAAAAATATTCAAAGGCGGGGAAATAGTAGAAAATATAGTAGGAAATGTACCAAAAGATTTAATTGTAGAAAAAATAAGCCAGTTTCTTTAAATCTTTAAAACGTGACGCGTAGCGCTTGATGCGTTACGCGTTACTGCTATTTACTGATCTTCTTTTTTACTACCTTCTTAATCTTATCCTTATTTATCTTTATAAATTTTTCCTCCATAGATTTCTGCATGCTTTCTTCAATCGCTTTTACTTTATCTTCTATAGAAGCGGACGATGTCTTTACTTTGCTTACTTTTTTCTTAATTTTTTTCTTTTCATGAGGAATAGTTCCTGATACAGCTTTTGCTTTTTCCACAAAAGGAATCTTATCTTCTTTTTCCTTCGGCAGTTCTTCAGGCATTTTCTTTATTACCTTTTTAACTGTTACTTTCCCATTCTCTTCTCTGGCTTTTTCATCTTTTATCTTTACTTTCTTTTCTTCTTCTGCCTTTTCTCTGGCTTTCTTTTCTTCTTCTGCCTTTTCTCTGGCTTTCTTTTCTTCTTCTGCCTTTTCTCTGGCTTTCTTTTCTTCTTCTGCCTTTTCTCTGGCTTTCTTTTCTTCTTCTGCCTTTTCTCTGGCTTTCTTTTCTTCTTCTGCCTTTTCTCTGGCTTTCTTTTCTTTTTCTGCCTTTTCTCTGGCTTTCTTTTCTTTTTCTGCCTCTATATCATCATCAGACATTTCTTCCTCTTCATCATCATAACCGAACATACCAATAGCAGAGACTTCCTCTTCTTCAAAATCATCAAAACCTATTCCTACGGCAAGCATTTCCGATTCATCTTCATCCGGTTTAATTACTGTTTCGTATTTCTTTTCTTTCTTTTCTTCTTTCTCTTCCTTCTGTGGTTCTATGTCGTCTTTTGAAAGTTTCATTCTCGTTTTTACTTTTTCTATAGCATCTTTTATACTTTCTTTCTCAATCTTCGGCGGAGATTCCTGTGACAGGGCAGGTAAAACTTTTTCTGTTACCTTTTCTTCTGTAATATATACTTCTTCATCCTCTTCTTCATCCTCTTCTTCTTCGTATTCTTCTTCGTATTCTTCTTCGTATTCTTCTTCCTCATATTCCTGGTTCTCATCATATTCTTCTTCATATTCCACTGTTCCCGTCAATTCATCTGCCTGTACAGATGTAACACCTACAATACTCATATATTGTTCATATGTTTCTTCCTCTTCTTCTGCAGGAACTATTTTTTCTTCTTCGCCCTGACTTTTAGCCTGCTGCAATTTAGCCTTTGCTCTGGCTATAGCGTCTTTTATTTCTTTTTCCTTATCCTGAGAGAACAAAATGGCTCCGGAAAATGCAGGTGCTCCAAGATCTATAGCTTCGTCACTGCTATCTTCATGGCGTCTCGAAAGTAACTTTTCCTTCAGCATTTTCTCTTTGTCTTCATAATCTGCACCAGAAATTTCTACTGTATCTCTGGAAGGTTCTCTCTTTTCTTCCTGCCTTACTGACACAGATTTTTGCTCTTCATGAGGTTTTTCTTTCATAGCTGAAGGATGAAGAGCTGTTAACATCTGTAAAACCTCTTCCTGAGTCCTTTTAGGTACATTGGAATTTATATATTGCAGAAAATAATTGCCGAATTTCACCACATCACTGTCATAAAGTAATCCACCATGAAATTCTACCGTAAAAGAAACTCCTGTTTCATTTCCCTTCTGATCTTTTTCTTTAGCTACAAGAAATAATTTTGCATCTTTTTGAGGGTTCATGCTTACCCTGTATTGATAAACAAGTTTTTCAGCTTTTAACAGGGCATGAAATGGCTTTGCAGAAGGTATTACAATGCCGTTTTTCGGATCTGAACCAACAGAAATCGTGGTGGTATTGACTCTTCTATATTTTTCAAGCATTTGATCTTCAATTTTTTCTCCTTCCGGATTAAAGAGAAAAATAATACCTGTGAATTTAGGCTGTTTGCTTTTTATATAATTTCTTATCGGGCCTATTATAAGGAATACAATTATCAGAATACCGGCTATAACACCTATTTTTATATATTTCTCTCTCATGATGTAACGGGGTTTTTCGATGCGACTCAATTTCTGTTTGTGAGTATTTTTTATATCAATTATTGCTTTTGCACATTCGTTATCTATACTGTAACTGAGAGAGAGGGTGAAATATTTAATTATATCTTCTTTATTCTTCTCATCAAATTTCAAAGCATAACTTTTTATAACAGTAATTTCATAATCTTTAAAGCCTGCACTTTTAAGAACATTAAAAAAATCTTCTTCATTAGTAAATACCCTGTCTTTAATTGTACCCAGGGAAATTAATTTCATGGGAGTAATATTATTCATACATGATGTTTTAAGTGTGTTTATATCGTTTTGCTTAAAATTCATACTCTTCAGAGTGGATAAAAATTCATCTTTCGAAAACTTCTTGCCCTTTAACGTTTTTATTTTTTTCAATTTATCAGCATCAAGTTTCCCTTTTACTTTTCCAATAACTCTGTCATCTATTTCAAACCATATCTTGTTCTTGAGACCACTTATCGTAATATCGTCAATCTCATATTTTGCGCCTTTCATAAAGTAACAGAGGCCAAGGCCAAAATAGAGACCTGATCTATAGTCACTGAATGGATTGGCATTAATTCCTATTTGCTCATTGTAAAATTTAACAGCCTCATCAAAAGCTTCAGGTGCTGCATCCCGCACAACCAGGCAATCAACACAATACCAGTTGAATTCTACAGAATTCGGGTATTGTTTGACAGCTTCTTTAAAAGGGTCCTGAGCAGTAGTATAACTTCCCTGGTCATAGTAAATCTTTCCTGCATCAAATTTATTTCTTGCCTGTTCTTCAGGACCGGCTTTAGACTGATCTTCTGCACAATAAGAAGGCCTTAAAGAAACCAAAATTATTGTAAGTAAAAGAAAAATTATAATCTTTTTCATAAATTATTTAGATAACTTACCTCTCCTTAATTTTCATCTGAAGCTTTATTTTTGACTGGGATTTTCGGGATTAAAGAATTACCGGGATTAGAAAATTCAAGTAAAGTAATTCTATTTATCATCCTGGTAATCCCATAAATCCTATAAATCCTGGTCAAAAATGAAAATTCCTATACCCTTAAACTCTAAAAAAGTAAAAGATCTAATTAACTTCTATAGTTTAAATATTTAAAGAAAAACATTATCCATAGGAAGAAGTCAATTAAAATTCCTTTCTTAAAAAAATGCTTCTAAAAAATGTAATTGAAGTCACAAAATTCAATATTTTATTCGATATCCCTTCAGCAAATCCTTTGATATTTCTGAGATTTTTTTAAATTTTAAAGTTGTAACGGAAAGGTTTATAAAATTTTATAAAGAATTAAAAAAGCAGGGGGAAACTATATAGAGTTAGTAGAATTTTATAATAACTGTAGTAAAATTGTAATTTTGAAAGGATGTATTAAACTGAAAAAATATCTTCCCGTAATCATATCAATATTTCTTGTTCTTTTTATATTAAAAAATCAGTTAAATGGAGCGGAAAATTCCAGCATAAAACTGGTAATAAATATTTTTATTGAAAAAAATGAGCAACAGAAATTAGCTCCGGAAGAAACAGGCAAAATAATAAGTAATGATCTGTTAGAAACTATGTCTGCACCTGAATTTAAACTTACGCCTGTAAAGAATTTTGTAACAAAAGAGCAGTTTACGGAACTCACAGAAACACATAAATTTCAATACAGGAATCTCATCGAAGATTTAACCGGTTATGATTATCTTCTTCTTGTAAATATAGGCCTGACCGGTGAAAACCAGGATCAAATGTTTATAGAAGGGTCTTTTTTCAATACACTTACAGAAAAGCCATATGGGACTTTTTCTCGTTCCTATACAAGAGGAGCAATAGAACAATTCGATATATTCCTTCTTAATTCCATTACAGAACTTGAGATGTATTTTTCTCCCTTCAGGAAAATTATAGAAGAAAAAGAACTGCCTGTCACAGGTAATATAGTAATGGAGAAAAATGAAATCAATATACCGGCTAATGAAAAAATCACAGGACTGGTATCGGATCTTTTAAATAAAGACGGGGAACATATAACAGATTATACAGGTAATAAACTGAAAATTGCCGTCAGGCTTGCAGAAGGTTCATCAGGACAGATAAACTCAGAAAAAAACAACTGGAATATAATCTCACCCGATGAAAAAGGGGTAATTAAATTTACCTATATTCCGCCTGAAGTGATTCCACAGGACGGAGTAAAAGATATTGTAGAAATTGCAACCTTTATGTATGGTATGACAGGAAAAAATATTGCCAGTAATTCCATCACCCTTCATAAAGAAAGTGCACCTGTACCGTCAGCAACACCGGCTCTGACACAGACTCCCACAGTCACACAGACTCCTGTCACACCGGGACAGATAATTTCAGATAAAAACCTTATGGTCAATGCAGGTTTTACTCATTATAATTATATTCATCCTGCAGGTAAACCGAGAGACAGAGGGCAGGATTATGGAGAAGTATTAATACTTACAGATAATAAACCGCTCACGGGAGCATCATTAAAGGTATTTTCCTTTGAGCCAGGTAAAAAACCTCCTACATCGGAAATATTAAAAGACACTCTCCCGGAGGGAGTATCAATGAAAGAAATAAATGACGGTTATTACTGTATTGGCTATGTCCCTGTTCTCGGAGAATTTTCTCCGGTGAAATTTTATCCGGGAGGTATTATAATTTTAATAATCAGATATAACGGAAATTTAATCGGAATGAAATCTTTTCCTGTTCCTTCTTTCTCAATAAAATTCCCGGAACAGGGGAAAACCTATCCTGCAGGAAATAAATTAAAAGCGTCTCTTTCTTCTGCCGACAAAAATAAAAATACTATTTATAACTGGTATAATTATAAAATAGACAGAAACGGCAACAGAACAGGCATTGAGCTGTCTACCCAATCAGTAACTTCTGTAACATATAAACCATCAACAACAGGAGGAAAAGAAACAGATAATATATTGAAAGTAAAAGCTTATATCAATGGAACAACAGACATATTATCTCCTGACGGTTACTGGGTTTATAATATATCGACAATTCAGGAAATATGGTACAGAGTAAAACCTTCCGGTGAGAAAATCTTTACAAAATGGAAATACCTTAAAGATGAAATAAAAAACAGGGGCATCAGAAACAGGAAGATTTTGATAAAACAGTGACCAGTTATCAGTGACCAGTGACCAGTGGCCAGTGACCAGTTATTTTATCAATCAATGTATATCTACTTTTCACTTTTCACTTTTCACTTTTCACTTTTCACGACTCAAAACCTCAAAGCATATAATTTTCCATTATTACATCCTGTATAAAGAGTTCTTTCAATAACAGAAGGAGAAGAATATATTTCCTCTCCCAGGTAATAGCTCCATCTCTTTATGCCTGTTCTGGCATCAAGGGCATAAATATTACAGTCGCAGCTTCCGAAATATACCGTATCAAAACCAAGGGCCGGTGAAGAAACGATTTTTTCATCTGTAAAAAATTTCCACATACATTTACCTGTATCCATATTCAAAGCATAGAGATTGCCATCATAGCTTCCGACATAAACTCTTCCGTAACCTGTACATGGACAGGTTGTTATGTGATCACCTGTTTTAAATTGCCATATAACAGTACCATTATTAATATCTACTCCATATATAATTTCTCCTGCTCCTATAAAAAGAGTAGTGCCATATAAAGAAGGGGAAGAGAGAATATCGTTTTCCAGCCGGGTCTTCCATATTAATTCCCCTGTATTACAGTCAAGGCCATAAAGATTGCGATCGGAAGAAGCAAAAAAAATTCTTCCTTCCATTATTGACGGTGTGGATGTAATCCTGTCTTCACTTTTAAAAACCCACTTTTTCACTCCCTTTTCCAGATCAAGACAATAAAAGCAGGCATCTCCTGAACCGAAAAAAATTGAATCTTCATATATTGCAGGTGATGATTTCACAATGGATTTTGTTTTGAAAGTCCAGATTTTTTCACCTGTTTTTATATCAAGTCCGTACATAGACCCGTCAGATGAACCGAAATAAACCATATTATGAATAACAGAAGGAGAAGAAAATATCTTTCCTTCTGTAGTAAATTTCCATATCTCAGTCCCTGTCTCTTTATCAAGACTGTAAAAATTACCGTCACAGGAACCAATAAAGACCTGATCTTCTATAATGGCAGGAGATGAATGTATTTTATCAGCTGTAGTAAAAGCCCATTTCTCAAATGGAGATAATCGTTCGGCGAAAGAGCCGGTTCTGTCGGGAGAAGAACGAAACATAGTCCAGCCCGGTCTGTCAAAAAACAAAACTTTTTCTTTATCAAGTATTTTCTTACATTTGATACAGTTATTTACCTCCAGAGAATTTTTTTCAGAACATTCGGAACATATTATAACCTTATGTTTTGCCCATAGATTTTCTTTTAAATACATAAGATCCTGTTTCATCTCTTCTACATGTCTGTAACGATTTGAACTTTCTACCTCCATAGCCCTGAGGATAATCCTCTGTAATTCTTTTGAAATAGAAGGGTTTATCTCTGCAGGAGGAACAAGTTCGAAACTGTTATTGTAAATGTAAATAGATTCCTTTGGTATAGTAGATGTTATAAGATAATAAAGAGTGGCTCCGAAGGAATATATATCACTTCTTGCATCTGTAGGGCCAAAGCCGTACTGTTCGGGAGGACAGAAACCGGGGGAACCGGTTTTTATAATAGCCCTTGTGGCTTTAAAAGCATTGTATAACTTGGCGAGGCCGAAATCTATAAGTTTTATCTTATTTTCTTTATTCACCATTATATTTGCAGGTGTTAAATCTCTGAATATAACAGGAGGATTTCTGCTGTGAATATAAAAAAGAACATCACAGACCTGTAAAGACCACTCAATAACATCTGCTTCCCGGAGAAAACCTTTACTTTCTTTTACAAGCTGAAAAAATGTTTTCCCTTCCACATAATCCATTACAAAATAATATCTGTTATTTTCGTAAAACCAGTCAAGAACCCTTGTCAGGTAAGGATGTTCCAGAGACGAAAGTATTTCCGCTTCCGTTTTGAACTGTTCCAGTGCTTCTTTTTCAAACTTTTCATCTTCATCAGTGGAACGGTCAAGAAGGGGGCTTTCATTAAGACAGAAACCGCCCCTTCCGTCACTGCGAAGGGCAAACATCTCTTTCACTGCCCATAATTTACTGTTCAACCTCATATCCCTTGCCAGATATACAACGCCCCAGCCCCCTCTTCCCAGAACTTTAACTATAACATATCTATCTTTAAGAATTGTGTCTGCTTTCAGGAGATCTATCATTAAAATTTTACCTTTATGGCAAGAGGTTTTATAGAGTAATGAACAGGGGTTTTTCCAAGGAGTTCACCGTCTATCTGGCAGTATACGGGAGGGTCTGTTGTAATCTCGAATTCACTTGAAGTAAAATACGGTATTTCTCCCCAGTCCAGATGGCTTTCAGTGAAAACTTCCAGTACTCTTGTAGCAATATCAACTGCATCATCTGAAAAAGGTATTACTATTACATCAAGGGCTCCGTCATTGGGTATGGCTTTTAATGCCAGTTTAACACCGCCTCCATAATAGGCGAGATTTCCTATAACAATGAGCCAGAAAGGTGATTCATAGGTAATATTTTTATCCAGAAAACGAATTTTTGCTTTAGTGCTTTTTTTCTCGTTTTCCAGAAAAAGCATCTGTGCTCCCTTGAGGATAAATCCAAAACTGCCCATAGCTTTCTTCAGGGCAGGTTCCATCTCATAGACGACCCTGGCATCAAGGCCAATCCCTGACGTAATCAGGAAATAGCGGCCATTTGCAACACCTACATCCCAGATTTGTTCTGAAGCCTCCAGAAAATGTCTGCATGCCTGTTTTATATCAAGAGGTACTTCCATAGATTTCGCAAGTATATTCTCTGTTCCCAGAGGAATAATTCCCATGACAACATTCGTGTCTACAATACCGTTAACTACTTCATTTATAGTTCCGTCTCCTCCGCAGGCAATTATATGGCTGTAGCCCTCTCTGACAGTTTCCCGGGTAAGACGGGTTCCGTCTCCTGTTCTGGCTGTTGTCTTGATGGTAAGAGAAATCCTCTCGTGGGAAAAAACTTCTATAATATCTTCAAGAGGATGAAACCTGGTAATACCTTTCATTGATAATCCCGATATAGGATTGAAAATCAGGCAAATTTTCGAGTCCTTCATAGGTTCCTCCGGATTATTTATACATGTGAGATTGATAATAGTTTTCAACATTAAGACAGAAAAATCCTTTCTTCTGAAAATGTAATTTTCATTCTTTTTTGTGACAAACTTTTTGTCATAATTGTTTCTTAATGAAAAGAATTCATATCCGGAACAGTTCTGGAACTTGAAGACACATAACTGATTACCGTAACGGGTAAAAGGGTATCCGCAAAAAGCTTCTGCCTGGCAGGCTCTGGAGAAGAAAAATTAGTCTTTTATATAGAA
>DAIOEN010000062.1:0-33887 GCA_036746235.1 Vulcanimicrobiota bacterium | reverse complement strand
AGATGAAAAAACGCCTTCTCGGAGAAATTTTATCGAACCCTGTTTATGAAACAAACCTTTCCGAAGAGGACAAACGTGTTGATGAAGCGGTGTTACAGTATGATCTCAAATTAAAGGCAGAAGAGATAGAGATTGTAGAAGCGGAAGAGTTGTTTAAATAAGTGAAAAGCGAAAGACATATATATATGAAGATAATATACGAAGAATTACATGGATTGAAGGGCTGATTCATGTGTGATAAAATAAAAAAGGGGTGAATAGAATGTATATAGAGTTTGAAACAAAACCTGAAAATGGCTTCATAAAAATACCTGATGAATATATTAAGATAACCTCAGAAAATTTAAAAGTTATATTGATATGTAATGAACAATCCGATGAAAATGACGATATAGAACAGTTTTTCAGCAAATATTCTGTTAACATGAATTCTTTTACATTTAACAGAGAAGAAGCAAATGCAAGATAGTATATTTTTAGATTCAAATATTTTATTATATGCAATAGGAAATGATAAGTATAAAAAAAGTTTATCTATAGAACTTATCAAAAAAACACCTGTCATAATGGTTCAGGTGTTAAATGAAATTTCAAATATTATGATAAGAAAGTTAAAATTATCTTACCAGGATATTCACAGAATTATAGATTTCATTATTCGAAAATGCATCATAAAATCAATAGATATTATTACAATAAGAAAAGCACTGAATATTTCAGAAAAATATAAATATTCTTATTATGATAGTTTAATAATATCCAGTGCACTGGAAAATAACTGTAATATACTCTATACGGAAGATATGCATCATGGCCAGAATATAGAAAATATATTAAAAATTATAAATCCTTTTTTACCAGAATCATAATTTTGTAATAAAAGGTAATTTAAATGCTGTCTGGAGTTTAGAAATCATTTTATCTTCTTTTGTGCTCACATCTCCGTCTGCATAGGCTACGGTAAAGAGATCATTATATAAATCCGTGAGAAATTCCTCATCCAGTTCATATTTTTTTATATCTTCTTTTATGGCGTTAAGAGAAACATCTTCTATGGAACGGCAGTATTTCCTTACAGTTTTGCCGGACAGACAGTATCTGGCAAAAATATAATTGTTGATCTTTTCCAGTTCCTCGAAATTTTCTCCGTCACTCCTTGCAAGCATAAGGCACGATCTGATTATTACCCTTATTTTTGCAAGCAATTTTCCTTTCTCTTCTTTAAATTTTTCAAGTCTTTTAATTTCCTTATCTATTCCTTCCATCACTTCAAGTTTAATCTGAACTTCATTATCGGTCATAGAGAAAACCTCTTTTCTTAAAATTTAGAGTGGTACGTGACGCGTGACGGGTGATTTCGTGATGCGTAATGCGTAATGCGTGATGCGTCACGGGTATTTCACATCAAGGCGTTTAATAAAACGCCCCTGCTCTCTGGTCACTGCTCACTGCTCACTTCATACAGCACTTCTTATATTTTTTCCCGCTGCCACAGGGACACGGATCATTACGGCCTGTCTTTTCTTCAGGGAGTTTTTTGACCTCTAACCCTTCATGGGCCAGGGCTATAATCATATCATTATAAAAAGTTCTGTAATTTTTTTCAAATTCATCTTTATGGTCCTGAATATCATCTGTATATTTCGCCGTATCCATATATTTTTTCCCTTTTTCAAGAAGAGAAAGTGCTTTTTCATAATTCTCTCTGTATTTAGCATATATATAAGCCAGTATATAATAAGACTCTATATATTCAGGGTCTATCTCCATAGCCTGTCTGAGATAATGTTCCGCGTCATCAAATCTTTCTTCATCTACATAAAGATTGCCTAAAGATATATAATTATAGATGTCAGAAGGGTTTTCTTCTATTTCCTCTAAAAACATATCTTCAAGCTCTTCCAGATCCAGTTCATCGTCTTCATGGTCATGTTCTACAAACTTTATGGGACTCTTCTCCATGACTCTTTTCATTTCTTCGTCATTCTTACAACTGTTTATACCGAAAACTGTCAGCATAATACTCATTTTTCCCTCATCGGTAATATCAAAAGATGAAACCTGATTGCAATTCAGACATGTAATTTCATCTTCTATATAAGGTTCAGGCTCTTCATGACAGCATAACTCTACTGTTATATGTTCCACCCTGTAAAAGGATTCGTCACCGCAGTTTCCGCATCTGAGTTCCACTTCAAGATATGGTTTAATGACCTCTTCAATTTTCCCGCCGAAGAAAGCTTCCGTATATTTAAGTCTCTCTTCATGTTCTTCATAATATTTCTTTTCAAGTAAATCAATATCAGAATTCTTAATGCCATAGATCTTATTAAGAAGAAGATATATATAATCGGTAAAATCCTGCCCTTTACCGGTATATGGCAGAAGTTTATCTATAAATTTAACATCAGGATAAACCGTAATAATATTCAGAAGCCTTTCTTTATTCCATAGCCAGAATGAGAGAAAATGCTTATTTATAAAATCAATGACAGTCTCCTCTTTCATGGTTTCAATAACAGAAAGGGCTAGAAACTGGCCGTCTTTATTCATATTTTTAATGTTCTCTTCTATAAAAGAAATGGATTTTTCTTTATATTTTATAAGTGCTTCATGAGCAATATGCATACCATAAGACATGTCCTTCACAAGAAGAGGTAAAAATTCTTCGTAAAGAAGTCTTCCCATAAGGTTTATTGCATTTATATGTCCGTAAGAAGACAGGTTCATATTATCCTTAAGAAATTCTACAACCATGCCTCTGTTCAGTCCATTCATAAAATTTACTATCTCATCTATATAAGATAATCCTTCAATATCTATATCTGAAGCTATAAGGTCAAATACCTGTTCAATATTAAGGTTCTGAGGATTTACTTCTTTTGTTCTCATAGATGTAATAAAACATCCGAGTATAAAGGAATAAAAAAGATCTTCCTGAACTTCGTCGTCAAATCTTTCGATAATTTCCTCATCATCGAGTAATCTTATCAGTAAATCCCTGACTTTTTCATGATCAATCTTTATGAGATTTTCTCTTAAAAAAGACCGGACATTTTTTAATTCTTCATTTTTTAATTCTTCAATATATAAATCAAACTGTTCGACAGGAGTATCATCTTTAAAAATCATTGAAACATGTTCATATTTCTGGTCGCTATTCCCATCAATATAATCATGTATAAGTTCAAAATCCTCACGGGATGAAACAAATAATTCACACAATCGGCCCAGTATATCTGTGTAATCTCTATCCATATCTTCAATTTTCATTAAAAGACAATTCTTCAGAAGGTTATAGAAGTCATGATATTCATATTTCCAGGCCGGTTCGACTATTCTTTGGAATAAATACATTTTTTCTTCAACATGTATTGAAGATTTTATATAAGCATCAATCAGTATTTCAGTTATTTTCTTTCTTCCCTGTTCATCCATAAGCTCAAGAGCCTTTAAAATGCCCGATAATTTTGAACTGTTTTCATAAATATCACTCTCTTTTTCCAGATATGAAGAAAGGAATACCATCGCTTTTTCCTTATCAAGAGAGGCAATGACAGGAGATGCAGCAGCCACAACTATATCTTCCATCGTTTCCCACTTTCCCAGAATAAAATCAAGAACAGGTGAGAAATTTTCAGCCCGAATGAGGAGAAAAATATCCCTTTTTAAAATATTATCACATTCTTCTAAAATATAAGTGATAATTTCAGGAGTAAAGACACTTTCTATTTCCCTGCACAGACTGTTATTAATATCTTTCGCATATTTGAGCCTCTCCAGAGACCAGTCTATAATCATCCGGTCTTTCATATCCAGCTTTGACAAATCTATCATTTTTAACATTTCTCCTTTTTAATTAAAAAAATACATGTATCCTGTTTAAATGGTATTATATCAAATAATTTACATAATATCCTCTTTAATAAAGATAATTTTCTTCCGAGTATATACTGATCCAGCATCCACTGTGATACAACACTTACCTGAGCAAAAGATGCAACTCTGAACTTATAAGCGTGAAGCATTTCTTCTATTGCCTTTTTAGTAAAATAAGATACATGTCCTGTTATCATACCATCCCCTGTAAGACCGCCGTATCGATTTTTTATAGAACATTCCACCCATACAGGCTGATATCCCATCAGTAAAAGAAAGGAACAGAGAAAACTGTCAAGTCTGGGAATAGTGAGTATTAAATAACCGTCATCATTTAAAAGCCTTCTTATTTCTTCCAGAAGAAATTCAGTATCTCTTATATGTTCAAGCACTTCATTACAGCTTATGAGATCAAAGGAACAGTCTTTAAAAGGTATATTACACTTCTGTTCAAGGTCAAATATTAACGTATTTATTCCTTTTTTCTGTGCCTCTCCCGTATCTACAAGATCTATTCCGAATGTTAAAGGGTTTCCTGTTTCTTTTGAAATAAGATGTGTCAGGAATCCGTCTCTGCATCCTATGTCCAGATATTTTTTCCTCTCTTTTACAGTATGTGCCGCTTTAAGTATTTCATTTAACCTTCTGTCAAGTAAAAGATTATTACCATCCTGATAATATCCTTTTCCTGTTTCCATGAGAGGATTCCATCTGATAGTTTTTAGAATTTCTTTATTGTCCATATTTTTTTAATCGTAATGCGTAATGCGTAATGCGCGACGCGTGACGCGTGACGCGTGACGGGAAAATTATTTATTTCTGGCTGCAAAAAACTCGGCCGTAACTAATTTAATAGCTTCCATTCACCTTAAAAACATATCTCTCAGGGCATGTTCCAGTGTTTTATGTTTGAATTCATAACCGGACGCATTTAATTTTACCGGTATAACTCTTGCACCTGATAAAAGCAATTCATCTGCCATTTCTCCGAACATAAGGCGAAGGGCAAGAGAAGGAACAGGAAAAATTACCGGTCTTTTAAGGGCTTTTCCCAGGATTTTCGTAAAATTTCTGTTTGTAACAGGGTCGGGGGAAACTATATTTACAGGGCCCGATAAATGGTCATGACGGAGAATATGCAATATTGCTCCCAGAACATCGTCAAGAGAAATACAGCTCATATACTGTTCTCCGCTCCCCAGCACACCTCCCAGACCCAGGCGAAAAGGCAGAAGCATTTTCTTCAATGCTCCGCCATGAGGTGTCAGTATCATACCGAAACGAAGATTTACTCTTCTTATATTCTTTGCCTCTTCCGTTGCTTTTTCCCAGTCATAACATATACCTGCAAGGAAACCTGTACCGGCAGAACTGTCTTCCGAAAGTATTTCTGTCCCTCTGTTTCCGTAATATCCTGTAGCGGAAGCACACATGATAAGTTTCGGAGGCGAAGAAAGTTCTGACAGGGTTTTACATAAAAATTCCGTTCCTCTTACACGGCTGTATCGAATCTTTGCTTTTTTCTCTGTAGTCCATCTTCCCTCTGCTATACTCTCACCTGCAAGATGTATTACACAGTCAAAACCTTCAAGTTTCTCTCTTTCTATTTCTTTTTTCTCAGGGTTCCAGTAAATCCCATTTTTTTTATCCTTTGAACGGACAAGGCATGTTATAGTGTAGCCGTCTTTTGCAAGTAAAGGGATAAGATGTGAGCCTATAAGACCTGTTGAACCGCTTAAAAGTATATGCATAAAAGTACCTCCTGTCGATTATATCAATTTATAATGACTTTCACAAGCTGCAGAATAGCGTTTTATAGCGTTTTTTTACGACACTCCGGTAAAAGTGAATCTACGTGTCATAAAAAAACACAATCATTGACTTTTTTTTATTTTTCATTATTATTAAGAGGGAATGTTTTTTAAAGGAGATGTAATAATGAAGAAAATTTTTTTTGCGGTACTTCTATTAGTGGCTTTTACTTTTATTTATAAATGTCTCGGGAATTCTACAGACATGTTGGATCTTACCAGATCCTATCCTGAAGAACAGAAAAACAGCAATTATTTACTTTATATAAATGAGAAACCTCTGAAGATACCATATATAGCTGTTAAAAATCAACTTGATGATACAGTGATTTATTATTTTCCCGGCAAACTTCTTGTAACGTCACTCGGAGTGGAATGGAAATATAATAGTGAACAAAACAGCTTAATCCTCAAAAAAAAGGAATTCCCAAAATCCAGAATGGCTTTAGGAATTGATATAAAAACAGGTGAAAAAATAATCTATTTACCATTCAGAGAAGTACTTTCTTTTCTTAAACTGCCTGTAAGAGTACAGGAAAGTGCAACAGGCATATCATGCCATACAAGAACAGACGGATTTGTTCCGTCTTTTCAGCAGCTTACTCCCACACCGACACAGGCAGGGAACAATCGCAACTATGTTCAACCTGTATGGACAAATACTCCATATGTTACGGCTACACCTCAAACAGGCGGCAAATCGGGCCAGCAGGAAATAACGGATAAACTGAACACTGTAATTAAGCCAAACACTATTCCAAATTCGAATTCTTTACCTACTCCTATAAGATAATACGATTCGAGAAAAGGCGTATTATACAATGACAGAAAATACTTCTTTCGTTGAGAAAACATTTCTTCTGGAAAATAATGAACAGGACAGAACCGACGTGTTACTTCCTTCAATGGCAGATAAGGAAACAACTCTGGCTCTTACGGAAAAAACTTCCGCAGAAATAAGAGAAGAAGAAAAATCACAGTCATCAGAATGGAAGGCAGGAGATATTATTGCAGGTCTTTATCAGGTAATGTCCGTTCTGGGAGAAGGTGCTTTCGGAACAGTTTACAAAGTCCGCCATCGCGGATGGAACAGAATCCTTGCTGTGAAATCAATGCATCCCCATCTCACAGGGGATGAAGAACAGAAAAAAAACTTTCTTGATGAGTGCCAGGGATGGATAAATATGGGGCTTCATCCGAATGTTGTAAGTGCTTTTTATGTACGTGACATAGGAAATATTCCCAGGATTTTTATTGAATATATAGAGGGAGGAAGCCTTGCTGAAAGCCTTAAATCAGGGAAAACAACAAACCTTTCTCATATAATAGATCTTGCCATTCAGTGTCTTGACGGCCTGTCTTTTGCCCACAGAAAAGGACTTATACACAGAGACGTAAAACCTCTTAACTGTCTTCTCACAGGAGATGGCACATTAAAACTTACCGATTTCGGTATAGCAACAGGTCTCAGGGATCTGCTTTCTGAAGAAAAAAAGATTGAGAAGGAAGATGTTAAAGCTGTCGGTACGCCTGCCTATATGCCTCCGGAACAATGGTCGCCTCAAGATGGAGCAACAGGTCCATGGAGTGATATTTATTCTTTTGGAATAATGCTTTATGAAATGTGCTGCAAAAAAAGACCTTTTGATGACGGATGCGAACCGGTTCTTGTGCTCAGGGCAAAACATCTTACAGTGGAAGTGCCTCCGCCGAAAGAACATAACAGAGATATTCCTGACAGTCTATCCGGTCTTATTCTGAAATGCCTTAAAAAAAATCCGGCAGAAAGATTTCAGACGGTTCAGGAATGCAGAATAAAACTTGCAGAAATATATGAAGAAATAACCGGGAAGTCCTATGGCAGAAGATTACCGGAAGAACTGGATCTTCTTGCTGACAGCCTCAATAACAGAGCCGTGTCCTTTATGGATCTGGGTTTAAAAAAAGAAGCCCTCAAAAACTGGGATGAAGCATTAAAAATAGACCCTTCTCATATTCAGTCAACCTACAACAGAGGCCTTGTGAAATGGCGTTCCGGCGAGATTGACGACATGGAACTTATTGAAAGCCTGAGCCACTGTGAAAAAACATGGGAAACATATTACCTGACAGCTCTCATACACCTGGAAAGAGATGACCCGGAAAAAGCTGACGAAATTCTGAATAAAATCCCCGTGCCATACAGAAATAATCAGGAAGTATTAAAATTACTGGAAAAAATCCGGGAAATAAAGAACAAAGGCACATACCTTATAAATTCTTATAAAGACACTTATATATCTTATATGGTTTTCTCTGAAGATGAAAAAAGAATTTTTGCCGCATCGGGACAATTGTTTCATACCACATTTTCAGGTTTCTATGATTGTGATACAAATAAATGGTCAAAAATTGTAAAGTTTAATAAAGGGAATCTTAAAGGTGTATCAATAACAGACGATTCATTACTCGGCGCAGTCGGTTTTGAAGGAGGAGAAATTCAGGTAATAGATTTAATTACAGGAAAAATCTTAAAAACCATTAAAGATCCTTCCGGCAACGTGACTTCCTGTGCAATCAGCCCCGACGGAAGATGGATAGGTTCCTGCGGTTTTGATTGTAAAGGGAGAATCTTTGACATTTCTTCGGGAAAAATAGTAAAAACCCTTGAAGGACACAGTAAATGGTGCAGTGCCATGACCTTTATGGCCGACAGAAAACATGTAATCTCTGCTGCAGAAGACGGATATATGCTTCAATGGGATATAAAAACAGGAGAGAAAGCAAGAACCATAGATCATGGAAATGCCATAAAATGTATGGCTATAAGTTATGACGGCACTAAAGGCATAACTGCCAGTATGGAAATGAAATTATGGTATTTTAAAGAAGTCTCTCCTGCTAAAATCACAGGTAAACACAGGAATTTTGTTAAAACAATAAGTTTAAATAAAGATGGTAATATTGCCCTGTCCGGAGGATGTGACAGGACTGTTAAATTATGGGATACACATAGAGGGAAATGTCTGAGAAGTTTTGACAGACAGGAAAGAGACATAAAATCAGTCCTTCTGAGTAAAGACGGGAAGAAGGCTATATGGTCAGATGAAAGCGGAAGAGTAGATGTATGGCACATTGAATATGACAACTTTTTTAATTCTGCCGGTTTTGTCCTTTCACAGGTAAAATCGACAGGAGATATCAGTAAAGAACAGTTACGTTTCAATCAATTAATTGAACATGCCTGTGATGCTATCTCCTTATCATCCTGGAATAACGCAATCAATCAGTTGAAAGAAGCCATGACAATTCCCGGCTATGAACGAGCAAAGGAAGCACTTGAGCTATGGCAGAAACTTTATTCACCATGCAGGAAAACAGCTATTAAAGAAATATTGCCAGAAAAGACTCTGGTCCAGCATGAAAGCGAAATTACTGTCATAGAAGTGTCACATGACGGTAACTATCTTTTTTCTTCTTCGGAAGACGGAACTATACTGATGAAAAACCTTTCCGATAACATTGAAGCTTTCCCGATTTTCTTGAATATGATTACAATGCACTCAGGTTTTGCTTCTGTAAAGTATATGAGTGATATTGAAAAAGAATATGGAAGCGGAAAAGAGATTGCCAGAAAAGCGACAGAACTTTCGACAGGTTCACTGATTTCGACAGGATGCAATAAAAAGATAATCTCTTCCCATAAGGATAAGCAGATAAGAATCTGGGACTCTTCTGCTATGGGTAAAATACTGAGAAAATTTTCTCCTCATAAAAACGGAATTTATTCTATAGGCGCAGATTCTAATGGCACACTTCTTATTACTTCCGGAACTCTTTTCGATAAAACCGCTAAATTATGGGATTTAGAAAGCGGCCATAATATAAGAGAATTTGCTCATGACGATGATATGATTGTTTCTCTGAGCGATGACGGAGAAAGAGCGATTACTTTAAGCTTAAAAGGTCAGTCCGTAAAAATATGGGATGTATTAACAGGCAAATGCAGAAATACAATTAATATAACAGTAAAAGAAGAAAAATATGGCCCCAAAATAGCTTTTATAAGCAGAGATTTCAAATGGGCTCTAACGTCGGGGTATTCTAAAATAATAAAGTTATGGAATCTTAAATCAGGTAAATGTGCTAATACAATTACAGGCTATGACGATGAACTTCTGGCTCTTTCAATGTCCTTTGACGGTAAAGTCATTATTTCGGCAGGAAAGAACAATATATATTTCTGGGACAGTATTACAGGCCTGTGTATTAAAACATTACCATCGCCGGAAGGTCAAATTACAGAGATGGCATTGAGTCATGACGGAGGTATGCTTTTTACAGTTCATAAAGGAAGAAAGATAAAAATATGGAGAATAATCTGGGAACTTGAAGAACCGGGAGATATAGAGGCAGACGATGATATATCCTTCCATCTGACTTCATTTGCCAATAACCATATGTTGCATAGTTTTAAACTTTCAGAAGAAAAACAACCGTCTCCAGATGAAATAAAAAAAAGACTGACCGGAACGGGAGAGCCTTTATGGAATGAAGAAGATGTTCACAGTCTTATAAAAACACTGGGAAATGCAGGTTATAAAGGTATTTCTCAGGAAAAGCTTAAAAGAAAACTTGAAGAAATAAAAGGAATATTTGTAAAAAACAGACCCGAATATATTCGTTTAACAGAAGAAGGAAAGAGATATATAAGCATGGGAAACTGGCAGAAAGCTATTGAGCCGTTAAGAAAAGCTCTGAACCTTCCGGGATATGAAGAAGGAGAAGAAGCACTGGAACTCTGGCAGAGCCTTTACAGCAAAAGCAAAAAAATCTCTGTAAGAAATGTTAAACTCATAAGTACCATTGATGCCCATAAAGGAAGAGTAAATACGGTTTCCATGAATAAAAATTACGGCTATACATTATCAGGAGGCCACGACGGCCTGGTAAGGAAATGGTATTTTACATCGGAACAAACGGCGGCGCCAATGGGGGAAAAGAAAGGAACAAAAAGCCCTGTTCTGTCTGTCACATCCAGTAATAAGGCCATCCTTTCAGGCCATGAAGACGGCAAGGCCATACTATGGGCAAACGGCATAATAGAGATTCTGAAAAAAGTTCTTGAAGGTCATACAGGTAAAGTGACTTCCGTCTATATGAGCAGTGATGAAAGATTTATTCTTACAGGAAGCAGTGACGGAACATTAAAACTCTGGGAACCTGTGAAAGGATACTGTCTGAGAACATTCAGAGGTCATAAGGGAGAAGTAAATTCAGTCGCTTTAAGCAATGACTCTCAGATTGCTGTTTCATGCAGCAGTGACAGAACAGTAAAAATCTGGAATGTGATAACAGGAAAATGTATTAAAACACTGGAAGGTCACAGAAATCCTGTTGTCTGTATGAGTATGGGAGGTAACTCCAGGCACGTTCTTTCGGGAGATGCAAAACAGTTCAGGCTGTGGGACATATGTACAGGTGAATGTCTGACAGAAATGGAAGTAAAAAACGTGACTTCTCTTTTTTTAACATATGACTGTCAGTGGGCATTTACTGCACCCGGCAGTACAGAAGGCTCTTTCGACATATGGAATCTTACAGAAGGTATATGTGCAGGTAATATTAAAGCTCATGAAGATGAGATAACCTCTATCTGTGTAAGTCCGGACAGCCGTAAAATTCTCACAGGAGGAAGAGACGGTAAGATAAAGCTATGGGAAGCCCAATGGGATCTTTTATCTTTTAACAATGATTATAAAGATGAAAGATATATACCCTATATGGAAGATTTTCTTAACTGCCATATTCCCTATTACATGGAATTTCCAGAAGACAGGCATCCGTCGGGGATAGAAATAAGAGGAGCCATCATGAGAAAAGGCAGACCTGAATGGAAAGAATGGGAACTGAAGGATCTCATATCATCTCTTCAGGATGGCGGACTGGGGTGGATGCCCCCTGGAATCGTAAAAGAAAGACTCGGTCAGGTTATGTTTGAACAGATGAAATCAAAGCAATTTGTAAAATTACCTGATAATATGGCAAAAGCATTGGATACAGTAAAAGGTCATGTAAGCAGAATTGCTAAAAATATATTTTTTTCAAGATATGAGTGAGCAGTGAGCAGTGAGCAGTGAGCAGTGAGCAGTGAGCAGTAGGGGCGAACCCCTGTGTTCGCCCGGTACCGATATACGCATCACGCATCACGCATCACGCATCACGCATCACGTAAATTATCTTATGTCCTCCGTCTGTATGTTCCAGACATATTTCAACGACAGGGCCGCTGTATTCAGGGGGACAACTTCCTTTTCCTCTGAGAGGCATATATGGCCATGATGAAGGTAAAGGCATCATAATAGATATATCCTTTTTCTGAAGTTTTTCACCATCCAGACAGACTTCTTTTAATGTTTCTCCCTCTTTCAAATGAAGTCTTACAATCCAGCTTTTAGAACTGCCGGCACCTCTGAATGTTCCGCAGGGTTTATCTATTTCCAGGAATATCTGTTTTCCGTCTCTTAACAGAGAAATATCTGTTTTTCTGTAACCTCCATGTTCATATTCCAGAGTTATGCCGTCATCTTCATAGAGAGAGCGAATAATTTTTCCATCACCGGGAAATACTTCAAGAGTGACAGGATCCCATAGCTTCTGCCATGAATAATCCATTTCAGGAGCAAGTGTTATGACAGAGGGCCTTCTTGCAAAGAGAGGGGTTTTATATAAAGGACAGGACATGGAAATCACCTGTGGCCCCTTATATAAAATTCCTGTCCAGAGATCTTCCCATTCTCCGGGAGGAATCCACATGGTATGTATATTTTTTTTCGACGAAAGTGTAATCCAGTCAAGCCTTATTATCCAGAAACCTTTCCCGTTATAAAATTCCAGTTTTATTGGAACATATCCCCTGTTCAAATCTATTTCCGTACTGTCATAAGTCTGATGATGAGCTGTCCAGTTGTCTATGATAAGTTTATCTTCTACCCAGAGTCTTACTCCGTCACTGCTCAGGGTTCTGAAGGTATAAGGGCCCGATTCTTCAATAAAAATTTCTCCTGTCCATCTTACACTGAATGTTTCTCCTCTCACAGGAAAAGATTCGAAAGAACATGGAGGGAAAGAAATTTCCCTGTCGTAACGGATAATATGAGGCTCTCCCTGAAGGTCTGAATTATTAAAATATTCACCTTTCAGACCGGAGTTGCCATTACATTGTAAATGCTCTATTCTCTTATAACCTGCCTGTGTATAAACAGGACATACAAGCAGGTCTTCTCCGAGAAGATATTCCAGATATTTTTCATTATATTCAGGCCATTCAACAGATATGTCTCCGAGTAAAGGCAAGCCTTCATCAAAAGCTCTCCTTGCTGCGGAATATATGACAGGGAGAAGTCTGTACCTGAGTTTTATATATTCCATTACAATCTCTTTCGTTTCTTCCGAATAAAGCCAGGGATAACGTTTGGCCCCTACTGTGCCATGGACTCTTGCAGTGGGAGAAAGACATCCGTACTGCAAAAATCTTGTATAAAGTTCGTCATCAGGATCCCCTACATGACCTCCCAGATCCTGTCCCACATATGGCATAAACTGACGGCCGAAAAATAAAGTATCCCTTATGCCATTACGGAGATCATCCCATGAACTGTGTATGTCCCCTGTCCACCATATAGGATATCTGTGAGATGCAGGATGGTCTGACCACATGCTCAAAAGAACTGTTCTCATACCCGGATGAAAATGGCTTATTATATCAGAATAAAGATACTGGCCCCATACTTCTTTACCTGTACCGAAAGGCCCTTCTATGAATTCATGCCAGTTTTTATCATACCACCACGTATCAAGCCCCATAGAAAGCATACCTGTAAGATTTTCATAACGATATTTCAGATGAGCCGGTTCTACAGGCTCCATATCCCGTGAAGAAGGATGATCGTTCATTATTATTTTTACATTTAAATTATGAGCCTCTTTAAAAAAAGAAGTCATATCAGGAAAATATTTTTTCTCTATGTCATATCCCGAAGAACCTCCGACACGCCAGTCTGTATCAACGACAAAAACATCGAGAGGTATCCCTTCTTTTCTGTATCTTTCTATTGTTTTAATTGCTTCGGTATCTTTATAAGGATGATAAAGACTGTTCCAGAAACCGAAAGCCCATAAAGGAGGTAATGACACAGAGCCGGTAAGTTTTAAAAATTCTTTTCTCAGTAATGACAGATCTCTATTGTAGACAAATATATAAACATCATGACCGTCGTCAGAGGAGAGCCATCCACTGGATTTATCTTCATCAGACAGGGGCGGAAGAGCACCCCACGGAGGAGGCACTATAACAGGTTTATCAGGTAAAACATAAATATCTTCACCTGTCACGGGAAGAGGTTTCACAGAAAAATTCTCTTCAGAACCTTTCCATAAAAGTTTTTGTCCCATGAAAACCTTTACATTTCTGATAGATTTCTCTTCTTTTTCTACAAGAACCATATAGCCACCGGTTTTTATTTCGCAAAAATTATCTTTACAATTAATGTCATATGTTACGGAAGGCCAGTCTCTGTTTATAACAAGAAAGGTAGGTCTGTCTTCAAACCCGTGGGAACCCTTTTCTTCTATTCTCAAAAGACTGGAAGAAAGTAAAGAAATTCTTATAGAGCCGATAATTACATGTGACTTTTTTGTTTCTATCTGCCATTTTGTCATAAATCAGTCCTCCTTAAATTACACTATAAAAATTCCTTTTTCCCAATCACTTTCCTGTAAAAAATTTTTCAAAAAATCCTGATCTTGCATTTATTTTCCGTGGGATTTATAATAAAAAATACAGTATATTTCATAACAATTTACAGGTAATCCTTACGTCACCTTCTACGCGTAATGAAACCTTTACATTTTAAAAGGCAGACAATATTCATGAATAGTTTTTTCACTGAAGAAAATTACAGAACATTTTTCAACAACGCACCTGATGCCATCATAGTAGTAGACGCAGACACAAAAAAGATTTTAGATATAAATGCTGCTGCATCTAATATGTACGGCTATACAAGAGAAGAAATACTGAAGCTCACAATAACGGACATATCTGCAGAGCCGGAAAAAACTATTGCAGCTATAAACAAAGGGGTAAACTATATACCGATCAGGTATCACAGGAAAAAAGACGGCACAATTTTTCCTGTAGAAATAACCATAAGTTTTATTAATAAAGATAACAGACAGATACATATGTCTTTTGTCAGGGATATAACGGAGCGAAAGAAAAATGAAGAAAAACTGGCAGATTTACTCGAATTAAATCAAAAATTAATAGACTCTTCTTCTATAGGCATAATTGCCTATAATGCCACATCAGGCAGATGTATCATTGCAAACAGAGCAGCAGCGGAAATAGTTAACTGTAAAGTAGAAGATTTACTGGCTCAAAATTTTCTCCACATAGAATCATGGAAGACATATAATATCTTGAAACTGGCAGAAGATACAATATCAGAACAAAAAGAACATCATGCAGAAATTTATATGATTACTGATTTCGGCAGAGAATTATATCTGGATATTAGATGTACTCCTTTTATCAGCAACAGCGAGCTTCACCTGCTTATGGTCTTTTCCGATATTACAGCGAAAAAACACATAGAAGAGACATTAAAAGAAAATGAAAAAAATTTAAGAAAAGTAATAGAAGTATCTCCTGTAGCCATGGCTATAACTGATTTAAACGGAGATAATCCTCAAAGAAACAGGAAATTTATAGAAACCTTCGGCTATACGGAAGAAGATTGCAGAACAATAGAAGAATGGTTCATAAAAGCCTATCCTGACATAACATACAGAGAAACAGTAAAAAAAGAATGGACTGAAGCTATTCAGAAGATGAATGAAACAGGGAAAGAAATGACTCCCAGGATATGGAAGGTAACTTGTAAGGACGGTACAGTTAAAGATATTGAATTTTCCTGTATGATAGCAGGAAATAAAAATATTATTATATTACATGATATTACGGAATACAAAAGAATAGAAAAAATATTAAAGAAAGCAAGGGATGACGCAGAAACAGCCAGTAAAGCGAAAAGTGAATTTCTCTCAGGTATGAGTCATGAACTTCGCACACCTCTGAATGCCATTATCGGTTATACAGACATCTTTAGAAATGATGAAAACTTAACGGAAAAACAAAAAAGAGGTATGGAAATTATAAAAAAAAGCGGAAGTCTTTTATTGAGTTTAATAAATGACATATTGAATGTGGCAAAAATGGAAGAGGGGAAAGAGAAAATAGAAAGAAAATCTTTTAATTTACACAATTTATTAAATTCCATTAAAGACATGACAGAGCTCAAAGGGAAAGAAAAAAATCTGATTTTTTTATTTGAATGTGACAGAGACATTCCTCTAGTTGTTCTCGGAGACAGGAAAAAAATATGGCACATACTGATTAATCTCCTGGATAATGCCATAAAATTCACTAAAAAAGGAACGGTAAAGCTGAAGATAAAAAAATATGATAAAAAAATACTCTTTCTGGTTGAAGATACAGGCTCAGGCATACCGCACAACAGACTGGAAGACATATTCTCTCCATTCAAACAATTATCAGATGAGTTACATAAGAGTGATGGTACAGGACTCGGATTGACTATAAGCAGAAATCTGGTAAGACTTATGGGCGGAGAGTTATATGTTGACAGTATTTATGACAAAGGAAGCAGGTTCTGGTTTAAAATAGAATTACCGGAAATATTGCCTGATGAAAGACAGGAGCACAATGCACATGGAGAGATAAATAATGTTACATCCATATCCGTAGAAAAAAATGAGATTATTCCTCCTTTAGACATACTGGAAATGTTGTCTGCTCATGCAGAAGAAGGGGATATAACATCATTAACAGAAAAACTTGATAAAATCAGGGAAGTTGATGAAACATATGAACACTTTTACAGGAAACTCAAAAGTTTACTCAATAACTTTGAACTGGATAAATTAATAGAATTACTCAGGTATTATAAGGTGACATTATGAATAAAAATATACTCATAGCAGACGACTGCAAAACCATATTACAAATATATAAAACTATGCTCAGAAGTAATACGGAAGAGGAAGATTTCAATGTAAATACTTTCATGGAAGGAAAATCTCTTCTGGATTATTTCAAAAAAGAATATGAAGGAGGTAACAGAATACCCCTCTGTATCCTTGACATAGACATGCCTGTTATGGACGGTCTTACTGCAGCGAGAGAATTAAGAAACATTGACAGTAACGTTATTATAATTATTGTTACAGCTATGGATAATTTTTCACTTAAGGATATAAAAGAAAATCTTCACGATAATATTTATTATATAAGAAAACCTTTTAACAACAAGGAACTTCTCTGTCTTATAACATCTCTTGTAACAGGATGGAATCATGTTGAAGAACTGAATAAAAGAGAAGTGGCACTTATAGAGAAAACAGAAGAAATCGAGAGGTTTTTTACTATTTCTCTGGATCTCCTGTGTATTGCCGATATGGATGGCTATTTTCACAGATTAAATAAAAGCTGGGAAAAAACTCTCGGATATACTGTTGAAGAACTTCAGAATAAAAGGTTTCTGGATTTTATTCATCCAGAAGATATGGAAAAAACTATGTCAGTTATAAAAGAGCTGGCTTCAGGGCGGGAAGTTTTAAATTTCACAAACAGATATCTCTGTAAAGACGGCTCTTGCCGATGGATTGAATGGCGTTCGGTTCCATACAAGAGAAAACTTATATATGCTGCTGCCAGAGATATTACAGAGAGAAAAAAAGCTGAAGAAGAACTTAAAGCAGCAAAGGAAGCTTCTGAAATAGCAAACAGAGCAAAGAGCAGGTTCCTTGCCAGTATGAGCCATGAAATAAGAACTCCTATGAACGGCATAATAGGTATGGCTGAACTGGCTCTTACAACATCTCTTACGGAACGTCAGGGAAATTACCTGGAAAATATTAAATACTCTGCCTACTCACTCCTTCATATTATCAATGATATTCTCGATTTCTCAAAAATCGAAGCAGGGAAACTTGAAATTATTAATGAGCTATTTAACCTCTATGAACTGATGGAAAGAGTAACCAGTATTATCGTAACAAAATGTGAAGAAAAGAGTATTGAGCTTCTCTATAAAATCGACAGTAATGTTCCTGCAATACTCTCCGGTGACGAAGGGCGTATCAGACAGATACTGATTAATCTCCTGGGCAATGCAGTTAAATTTACAGAAGAAGGAGAAATCCTTGTTACGGTAAAGAAATCTGATACATCAGAAAGTAACATAATCAATTTAATTATATCGGTACATGATACAGGAACCGGTATAGCGCCGGAAAAACAGAACATTATATTTGACAGCTTTACTCAGGTAGATATTTCCAGACGTCTCGAAGGAACAGGTCTCGGGCTTACTATATCAAAAAATTTAGTTCATATAATGGGAGGAAATATTTCAGTAACGAGTGAGCCGGGAAAGGGAAGTATCTTTACTGTTGAAATACCACTGAAGGTGTCAGAAGAACAGCCGAAAAAAATATTTGAGAGAATCCCTGTAAAAAAAGTTCTTATAATTGATGACAATGAAACAAACCTTATGATTATGAAGGATATACTTTCAGGCTGGAATATTGAAGCAGAAATAGCTTCAGATGGCATAGAGGGGTTACATAAAATTAAGTCTTCAATAAAATCGGGAAATCTTTTTGATACAATTATAGTGGATATGATTATGCCATTCATGGACGGTTTTACTGTAATCAACCATATAAAAAAAGAAATAAAAATTCAGAATGAACCTGTTATATTGATGTTGCCTTCTTCTTTTCATGGGAAAGAGAAGCTTGAAGAGTCAGGGACTGATTTATATCTGATAAAACCTGTTAATATGGAAAAGGTTTACGAAGTGCTTGTTAAGGCATCCTCTTCTTCACTGCAGAATATAAAAAATAAAGAAGAGGGTAACAGGGCACAGGAAAAATCATATAAAGGCAATATTTTAGTTGCCGAAGATAACAGTATTAATATGATGATTATCAGCGAAATCATCTCAAAAACAGGTTTTACTGTTCTTGAAGCTAAAAATGGCAGAGAAGCTTTTGAAAAATACAAAAAAAATGAATGTAACCTCATATTCATGGATATCCATATGCCCGAAATGGATGGTTTTGAAGCAACAGAAAAGATAAGAATATTTGAAGCAGGAAAAAAACATACACCTGTTATCGCTCTTACAGCAGATGCAATGAAAGGTGACAGAGAAAAATGTATTGAAGCAGGTATGGATGATTATATATCAAAGCCCTACAATCAGAAAAAAATTATAAATACAATAAAAAAGTTTTCACGGAATATAATTTCCTGTGATACAGAAAACCATAATCACAGGAACATATGTATTTTCAATAAAGACATATTGATTGAAAGGTTAGGTAATAATATTGGCCTCTATCGTAAAATTATCCTTCAAACTTTACAGCAGTTGCCGGAGAATATAGTGGTTTTAAAAAAAGAAATTAAAAACCGTAATTTTAAAGAAATATTTTATCAGTCTCATACGATAAAAGGTATCTGTTTCAATATTGAAGCAGGGAAATTAGCAGATACTGCAGAAAAAATAGAAGAAGAGTCAATGAAACATGGTTCCATAGAAAAGATAGAAGATTTGACAATGTCACTTGAAAAAGGTTTTGAAGAATTAAAGGATGAAATAAGAAAAATCGGAGATATAGAGGAAGAAATAACTGTAAAGAATGAAGAGAATACCGGTATTCCACATCAGGAAGTCATAAAAAAATTATATTCTTTTGCCGAAGGTGGAGACTGGAAAGGTCTGAAAGAAGAATTAAATAGAATTAAAGAATACACTCTATTTTATAATTCCGTAAAAGAACTGGCCGATAGTTTTGAGATAAACAGACTTATAGAAAAATTGAAAACATATATATTTATATGAGAGTCGTGAAGGGTGAAGAGAAGAAGGTAAATAAATATGAACGATAATATTATTTCGAAGTCAAAAATTCTCATAGTAGACGATCAACCTGTAAATTTAAGCATCCTCTTTGACTATCTGGATAAACATAAAGGGAGGATATTTCTTGCTCAGAACGGCCAGAAAGCTCTGGAACTGGCAGAAAGTAAAAAACCTGATATTATTATCCTGGATATTATGATGCCCGGAATAGACGGTTATGAAGTGTGTAAAAAACTGAAAAGTCAGGAAAATACCGGAGAAATTCCTGTAATATTTATGAGTGCTCTTACTGAAACAGAACATATTGTAAAAGGATTTGAAGCAGGAGGAGTGGATTACATCATAAAACCGGTTCAGTATCAGGAAGCTATAGCAAGGATTTCTACACATTTAAAAATCCGTTCTATGGAAATGGAAAGAAGACAAATGGACATGAGGCTCAAATCTGCAGAAAAATTTGAAAGTCTGGGTGTTATGGCAGGAGGGGTGGCACATAACTTTAATAACATGCTGTCAAAGGCTTTAGGCTATGCAGAATTAACCCTTATGACACTGCCGGAAGATAGACCGGAAAAAAAGAATATCAAAAAAGTTATAGAAGCCATACACAGGGCATCGGATCTGACAAAGGAAATGATCACATATACAGGAGCTAATATATTTACACTGTCGATGGAGCATGTTAATCTGTCCAGAATAGTAAAGGAAATGCAGGAATTAATTGATAGTACCGTTTCTAAAAAACATAGAGTTATATATGAGTTATATGAAAATATACCTTTTATTCACGGAGATGTAAGCCAGATAAGCAAATTAATAAAAAATCTTATTATCAATGCATCTGAAGCCATAGGAGATAATGAAGGCACTATCACCGTTAAAACAGGTATAATAGAATGTACCGAAGAATATCTGTCTTCTATAAATACATTGTACGATGGAGATGAAGGTCTTTATATATACCTTCATATAAAAGATACAGGATGCGGTATCGGAGAAGACATAAGAGATAAAATTTTCGAGCCTTTTTTTACTACAAAATTTCTTGGCAGAGGACTTGGACTCTCTGTGGTACAGGGTATAGTAAGAATTCATCATGGTTTAATAAAAGTGAGTACAGGGGAACATACGCTTATAGAGATATTATTTCCCCCGGTAACAGCTTAATTAATCTGGGAGGGGAAAAATGAGTGAAATCATAAAAGGTGCAAAAATACTGGTAGTTGACGACGAAAAAACCTATCTGAATGTTCTTTCCAGTTACCTTGACACTATGGAAGCCGAAGTATTCCTTACACAAAACGGTAATGAAGCACTTGACATTATAAAAAATAAGAAGCCTGATATTATTTTGCTGGATATTATGATGCCAGAAATAGACGGCTATGAAATCTGTAAAAAATTGAAAGAAAAAGAAGAAACATGCAATATTCCCGTAATATTTTTAAGTGCTCTTTCTGCAACGGCAGATATTATAAGAGGCTTTGAAGCAGGAGGAGTAGACTATATTATAAAACCTGTTCATTATCAGGAAGCTATAGCAAGAATCAGTAATCATTTAAAGATCAGGCATATGGAACAGGCATTACGCTATCGCCTCAGTCTGGAAGAACTTGCAACGTCAATATCAGCCAGTTTTATCAATTTCAATCACAGTGAATTCGATGACAAAATAAATCATGCTTTAAAAACTACAGGCGAATTCTTTTCTATAGACCGGTGCTACATATATTTCTTTTCAGATGATTTAACTGAAATCAGCCATGCATATGAGTGGTATAGTGAAAGAAGAACGTCTGAAGGCAGATTACTTACTGGTTTACATTTTAGTCCTCCATGGATAATGGAAAAATTTAAAAAATTCGAAATTATAAACATTTCTTCTCCTGAAGATATCCCTCCTGAAGGAGAACTGGAAAAAGAATTTTTAGAAAGAGAAAAAATTCAGTCTATACTTTTAATACCGATGGTATGTAATAATATGCTTTCAGGATATTTAGGTCTTGCTTCCATAAGATACTCAATAAAGTGGAAAGAAGAAGATATTAAAATATTAAAACTCCTGGGAGAAATCTTTATAAATGTCTTCAAAGAAAAATGGGCAGATGAAAAAAGAAAAAAAATAGAAGACCAACTCCGTCAGGCTGAAAAATTCGAAAGCCTTGCAATTATGGCAGGAGGAATAGCCCATAATTTCAACAATATACTTTCAGGCTCTCTAGGATATGCAGAACTGGCCATGATTAATCTTTCGGAAGATTCCATGACAAAAAAATCCATTCAGAAGGTCATAGCATCTGTAGGAAGAGCAAAAGATATTACGAGACAGATACTTGCCTATACAGGAGGAGATAAATTCATTACAAACATGGAAAAAGTGAATATCTCCAGAATAGTCAGAGAAATGTCTGAAATAATGGAAGTGTCTCTTGATAAAAAATATACGATAAAATACGAATTAAGTGATAACGTGCCTGATATAGAAGGTGATGTAAATCAATTAAGTCAGATACTGATAAATCTTGTTAACAATGCATCTGAAGCAATAAACGGTAAAGAAGGCATTATTACATTAAAAACAGGGCAAATGGAATGTGATGAAATCTACCTTAAAGACAGTCTTATCGGACAGAATCTGTTACCCGGTATTTATGCATATATGCAGGTGGAAGATACGGGATGCGGTATAGAAGAAGAATTAACATACAAAATATTCGATCCTTTCTTCAGCACCAAATTTACAGGCAGAGGACTGGGACTTGCTGCAGTTCAGGGTATTGTCAGAAGCCATAAAGGAACAATTAAAGTAAGGAGTAATCCGGAGAAAGGCACAAAAATTAAAGTATTATTCCCGATAAAGAATAAAGGGTAATATTACTGAGATAAGCATAAATAATACACATATGCTCTCGTGACGCGTAACGCGTGGCAGGAGGAAAACGTTTATTATATGCTTATGCTCAGGTCAATAATGGACTGCACAAAAATCAATCTATTATTTTCGATGGACTATAGAGTAGAAAAATGGATGATAATTTCAGAGATAAATTCAATGATATTATAAACAGGAAACTTAATAAAAGTTCTGAAAAACTTGATAATGAAATTATGATTGAAACATTACCATTCATTCTGGAAACTGTAAGAGAGACGTTCAGACAGGATATAAGAGAAGAACTGGTAAACAGAGAAGGTCTTCTGATAAAAAGGCTTGAAGATCATGCTCTCTTTCAGGCAGGCAAACTGACCGGTGAAAATGAATATCTTAAAGAGGAAAAGGAGGTATTATTGAAAGAACTCGATAAATACAAAGACCTTCAGAATGAATTGAAAGAGAAAGAAACACAAATAAAATACCTGGAGAAATTACTGGAAGAAGAAAAGAAATCAATGGAAATCAGTGAAAATAAAAACAGAGAGCTTTCTCTAGAACTGGAATTGCTGAAAAAATCCAATCAAGAGAAAGAAGAATTTGAATTAAAAGAAGGAAAAAAAAGCTGGTGGAAAAGAATTTTTACTTAGTACCGCCCCAAATAAGTTCGTAACCATTTTATCAGCCTCTGCCTGACAGGCTCTTACGAAAAAAAATAATTTGCCTTATTTAATTTGTTTTACAGACAATAAATTAACCCTTATTTAATTTTTAATATTATAGAAAAAACTAATTTTTCTTCTCCAGAGCCTGCCAGGGAGAAGCTTTTTATGGATACCCTTTTACCTGTTACGGTAATCAGGGACTGTAAGAAAAGAACTCTAACAAATTATGGTTATTATCTTCACGTGATGCGTCACTATTGTAAATATGATACACTCCTACCCGTGATGAGTCACAATAGAAATTACGAGCAATACAATGCTTCCCGTCAGAAGTATTCCAAGAAATACACTCAATAAAAGCCACATAGTATTATCTATTTTTCTTCTTTGCTGCCTCTCTTCAATCAACATACCAAGAATAAGTCCTGCGACAGCACCTGCACCATGAGCCATATTATTTGAATGTGTGCATATACCAAAAAGAAAGCTATATATAGCCCATCTGACAAAGAACTGCCTTATTCTTATCTGACGTGTCCTGTGAAAATAGGTTATCCCCATACCTATAAGCCCGAAGAGTGCTCCTGATGCACCGGCGGAAATACAGTCAGACATAAATAACATAGTTGCCACAGAGCCTGCAAGTCCTGTGAGAAGAAATACGGAAAAAAATCTTCTAAAACCAAGTCTTTCTTCCAGAACAGGGCCAAGTTTTAAAAGAGCTATTATATTAAAGCCAAGATGGATAATACCTATATGAACAAAAATAGCAGTAAAAAGCCTCCACCAGTCACCGTTAAAAGGAGTAAACTGTGCACCTCCAAGCAAAACGATACTGGTATCTGGTGAAATAAGAAAAGAAGTGTTTCCACGGGTTAAAATAAACAAAAAATCCGCTATGGAAAGGAATAAAAACAATGCCGTAGCAGAAGCTACATGAGCTCTGTCAGTACCGGACAATCGTTTAATTACTTCTATAAAATAAGGAGAGATTTTACTTTTACATCTGGGACAGATTTTATCCTTCGGTGTAATAATAGCACCACACCTGCAGGTACGATTACGGACAGGGACAGAAGACAATCTTCCAGTCAGATTATTCTTAAATATAAGAATATTTTCCTTAAATCGTAAAAGTCTCCACTGAAGAACTGTACCATTAAGACCGAGTCTGTCAAAAAAATTTTTCCAGTCCAATCTAACCACCTTTTGTAGAAACCATATTATCTCAAAATATATTCATATATCACCCATGGCATCCACAGCACAGGTTCTGCTTCGACATCATTCCTCATGGTATATTCCGATGCCCGTGATGCTTCTTCATATAATTCTATCAATCCATTACTGTTAAATCTGATATTCAATCTGTCTCTGTAGTCAGTTTCAAGTCTGTTACAGATAAAAGAATGAAAACTTCCCGAGTCATATCCGAGAATTTCAAAGCCAAGTTCTTTTGAAGTCTCCATATACTTACGGGATGATAAAATTTCATAAACTCCCGGTTTTCCATATCCGTGAAGAGGTTTCTCCTTTTCTAAAAATTTATCTGCATATTCTTTTGAAAGGCCTATGGCAAGTAATTTTATATGAGATATATGTTTCAGGTATTTATTATAAAATTCCTTTGCCGTATTTATATCAAAAAACACATCTGGCCATCCGAATCTTTTTGAATTAAAGAGTAAATCTACATATCTTTGCAGTTCAAAAAAGCCGCTATTGTCAAGATTTAACTCCTCTTTAACATGGTCAATATCTTCTTCACTGCTTTTCACCTGACTTAAAGCACATATGGCGGGATAAATCTTACAAATACAGCTACTGATTGAAAAAATCATGGAAGGTAAGATCTCTTTATTCATAGATTCCTGAATTTCAGATCCTTTTACAAGGTAATAGCCTCCCAGATAATAGTTATGCTTCTCTTTCATAATTGCTCCTTTTTTAATTACCGTAATGCGTAAATTACTAAAATATTGTATTGAGAATCGTAACGCGTAACGCGTAACGCGTGACGGGAGGAACAAATTCTCATACTTCGTTGTAACCGAAACGGTCATGGCCGTTAGAAGTTAATTAAAGTGAAAAGTGAACAGTGGATAGAAAAAAATAATTCATAGCTTATTTTATTCACTTTTCACTACTCACTCCTTAATTATGAAACAATTACTTTACCCTGAATGTAACATTTACGGTAAAGCTCTCACTTCTGGCATTTATTTCCTGAAATTTTCTTAATATTTCTCTGGCTTCTTCCGTATTGGGTCTTATTTCTATATTTAATTCCATTGCTTCCGAAGAAACTATATCTTTCTCAAAAGAAACCATCTTCTGAGTTTCCCTGGACACGTCAGAATGAGAAAGATTTTCTTTTTCCATAGATATTAAACGTTCAATATCGAGAGATTTTACAGCTTTTTTCCCTTCATCCCCTTTAGGCTGTCTGTCAAATATGGGATTGGCTTTTACAATAATAACATCTTTTTCATCCAGACTTTCTGCAAGGTCATGTTTTATAATCTCTTCACCCATTATCCTCCTGACAGATTTTTCCATCTGTGACTTTGTATACTCATCTGTTTCTACATTAATGGCCTCTTCAAGTTCTTTAATCGAAGATTCTCTTTTCAAAGAACTTATAGCAGAAGCAGCGGCTCCTCTTACAAATTTACTCTGATCCATAAGAGAATTAAGTAAAGCTCTCTCTGCATCAGGTGATTTATAAACTGCCAGTGCCCAGCAGGCTCTTACCTTTATCTCTTCCCTGCTATCCTGCAATGCACGGATACATTCTGAAACCTTCTTAAAATTATAAGTTTTACCGATTTTCATTCTTAATAATATTATAAAGGTTAGCACTATTAAAACTAAGACAGCTACAGCAGTAATACGCCAGTAAAATGGTATCTGATTTATCAGAGCCATTATGTCCGGTTCCTGTTTTTCTACCTGTTCTATTAAAGAGATTAAAATTTTCATATTTTTTCACTTTCTTATCGAGTTTAGATCATATTACAAATTTCTTATTGCAGACATCGAACGTTTAACGTTATCCGTCCACCACTAAACCTGACTGATTATTACTGAAGACTTACAAACTGTCATGACCTTCATGTCACAACGAAAAATGAGAGGATATTCCTCCCTTCACTCTTCACACTTCACGATCGTCATAATAAATTATTCCATAGATTTTTGTTAACAAAATTTTAACAAATTAACAGATAAGAATCAAGGGAAATATGATATAATTTAAACGTATAGCTGTATATATAAAAACCTTCAAAAGAAATAACGAATCCTAATGACAGGAGGAAATTAAATGAAAAGTATTTCCCAGGCGACTACTACAAGTCAATATCTGACAGCCCTGAGGAATCTTAACCAGGAAAATAAATACCAGGCAACACCGAAACTGGAAAGAAGCCCTTCTGATAGAGCGACAGAGGATAAAGTTGTGTTGTCAGGCAAATCCCGGAGTTCAGAAGATGATAATTTTATAAGTGTAATAATATCTACAGATAATCCTCAAAAAAGAGAAGCACTGTTAAGTGCGAACGCCAGGGCGAAATCAGAGCATAAAATCCCCAGAAAGGTACGAGTAGACAGAACACTCGGAGGAGGGGAAGTTATAGCGAAGGTAGATAAAAAAACCATTAAAAATCTTGAATCTGCAGGTTTCAAAGTAATAGAAGATGTCCAGGATTTTGTTCTGCCTATTTTCCCTAACAGAGTTCAGTGTAAATCAAAGGAAGAAAAAATTATTCCCTCTGTTACGAAAGAATCAAAACAGGGTGGAAATCAGATAATTGATAATGTAGCAAAACTTGCCATTAATGCTACAACCGATATAGACAATCTGACAGCTACAGGAAGGGGCGTATCTATTGCCATACTGGATACAGGCATAGCTCCCCATCCTGATATAAAAAATAAAATAATAGCCTTTAAAGATTTTGTAAATGATAAAGAAGGTCCCTATGATGATAACGGTCATGGGACTCATGTAGCAGGAGATGCAGCAGGTACAGGAGCAACTTCGGAAGGAAAATACAAAGGAACTGCCCCCGATGCCCATATAGTCGGGGTAAAAGTATTGAATTCCGACGGAGGAGCAAAGGTATCAAATATAGTTGAAGGTATAGACTGGGTAATAGAGAACAGAGACAAATATAATATAAGGGTTATAAATATGTCCATAGGTGTTCCTTCTCCGGGACATCAATTTGATCCTATAGATAAAGCCGTAGAGAGAGCTGCGAATGCCGGTATAGTCGTAGTTGCCGCAGCAGGAAATGAAGGACCCAAGATGGGAACTATCGGAGGTGCACCTGGCAACAGTCCTTTTGCTTTAACAGTAGGAGCTGTAGATGATAAAAATACTGTAGATAAAAGTGATGATGAAATAGCACCTTTTTCAAGCAGAGGACCAACTATAGACGGAATAGTGAAACCTGATCTGGTAGCGCCCGGGACAAATATAATCTCTCTTAATATCGCGGGAAGCCAGATTGATAAAATAGCAAGATCAGTGAAACATTTAAAGGAATTACCTGATGAAAAACTCAAAGAACTTCCGAAAGAGCTCTTTGAAGGACTGGGACTTAATCCGGCTGTGAAAGAAAAAACTCCCGGTGAAATAAGGAAGTATCTGGAGAAAAACCTTCCCAATATTAACTATGTAGATGAATACTATGTAGGTATGCCGGGAACTTCTATGGCTGCTCCCATAACAGCCGGAATTGTGGCAGATCTGCTGGAAACCAACCCCCAGCTTTCACCTGCCCAGGTAAAGGATATATTAACGAAAACAGCAAACGATATGGGACTGCAGAAAGCGGCTCAGGGGGCAGGAGTTATAGATCCTCCAGAGGCTCTTTACAAAGCCTCTAATCTGAGAGGAGAACTACCTGAATCTTTTATAGCACTGAGAGATAATTTCATCGCTTCAACCAGAAATGATGTATTTTACATCAGTGGTTCTGCAGGGGGAAGCAAAGTAAAAACGTAATAGTTTAAGGTTGAGAGTTGAGAGTTTAAGTCTCAACTTTCAACCTATTCTGCTTTATAATTTTCTCCTAATTTTTTAATTATACCGAGGGCTTTTCTTATAGAATCATAGTCACTGTCTTTTGCCTCTACATAGCCACCTACTTTAATTTTTTCTGCCAGTATTTTAGTTTCTTCTGTTTTTCCTATAGTCAGAAAAACATTCAGTAATTTCTTTGCAATTTCAGGATCGAAGTTTTTAGATGTAACAATAGGTCCCATAGGAATAGGGTCGGAAGTCTTCAATATTTTAAGTTCCTCTGTTTTGTTATCCTTTTCTCTAACGAAAGCATAATCAAATATACCTGCACCATCTATATATTTTTGATACACCCCTTCAAGAGAAGAATCATGACCTCCCGAATAGCTTACCTTTGAAAAGAATTTCAGAGATCTAACACCTTCTTCTGCAAGCATGGCCATGGGGAAAAGATATCCTGACGTAGAATCTCTGTCAGTAAATGCAAAACTCTTACCTTTAAGCCCTGCAATATCATTAATACCGCTGTCTTTTCGAACGATTATTACACTGGTATAAAATGGCTCGCCATTGGCCGTAGGTTTTACCAGAGGTATAACTCCTGCTTTTTCATGGGCTTCTACATATATAAGTGGCCCTGTATAACATAAATCCACTTCTTTACTGGAAAAGGCTTCTATTATTTCATGATATGATTTTTTTATAGTTACATCTACAGGTATGCCTGTTTCCTGAGTAATATAATCGGCCAGCATTGACCATCCTTCCAACATTTTAAGCCTGTTATCCATAGGTATTGAAGCAAATACAAGAGGTTTCATAGCCGGATTAACAGTAGGCTTTGGCAGAGCAGTAGGTACAGGAGTAGCTTCCGGCGGAGGCCCGAACCGGCAGCCGGTAATAAAAAGTATTAAAAGAAAAAATATATAAATAATTTTCTGCACAGAACGATCCTCTCTAGCATGGGAAAATAATGCCGGAATCTTTCACTTTAAGAAATTTTTCGAAAGAAAATCTGTAAAGTCTGGCAGGTCTGTGAAGGGTCTTCATTATCTTTTTATCTGTGTCTTCCAGTATATTCAGAGAAAGTATTTTCTTCCTGAAATTTCTCTTATCCAGTGTTTTATCAAGAATAACCTCATAAACCCTCTGAAGTTCACTGAGAGTAAATTCTTCCGGCAAAAGCTGAAATCCTGCAGATGTATACTCAAGTTTATATCTCAATCTTGTAATGGCATAATCCATAATTTTACTGTGGTCAAAAGCAAGTGACGGCAATTCTTTTGTTGAATACCATCTGACCTCCTCTGCATCGGTAGATGCGTAAAGTTCGAGTTTTTCACTGTTTATAAGAGCAAAATAGGCCACAGTAATAACACGTGTACGGGGGTCTCTGCCCGGTTCACCGAAGGTATAGAGTTGCTCCAGATATACATCTGAAACACCGGTTTCTTCTTTTAACTCTCTAAAAGCTGCTTCTTCAAGAGATTCGTCCATTTTTACAAAACCACCGGGAATTGCCCAGAAATTCTGATAGGGATGTCCCTTTCTTTTTATCAACAGAACCTTCAAATCATTATCTCTGATTGTAAAAATGACTATATCTACAGTAACAGACGGTCGTTCGTATTTAGAAGGATCGTAATCTTTAATGTTCTTTTCCATTTAATTACTCCTTTGCAGGGTTTAAAAGTTGAGAGTTGAAGGTTGAGAGTTGAGAGTTTTTTAAACTCTCAACCTTCAACTTTAAACACTTAACTCTAACTTATTGCCGATCCGGGATCAATATCCTTTGCCACTGATAAAACTGTAAGTTTATCGCCGATTGAAGCAGCAAGTATCATACCATTTGATTCTACATTCATAAGTTTTGCAGGAGCAAGATTTGCCACAACAATTACCGTCTGTCCGATAAGTTCTTCAGGTTTATAATGCATAGCCATACCTGCCACAACCTGACGCTTTTCAAAGCCCAGGTCAAGAAGAATCTTCAATAACTTTTTAGATTTCGGGATCTGCTCTACTGTAAGCACTTTACCCACACGAAAATCAAGTTTTGCAAAATCATCATAAGTTATTGTTTCTTTAAGCGGTGCATATTCAATTGCAGGTTTTTCCTTTTCTTTCTGTATTTCCATAAATTCCTCTTTCATTTTCTGTATCTCACCTTCTATTACTTTATCATCAATTTTAGCAAAGAGCACTTCAGGCTTCCCGATTGCCATACCGGGTACCACTTCTTTTTCTCCGATATTCTGCCATCTTTCCTTTTCAATATCTGTACTGTAGCCAACCATGGACCAGAGTTTTTTACTGCTCTCAGGCATAAAAGGAAAAGACAGAACAGAAAGTACAGAAAGGAGCTTTGCACAGACATACATCGTAGTACCACAGTCTGACAGATTATCCTTCCTGGATTTCCAGGGAGCTTTATCATTGTAATACCTGTTACCCTTTCGGGCCAGTTCCATAAGTTCATGAGAAGCCTGACGGTTTTTGAAATTCAGGAGACATTCTTCTATGATACCGGGAGTTTTCTTTATTTCTTCCATCATATTCAAATCTATATCTGCCATATTTCCCGGTTCAGGAATCTTTCCGTCAAAATATTTTTCGATAAATGTAAGGACTCTATGAACAAGATTTCCGTATGTATCTGCAAGGTGATCATTATTTCTGCTCTGAAAATCCTTCCATGTGAATTCCGTATCCCTGTTTTCAGGGCTGTTGCTTATAATGGCATAACGAATTACATCACCGGGATATTTCTGGAAGAAATCATCGACTGATATATACCATCCCTCGCTTTTGGAGAACTGTTTCCCGTCAAGATTATAAAATTCGTTGGCAGGCACATTCCAGGGCATAACGAGAGGTTTATCCTGGCCCATAATCATGGCAGGCCATACAACGCAGTGGAAAGATATATTATCTTTTCCGATAAAATGTACAAGCTTACAGTCTTTATCATACCAGTAATCTTTCCACTTTTCAGGATTTCCCTGCTTTTCTGCCCATTCCATTGTGGAAGATATATATCCTATAGGTGCATCAAACCATACATAAAGAACTTTTCCCTGTGCATCATCAAGGGGCACAGGGACTCCCCAGTCGAGATCTCTTGTAATAGGCCTTTCCTCAAGGCCGTTTTTAATCATATTACCTATAAAATGTTTGACATTTTCTTTCCATTCTTTATGAGAATCAAGCCAGGCCAGGAGTTTTTCAGAAAGTAATTGAAGCTGTAAAAACCAGTGCTCTGTCTCCTTTATTTCAGGTTGCTCATTACAGACCTTACATCTGGGCTCTACTAATTCCATAGCTTCAAGCCATTTTCCGCACTTGCCGCATTCGTCTCCTCTTGCGCCTTCATAGCCGCAGGCAGGACATACACCCATAACATACCTGTCTGCAAGAAAACGATTACAGGACTTACAGAAGAGCTGTTTTGTAACATGAGCTTTTACATAACCGTTATTATAGAGATCTATGAAAAATTCCTGTGATAATTTATAATGATGTTTCATAGAAGTACGGGAAAAATTATCGAATTTTATATTGAAATTATCGAAAATAGTCTTTATGACTTTATGATATTTATCTACATGTTCCTGAGGCGTTGTTTTCTCTTTTTCTGCGGAAATGGTAATTGCCACACCATGTTCGTCTGTGCCGCAGATATAAATAATATCGGATCCCCTCATACGCTGAAATCTTACGTATATATCTGCCGGGAGATATGCTCCTGCAATATGTCCGAAATGTATGGGGCCGTTCGCATAAGGCAATGCACTTGTTACTAAATATTTTTCTTTACTCATACAAGAAGACTCCTAACTTCAATTTTAATAGTAAAATATATAACATTTTCGCGTAAACCTGCAAAGAAATAAGTATGAAAAGTTACACAAGAATTATAACAGTTTCCAAACATCCAGTTCTATAAAATAATTACCAATTATATTATCACAAATAGGGATTACTTTCAAATTATTTTTCCTCTATTCAATATTCACAAAGATCGTCACTTAAGAAAAGCAAGGGCTCTATTAGTATTTCCGTCCATAATTACCGACATGGACATACCATAATCTTTAACGGAAATAACCCTGACTGTATTGTTAAAATATTCATATTCAGGAAAAATTTCTACAAGCCTGTTCGGTGATTTTAATAAAAAATTCTCATTAAAAATAGTTTTATCCTGATCGGGATAAAGAGGTAGATAATAAATATCAGCCTCTACAAGATCTTGAAAGAAATGGGTTCCGAAAGATAATTCCGGTACATAATTCCCGAGACTTCTTGCTATTTCAATTAACATGATAGTATTATTGATATCACAGTAGGTAACACCTACGCCTAATTTAATATCTCCCCTGCTTCCCCACCTGCCGGGTCCCATGAGTATAAATTTTCTTTTCGGAAGTATTGAATTCAATCTGCCTACTATTTTTGCAACACTTCTCATATCTTCCATAGATTCCATAGAGTTATATGCTCGTGGATCTATATAAACAACATATTCAATATCTTCTATACTGGCATTGGTAACATATCTTGTAGCTGAAAATATCTTATATTCATCGGGAATATTATCGGGTAAGGTAATGTTTTTACTTGCCATTCTGCCCTGTCCCTGGGGACGGCACTGCAGAATATAGAGGTCATGACCATCGGAAGCAAATTCTACATCTACAGGGAAATTAAATTCTTCTTTTAAAATTTCCAGAATTTTCTTTATCTGCTTCAAAAAAGGTGTTTTTTCAATAAGTCCCTGGAAAGTAACTGTAAAGTCAGCTTCATCAATATCAAAGAGACCGAGAGGGCTCATAAGATATCCGCTTTTATCTATGGAAATCATATGTTTGAGACCGGGGATTTGATTCCCTGTTTCCTGAATCAGGTCTCTCACAGGAAGGGTTTCAAATTTATTTGTTTCAAGGTTCAAAACATCCATATAGTTCTGGGAATATTTCTTTATATTCTCATAAGATACATTTACTTTTATGGAAGGATTACCAGGAGAAATAATAAAAGGATAGTCGTTTGAAACCCTGTCTACAGCCCTTGTACCGAGTCCCATAACCAGCCTTACCGCTCCGTCTTCTCTTTTAATTCTCGGAGACCATCGGAATTCATTATGAGTGAAAGCCACACCTGCAAAAGTCGGGAAAAAATATTTACCTGCCTTTGTACCTACTACTTCCTGAATAAGAATACCCATTTCCTCATTAAAATCCAGCAATCCTTTTTCTCTTCTGTATTGTATGGGATCAGGACCGTAGGTGCTGGCATAGACCTCTGCTATGGCATCAATCATATCATTCAGTCTTTCTGCCCGGGGCCCCTGGTTTGGAAGGAAGAGACTCTTATATTTCCCTGCAAAAGTTGCCTCAAAACTATCTTCCAGAAGACTTGAAGAGCGAATTATCAAAGGAGTATTTTCCGTCTGATCTATAATCATTGCAAGACTATTTATTATTTCAGGCGGGAAAAAAGAGTTTTTAAATATCTGCTGAAGATAAGGATATCCATGCTTTATTTCCTCTATATTCATATACTTGAGATTGGCAAATTCTTCCATAGCATTATATTGAATAAACTCATGGAGTGAATCTGAAGTTATGT
>DAIOEN010000061.1:0-34924 GCA_036746235.1 Vulcanimicrobiota bacterium | reverse complement strand
TGCCTTTACCATAAATACTTTCAGCCCCTATTATACCATCATGATTTTTAATTATGCCATAGGAAGTGGAAAGGCCAAGACCTACTCCTACAGTGTTTTTTGTCGTGAAGAAAGGGAGGAAAATATTTTCCACGTCTTCTTCCTTTATACCTTTACCTGTATCTGTAATAGAAATACAAACATATATTTCATGGATGTTAGAGATTTTACTTTTCAATGTTTCAGAAATGGCTTTTCTGCAGGTTTTTATTGTAATTTTACCGCCATTCTCCATAGCTTCTCTTGCATTTATAAGTATATTAAGAAAAGACTGAAAAAGTAATTTCCCGTCTCCGAATATTTTCTCTTCACTGTTTTCAATCTCTAATTCTATTTTTATGACAGGTTCTTCCGGATAGCTTTCACTGAAAAATTCAACAACCTTTTCCAGGAAATTTCGAATTTCCAGATGTACAGGCATAACTTTTTTATTTTCCGCAAAATCAAGCAATTGCTTTATGAGATATTTCATTCTTGTAGTGGAATTCATTATTTTTTCAACATATTCTTTCTGTTTTCCTTCTATAGTACTCTGTAATATCTCGCTATAGCAGAATATAACACTGAGGAGATTGTTAAAATTATGGGCCATGCCTTCGGCAAGTATGCCTAAAGATGCCATTTTCTGAGCTTCCATAAGTACCTTTTGATAGCTTATATTTTCTTCATACATTCTCCTGAGGTTTAGCTGTGTTTTTACCCTTGCCAGTACTTCTGTGCTGTTAAAGGGTTTTGTTATGTAATCTACTGCTCCTAAAGACAATCCTCTTACTTTATCTGTTGTTTCTGTCATGGCTGTTATGAATATGACGGGAATATCTTTTATTTCTTCATTGGCTTTAAGCATTTCACATACTTCATAACCATCTTTTACAGGCATCATAATATCCAGTAAAATTAAATCGGGTTTCTCGGAAACTGCCAGATTATAACCATCATTGCCGTTTTTTGCTTCCAGAACCCTGTAACTCTCTTTCAGGAGAGATTTGGCCAGGAGTTTTATATTTATGAGATTATCGTCTACTATAAGGACACATGGAGGAGAATGCATGTAATTCCTCCTTGAAGTTTTTATTATGAATTTTTCTATATAATAGCAGATTACGTTTAAGTAAACAAGGAGGTGGTAAAATAAATTGACTTTTTGGTGGGATTTTGATATTATAAAATTGTATAATTGGTAATTTTGTGTAAATTTATTATAAAAACTTTTTACAGGAATACAGATATTTATATGAAAATCGTAACGTGTAACGTATGACGGGAGGAACAGATTCTCATTCTTCGTTTTGACCGAACTGGTCATGGATGTTACTAAGGGACTGGAATGAAATAACCTTTGCGTTTTTTTGATAAAAAGTATAGATATTACTTGGTACTGATTGTAAACATGCTAAGGTTATTTTACAACGAGCCCTAAAATAATAGGAGAGAATTATATTTAGGTGGATAAAACAAAAAAATACTTAATCTTGAATTGTTAAAAAGATAACAGGAGTAGCCAGAATAAGTAAAAATAATATAAAAAAGATACTCTATGGCATATCGGATTTTGAAAATATAAATAAATAGAATACCGAATTATTGCAGTATCCTGATATAAGTTTTTCATATATATAGAAGTAAAGTATGAGTATAGCAGAATACAATGAAAAGAAGTTAGAAGATAAAATTAATGAAGCCAGAAAAGAATTAAAACAGTATGAAGAGGATGATGTATTTGGGAAGTCTAAAGGCAGGACTGAATTACTGAAGGTAATACTTGTGTTCTCCGGGGTTGAACTGAAATTGGGTTGATAAAAGAAATAGATTGTGAGAAATATATTGATGGAGGTATATTTGAATCGCTGAAAGATATGGAAATATTTAAAAGATTTTTTGTGGATGGCTGGACAATTTTACGGCCAAATGGAGTATATATTGCGCTGGATACATTATATGATTAAGACAAGGATGTCACATCTGTTAATTACAGCAGATAGACAGGATAGTAAATTAAATTATAAAAGTGTCGATAAATAGATTGTAAAGAGAAAATTAATTAAGGGCTCGTTGTAAAATAACCTTAGCATGTTTACAATCAGTACCAAGTAATATCTATACTTTTTATCAAAAAAACGCAAAGGTTATTTCATTCTAGTCCCTAAAGGAAAGAGAATAAATTTTCTGGTAATGCCTTAATATAGAGGAATTATTATGAAATTGATTAATTTAGAGGGAAATAAATATGTTTGATGATAAGATAATACTGCTTACAGGTGGAACAGGCTCATTCGGACAAAAATTTACGGAAGTAATGGTGAAAAAATATAGTCCTAAAGTGATAAGAATTTTTAGTAGAGATGAATTAAAACAGTGGGAAATGCATAAGAAATTTAATGATGATAGAGTTTTGAGATTTTTTATCGGCGATATAAGAGATAAAGATAGACTGGATAGAGCTATGGATGATGTGGATATAGTAGTTCATTCTGCTGCTTTAAAACAGGTTCCTGTCTGTGAATATAATCCTTTTGAAGCAATAAAAACTAATATTTTCGGTGCACAAAATGTAATAGAAGCAGCTATAAATCACAATGTAAAAAAAATTATTGCCATCAGTACTGATAAGTCTGTCAGCCCTATTAATTTATACGGGGCAACCAAACTATGTATGGAAAAATTGTTTATAGCTGCTAATTCATATGTAGGTAAAAGGGATACAAGAATGTCCTGCGTGCGATATGGTAATGTGGTAGGCAGCAGAGGTAGTGTTATTCCTTTATTTAAAGAGCAAAAAAATACAGGTAAGATTACTGTTACCCATGAATGTATGACCCGTTTCTGGCTTACACTGGAACAGGGAGTTGAATTTGTAATTAAATGTACAAAATTAATGACAGGTGGAGAAGTCTTTGTCCCGAAGATACCGAGTATGAGAATAGTGGATCTGGCAGAAGTTATTGCTCCAGAATGTAAAATTGAATTTACCGGCATTAGACCAGGTGAAAAGATTAATGAGTGTTTATTAACTGAAGATGAAGCAAGACATACAAAAGAATTTGAAGAATTTTTTATTATTGAGCCAGAACTTCTCTCTGGTTATGATAAAATCTTGAAAGAAGGAAAATTTTTACCTGAAGGTTTCAGATACTCAAGTGAAACAAATAACTGGTGGTTAACTAAAGAAGAATTGAAAAACATTATAGAGGGCATATAAATGATACCCTATGGAAGGCAATGGATATATGAAGACGATATTAATGAAGTAATAAAGGTATTGAAATCTGACTTTCTTACCCAGGGACCTAAAGTATGGGAATTTGAAAAAGCTATCTGTGATTATACAGGAGCAAAATATTGTGTCGCTGTTTCCAGCGGGACTGCAGCACTTCACCTTGCAGTGGCCTCTTTAGGAATAGACAAAGGTACAGAGGGAATTACTTCACCTAATACATTTGTAGCTTCTGCTAATTGTTTGATTTATAATGGTTTAATTCCTGTATTTGCTGATATAGATGACAGAACTTATAACATAGATATAAAAGAGATAAAAAAGAAAATTAATAAAAATACAAAAGTTATAATACCAGTTGACTTTGCCGGTCAGCCTGCTGATATGAAAGAAATTTATGAACTGGCCAGGACTAATAATTTATTTGTAATAGAAGATGCATCTCATGCAATAGGTTCCAGGTATGAAGACGGGAATTTTGTGGGAAGCTGTAAATATTCTGATATAACTGTTTTTTCTTTTCATCCTGTTAAAACTATAACAACAGGTGAAGGCGGCGCCATCACTACTAATAGCAACGAATTATATGAAAAATTACAATTATTGCGAACTCACGGTATAATTAAAGAAGAAAAATATTTAAGAGAAAATCCTGGCCCATGGTATTATGAAATGCAGGAATTGGGATTTAATTACAGGTTAACCGATATACAGGCTACGTTAGGTAAAAGCCAATTAAATAAGCTTAATTTTTTTGTAGAAAGAAGAAGAGATATTGTCCGGAAATATAATGAAGCTTTTAAAAATATAGATTTCTTAACTACACCATATGAAAAAGAGGGAGTTTATTCTGCTTTTCATCTTTATGTTTTACAGATAGATTTAAAAAAAATCGGAAAAACAAGAAAAAAAGTTATGAAAGAACTGATGAGTAAAAATATTGTAACTCAGGTTCATTATATTCCTGTACATACACACCCATATTATCAGAAAAATTTTGGATATAAATGGGGAGATTACCCGGTAACAGAAAGTTATTATAAAAAAGCTTTAAGTATTCCATTATATCCTAAAATGACAGATGAAGATAATAATTATGTGATAGGAGGGGTTTTAGAAGAAATATATAGTTCATCTTACTAAAAGTAATATCAGATTTAATTACATTTTTCCTGAAATATTTTTTTAATAAAGTTCAAAAAAATATAGATTTTATAAAAAATTATCCTCTTGTTTAGATGATACAAAAATAAATGATAGAATTCCATGACATAGAAAGGAAGCATTATTAGATGATAATTGGTAATTATAAGCAATGGCAAAATAAACCTGAAGTAGAAAGTACTCTTGCAGGTCGAGCACAAAAAAACCTGCCAGAAATGGAATGTACAAAACAATTGGTTGAATTAATATCAAAAATATACAAACCAGGGATGAGGGTGTTGGACGTAGGTTGTAATGTAGGCCACTATTTAGTCGGGTTAAGAAGACTTGATGCGAAACTCTCCTATACTGGTGTTGATGCTTATGAATATTATATAAAACAAGCGAAAGAAATATTTAGAGAAGATTCCTATGCAAAATTCGAAGTTAAAGATATCCTGGAACCAATTTTTGAAGATAACCCTTTTGATATTGTTTTTTGTTGCAATGTCATACTTCATCTTCCAGATTTTAGATTACCAGTTCGTAACCTATTGAATAGTACAAAAAATGTATGTATAATAAGAACACTTTTGGGTAAAAAAACATCAATAGTAAAAAAAGCTATAATTGAAAAATTTGATAATATTGGAAATCCACTTGAATTTATTTATCAAAATACCTGGGATTCGGATTATTTTGCAAACTTCATCAATGAACTAGGCTTTAATATAGAATTAATAGATGATAAATTTGATCCATTATTACTACAGGAAGAATATGTAAAGATAAAAGATGGTGAAGGAACAACTGTTATTAATAATAAGCAGATAGATGATAATATAATATTTAATTGGAAATGGATTAAAATAACACCTAAATGCGTCTTATTTTCTTAGAAAATTTATTTATTAATTTTAGAGGATACCTTGATTTTGTAACTTATCAAGAAATTTCTGAGCTTTTGTTAAAATTAGGCTATTATATACAACGTAATGTGCTAATGTCAATATAGAATAATAAATGGAATTCTGGAAGTGATGTAGCTAGATGAATAAATTGGTTATAGGGACAGTTCAGTTTGGACTTGATTATGGTATTAATAATTTTAGAGGTAAAGTACCTGAAAATGAGGTATTTGAGATATTAGATTATGCTTCTCAAAATAACATTAATTTTTTAGATACTTCCCATGCTTATGGAGATAGTGAGTCTATCCTGGGAGAATATATAGAAAAAAATAGAGGTAATTTTAAGATTATTTCGAAATTACCAAAGCATGATTTGATAAATAGCTTTAAAGTTTTTTCTGATTCATTAAGTAAATTAAAGGTAGATAAAATATATGGTTATTTAATACATCATTTTGATTTTTTTATAGAAAAACCTCAGATATGGGAGGATTTAAAACAAATAAAAGTAGAAGGGAAGGTAGAAAAAATAGGTTTCTCTTTATATTATCCCCATGAACTTGATTATCTTTTAGAAAAAAATATTGACTTTGATATCATCCAAATACCTTATAACATTTTTGACCAAAGATTTTCTCCTCATTTTATAAATTTAAAAAGAAAAAATATAGAAATTCATACGAGATCAGTTTTCTTACAGGGCTTAGTATTTATACCTGCTAGAAAATTACCGGAGAAATTTTTAAAAATAAAAAGTAAACTGGAAAATTTAAATAGATTATCTAATATGCTGAATACATCGATTGCTTCTCTATGTTTAAATTTTTCTATATTAAATCCATTGATAGATAAGATAATTATAGGTATTGACTGCAAGGAGCATTTAAATGAAATTATTAATACTATGAAAGAAACGGATAATATAAAAAGCATTTATCATAATCTTGAAATTTTAAAAGAAAACGATGAAAATATTATCTTACCAACAAATTGGAAATAGTTATTTATGGAGGAAATATGGATTGTTTATCTAGTTTTTCACTGAAAGATAAAGTCTCTGTTGTAACAGGAGGTTATGGCCATTTAGGTAAAGGAATTACAGAAGGATTAATGGAAGCTGGTTCTAAAGTTATAGTGGCAGGAAGAAGTAATGAAAAATATAAAAAAATTTTTGACCTAAAGGAATATATTTTTTTTATAGAAATGGATGTTTCTTCTACAAATTCAATTAACAAAGCTTTAAGTCAAATCTATAATAATTTTGGGCATATAGATATCCTCATAAATAATGCATTTTATTTAAAAGGCAATTCACCTGAAGAAATGTCAGATGAAGAATGGAATTATGGTATAGATGGAACTTTAAACAGTGTATTCAGATGTATCAGGGAAGCTATACCTTATATGAAGAAAAATGATAAAGGTAATATAATTAATATCTCATCAATGTATGGAGTTTTATCACCTGACTTTAAAATTTATGAAACATCTCCTGACTTTCTTAATCCACCTCATTATGGATCTGCTAAAGCAGGAATAATTCAACTAACAAAGTATTATGCAGTTTATCTTTCCAGATATAACATAAGGGTAAATTGCATTTCTCCGGGGCCTTTCCCATCAGAAGACGTCCAAAAGGATATAGAATTCATAAAAAAACTTTCTTTAAAGAACCCTTCGGGCAGAATAGGAACTCCGGAAGATTTAAAAGGTCCTGTTGTATTTCTTGCTTCTGAATCTTCATCTTATATTACAGGGCATAATCTTATTGTTGACGGAGGATGGACAATATGGTAGTTACACCTTCAAAAAAAAAAATAGGAGCTATAATACAGGCTAGAAGTAGTTCAACAAGATTGCCCAATAAAATTTTTCTGTCATTACCTTATAAATCTAATATATCAGTGTTGGAGCATATAATTAATCGAAGTAAAAAGGTTCATTTATTGGATGAAATAATTGTTGCCACAACCTATAAAAAAGATGATGATGTAATTGAAAATTTTTGTAATAAAATTGGTATAAATTGTTTTAGAGGCGATGAAGATAATGTATTATCCAGATTTTATGCTGCAGCAGAGAATAATAAGATAGATATTATTATAAGATTGACTGCTGATAATCCATGTATCGACTATAATTTAATAAATTCGACAATAAGATTTCATATAAATGAGAGTAACGATTATACTTTTACAAAAGATTATCCCGTAGGATTAAATATAGAAGTATGTTCGTTTATTGCTTTAAAAAAAGCATATCAAAATGTAACAGAAATTTATGAAAAGGAGCATGTAACACCATATATTTATAAAAGCCATCCTGAATATTTTAAGATTGGTATGGTGAATTCAGGTGAACCTCTGAGAAGACCTGACATCAGAATTACTCTTGATACCGAAGAAGATTACATTTTATTATGTACTGTATATGATTATTTGTATTATAAAAATAATTTTTTTCTTTCAGAAGATATAGTAAAGTTATTTGTAGAAAAGCCATGGATTGGAATGATTAACAAAAAAATAATTCAAAAAAAAATATTTAATACTCTTGAAGAAGAAATAGAGGAATCTATTAAAATACTAGATTTACAGGATTTAAAAAGAGTAAAGGTTTATCTGGTAAATAAATTAAAAAATGGACTCTAATTATGTATCAATTTGGTTTGAAACTCTGGTCTATTAATAAGAATTATATTGATGAAGCTGTTAGACTATATAATTCAGGTATTTATGAATATATTGAACTGTATACAGTATCTGGATCTTATAATGATTTTATTTATCTCTGGTGCAAATTAGATATTCCATATATTGTCCATGCTCCTCATTCACTGGGGGGATTAAATCTTGCTAAAAAAGAAGATAAATATAGAAATCTGAAGTTAATAGAAGAAGTTCTTAAATTCGCAGATACGTTAAAAGCCAATATTATTATTTTTCATCCAGGGATTGATGGGGATATTGAGAATACAGTTTTAATCCTTAATGAGGTAAATGATAACCGTATTGTAATAGAAAATAAGCCTTATTTCAGCCTTCTTGATAATCTTATCTGTAATGGTCATTCACCTGAAGAGATCCAGTTCATTATGGATAATGCAAAGATAGGCTTTTGTCTTGATATAGGACATGCTATTTGTTCTGCAAATGCGAAAAAAGTTGATCAGTTAACATATTTAAAAGAATTTTTGAAATTAAATCCCAGCATATACCATCTGACAGATGGCTATTATGAAAGTGTTTATGATAGACACGACCATTTTGAAGAAGGAAATTATGATATTAAAAAGATTTTAAAATTAATACCTTCTGATTCTTTACTTACAATAGAAACAGATAAAAATTTTGAAGATAGATTGTCAGATTTTAGACAGGATATTATTTTCTTAAGAAATCTGGAGGCAACCATTAAAAATGAGACAAATACAGATAGGTAAGTATATAATAAGTAAAAAATCCCCACCTTTTATTGTTGCAGAAGCAGGAATTAATCATAATGGTGAGCTGGATAAAGCTTATTCTATGATTAAAGTAGCTAAACAATCCGGAGCTGATGCAATTAAATTTCAAACATTTAAAGCAGAGGAATTTGTTAGCTCCCTCACTCAGACATATACCTACATATCACAGGGTAAAGAAATTACAGAATCAATGCTTGAAATGTTTAAAAGATATGAATTTATTCCTGATGAATGGTATTTAATTAAAAAGAAATGTGATGAAGAAAATGTATTGTTTTTTTCAACACCACAGAACAGGTCTGATTTAGATTTACTTTTAGATATAGGAGTTCCCTGTATTAAAGTTGGATCAGATGATTTTACAAATTTGCCTTTGATTAAAGATTATTCTCAGAAGGGTTTACCCTTAATTCTTTCGTGTGGAATGGCCGATCTTGCTGAAATTTATCAGACTTTAGAGGTGTCAGGAGCGTTTTATGGTTATCCTGTTATACTCTTGTTATGTACTTCCCAGTATCCTACTCCGCCAGAAGATGTAAATTTATTAAAGTTAAAGACTTTAGAAAATGCTTTTCCTGATTTAATATTAGGTTTTTCTGATCATACTCAGGGGGATCTGGCTTCATCGCTGGCAGTAGCTATGGGAGCAGTTGTTTTCGAAAAGCATTTTACTCTTGACCATAACTTACATGGACCGGATCACTGGTTTTCAGAAGATCCTGGTAGTCTGGGAGAATGGGTAAAGTCTATAAGAACAGCTTTTACTATGATGGGTTCTCCAATTGTTCGGCCTACTGAAAAAGAATTGATTAATAAAAAGGAGTTTCAACGATTTATTGTAGCATCAAAAGATATAAATAAAGGAGATATATTCAAAGAAGATTATTTTGAAACGAAAAGGATCTCTTCAGGTAAAGGATTACCTCATAATTTTATAAATATTTTATCAGGTAGCAAAGCCAGCAGAGATTTTAAAAAAGGAGACCCAATTATTCTATGAAGAAAGTATTTTTTTTGGTAAATAAATTAAAGGAATTTAATTTTTTAGAGTTTATAAATAAATATTTAAGTGATGTATCGGTATGTCTCGGAGAGTCACTTCCAGAACATACTGAAGATTATGATTTGATTATATTATGGAATTATAGAAAAATAATTCCTGATATATCTTATAAGAAAAATATAATTTTATTTCATAGTTCTGATCTGCCAGAGGGTAAAGGATGGGCTCCTATATATAATTCCATATCAAGAGGTAAAGAATTTTATACCATATCCGGTATTTTTGCATCTGACAGAGTTGATGCCGGTAATGTTATAGTTAAGGCAAGGTTCAGGATTAAAGATAATTACACTGCTGAATATATACGTAAATGGGATAATGAGATAACTATTATGCTTATAAAAGAAATTTTATACCTCATTGAAAATAAAGAATTAAAAGGAATTGAGCAGTCGGGAGATGAAACTTTTTATCCAAGGAGATTTCCTAAAGACAATGAAATAAAAATTGATGAACAATTTATTAGTATTATCAATCATTTACGGGCCTGTGAAGAGAACCATCCTGCTTTTTTTATGTACAATGATACTAAATATATTGTTCATATAAGACCTGAGATATTGCCTGCTTTTCCTTCTGACTTAGAAATATTATTTTTTGATAGTTAATTTTTTGTCTATAAGGAGTATGTATGATATTAACAGCTCACCAGCCGGCATATTTACCTTGGTTAGGATATTTTGATAAATTAATAAGAAGTGATATATTTATCTACTTAGACTCTGTTCAGTATGAAAAGAATAGTTTTACCAATCGTAATAAAATTAAAACCCCTCATGGTGAATTATGGCTTACTATTCCTGTAAGAACAAAAAACCATATGAATAGGATACTTAAAGATATAGAAATTGATCTTTACAAAAACTGGGAAAGAAAACATTTAAATTCTATTTATCTAAATTATAAAAAAGCCAGAAGATTTGAAATTTGTTATCCCATACTGGAAAAACTGTATCAAGCAAAATATAAATTACTTTCAGATCTGTGTTTTGAACATTTATTATTCTGGTTACAGGTGATTGGTATAAAGAAAAATATTGTAAAAAGCAGTGAATTAGGAGTTTATAGTAAAAAATCTGACCTTATACTGGATTTATGCAGGTACTTTAAAGCTGATTGTTACATATCAGGTCCATTGGGTAAAAATTATCTTGAAGAAGAATACTTTGAGAAGAATGGTATTAAAATAGAATATCAGAATTATAAACATCCTGTCTATCCTCAGCTCTGGAATGATTTTTTACCTCATATGAGTATACTGGATTTCTGGATGAATTCAGATGAATATTATTTAATTACAGGAGAAAATAAAGATGAGTTTTTCAAAAGAATGGGATGATAGATACAAAGAAAACACTCAGATGAGTATCTGGCCCTGGTCAGATCTTGTAAGTTATGTTATGAGATATGCCAGACCTGAAGGACATGATTTTAAGATACTTGAATTAGGTTGTGGCCCTGGTGCTAATATTCCTTTTTTTAAACATTTAGGTGTTGAATATTACGCAATAGAAGGAAGTAAAACTATTGTGAATAGTGTAAGAAAAAAATTTCCAGAGTATAAAGATTTTATTTCTATAGGAGATTTTACTGAAGAAATACCTTTTGATAAAAATTTTGACCTCATCATTGATAGAGCATCTATTACTCATAATACGACTTCGGCCATTAAAAGAACTTTGAAAATCATTTATAATAAATTAAATCCTGGAGGAAAATTTATTGGTATAGATTGGTTTTCTACTATGCATTCAGATTATCAGAAAGGTGTTATTGATGAAGATATTAATACCAGGAATTTAATAGAAGATGGACAATTTCTAAATCTCGGTCGCGTACATTTTTCTGATGAGGCTCATTTATTAGAGCTTTTTAAAGAATTTGAAATAATTTTATTGGAACACAAAACTTTAGATAGAAAAATTCCTGTGGATAAACATATATTTGCTTCATGGAATTTTGTTGTTTTAAAACATTAACATTACCCAAATAAAATTAAGAAAGGAAAAATATGAAAGTAGATCCTAATATCCTATTTGTAAATCTTCCATCAAGACCTTTTGATGATATACTTGCCAGCTTTAAAGGAGAAAATTTAATTGCTGAACCTATAAGTATGCCTATGGGAATTCTATATATATCTTCATATATTAAACAACATAATAGTTTAGGGCAGGTTGGAATATTAGATTATGCACTGGCTATGGGAAACATATCCAGATATAAAAATTTAGATGAATTTATAATTGATGGTACCAGGAAAATTAATTTTATACCTGATATATTAGCTTTTTCATTAATATATTCAACTGCTCATAAGATATTTACTATCTGTATTGAAAAATTAAAATCTTTCTGGCCCAAAGCTACGACTATAGTTGGAGGAACCCATGCTACCTGCTGTGTAAAAGAAATTTTAGAAAAGATAGATGTAGATTATTTAGTAAGAGGTGAGGGTGAACTTGTTTTTTCTGAGTTTATAAATAAATATTCATATTCAGAAGAAATTAAAGTAAAAGGAATTTATAATAAAAAAGACATTATTTTAGATAAGCCTTTAGAAGTCGGCGATTATATCAAAGATCTCAATGCATTACCATTCCCTGACTGGAAACTTATAAGTATGGAAAGATATATAAATGCAAGAGGAAGAAAAAGGGAATTTACCGGTTCAAAAGAAAGTAAATTTGCTACAATGATAACTACAAGAGGCTGCCCTTTTAAATGTACATTTTGTGCTTCCCATGTTGTGCACGGACGAACAGTAAGATTTAGAACTCCGGAAAATGTAGCTGAAGAAGTAAAATATCTTTATGAACACTACGGGGTTACATTAATTATACCGGAAGATGATATGTTCACAATACCTAAAGACAGATGTTTAAATATGCTTTCTGCTCTTGAATTATTGAATATACCTGATTTTGAAATACAATTACCAAGTGGTTTATCAGTTAATACACTTGATGAGAAAATTATAGATAAAATGATTAATGCTGGAGTTAAAATTTTTACTATTGCTATTGAATCTGGGTCTGAATATGTTCAGAAAAATATTATAAAAAAGAATTGTAATCTAAAAAAAGCAAAGGAGATTGTAAAGTATCTGAAAAGTAAACAGGTAACGGTAAGAACCTATTTTATTTTAGGACTTTTTAGTGAAACTATAGAACAAATGCATGAAACTATAGAATATGCAAAGATACTGGGGGCTGACTGGTGTGTATTTATGATAGCAACTCCGTTAATAGGTTCAGAGATGTATAATCAGATGGTTAATGCAGGATATATAAAAAATGATATAGACTTATGGTCAAAAGCTTTTTTTCAGGATAGGAACTTTGATACACCGGAGATTTCTGCATGTGATTTAAAAGAACTGGTTTATCGTGCAAATCTGGAATGTAATTTTATTAATAACATTAATAAAGTAAGCGGAAATTATGAAAAAGCAATAGAAATATACAATGATATAGTTTTTGCCTATCCATTTCATATTATCGGATGGTATTGTATAATGAAATGTTATGAAGCATTGCAAAATTTTGAAAAAGTTCTGCAGTTAAAAGAAAAGATAACTGAGTTAATAAAATGTGATAAGCGGTCAACTGAGATCTTTAACAAATATTATGATTTAATGCCTGATTTTATTTTTCCTGAATAAGTTTTTATCAAGGAGTCAATCATGAGTAAAAATATTCTTGTTATTGCGGCACATCCTGATGATGAAGTGCTTGGCTGCGGTGGAACTATAGCCAGACATACTCGCGATGGAGATGAAGTTTATGTAGTCATTAATATGTATAGGCCTGAAATAGTATATACTCATTATTCTGGTAATGTTAATATAGAGCATCGCATAATAAATGAAGCTTTAATAACTGTATGCAGACCTATTCCTGGATATAACGTAAGGACATTATTATTTTTTGAAATACCTTCAAATTCTGAATGGCAAATATCTGGTAAATTTCCATATTTTATGCCAAACTGGTTCGTTGATATTTCTACTACTATTGAAATTAAATTGAAGGCTTTAGAGTGCTACAAGTCTGATTTAAGACCTTACCTTCACAGCCGTTCACTTGAAATAATTGAAAATCTGCCAAGATGGAGAGGTTCGCCAGTCGGAATTGAAGCTGCAGAAGCTTTTGTTTTAGGCAGGATAACAAAAGGAGTATAATTTAATATGAATATTTTAATTATTAATGTTTCATTGAGAAAAGATTCTCCGGTTAAATTATTTCCTGTAGGTCTTGGTTATATTGCTACAGCAATTAAAAATGCAGGGTTTAAATTTGATTTGTTAGATATAGATGCTCATAGATATACTGACCGGCAGGTTGAAATTTTTATGCAAAATAAAAAATATGATGTTATATGTCTGGGATGTATCGTTACCGGATATAAGATAATTAAAGAATTAGCTTTATTAATAAAAAAATATCACCCTTATTCTATAATTATAGCAGGCAATTCTGTAGCAACGTCTATTCCTGAAATACTTTTAAGAAAAACCAGCGTAGATATTGCTGTAATTGGTGAAGGTGATGACACTATAGTAGAAATACTTAACTCAATCTCAGAAGATAAATCTTTAGAAGACATTAAAGGTATATGCTTTCTAAAAGATGGTATTTTTATAAAAACACCTGAAAGGCCATATATTAAAAATATATCTTTATTGTCATTTCTTGATTATTCTATTTTTGATATTGAGGTTTATATTGAAAATAGTAAATTTTCTGTACCGGAATCTTTAATAATTACAAAAGATAAAAGAGAACAGATTAGAGCTCTACCTGTTAATACAGCGAGAGGATGTATTGGAAAATGTACTTTTTGTTATCATGTATTTAAAGATATAAAATATCGATATCGAACAGCGGAAGCTATTTTAGAAGAGATAAAGTTATTAATTGATAATTACCGGCTAAATTATATATTTTTCTGGGATGAGCTAACTTTTTATTCTAAAAAACAAGCTTTAAATTTTGCGCAAAAAATATTGGATGAAGGACTTCATTTTTACTGGCATTGTCCATGTAGAGCTGATCTTTTTTATGAAGATGAAGATATTTATATACTTAATAAACTAAAAAAGGCCGGATGTACAGGCTTGGGGTATTCACTTGAATCTGCTGATTCAGAAATTTTAAAGACAATGAATAAGAACATTTCGGTAGAACAATTTTCCAAACAAACTTCTTTGTTAAAAAAAGTTGGAATAGCAACATGGACAAGCCTGGTTTTGGGTTATCCTCAGGAAACACCTGAAACAATTAAGAAAACTTTTGATTGCTGTATTAAGAATAAAATATATCCTTCCTCTGGTTTTTTATTACCTCAGCCGGGTTCTGAAATATATAATTATGCTATTAAAACAGGATTTATTCAAGATGAAGAAGATTATTTATATAAATTAGGGGATCGGCAGGATTTACGTTTAAATATGACAAATATGAGTGATGATGATTTTAAATTTTATGTTAAGGAAGGTCTTAAGGAATGTAATAAAGCATTGAATATAGGGCTCAATGATGACGAATTAATTAAGACAAAATATTTTAGAAGTACCAAATAAATTTATGAAATATGATAAGAGAGTAACTGATATGTTTAACAAATATTATGATTTAGTGCCTGAATTTATCTTTCACGAATAAGTATTATCAAGGAGTGAATAATGAGTAAAAATATTCTTGTTATTGCGGCACATCCTGATGATGAAATTCTTGGATGTGGAGGTACAGTTGCAAAACTGATTAAGGAAGGATTTAAAGCATATACTTTAATTCTTGGAGAAGGTATAACATCCAGAGATAATATAAGACAGAGGAATAAAAGAGAAAAAGAAATACTTGAATTAAAAGAGCAGATACGTAAAGCAAATAAAATAATTGGTGTAAAAGATGCTTTCTTTTATGATTTCCCGGATAATAGATTTGATACTGTTGCTTTACTGGATATAATAAAAGTAATAGAGAAGGTAAAAGATGAGGTAAAGCCATATATTATTTTTACTCATTATAAGGATGATTTAAATATTGACCACAGGATTACATTTAAATCTGTTTTGACCGCTACCAGGCCTGTAGGTAATGAAAGTGTCAGAGAAATTTATTCTTTTGAGATAATTTCATCCACAGAATGGAACTATCCTTTGTCCTTTTCACCGGATGTTTTTTTTGATATTACAGATACATTAAATTTAAAATTAAAAGCCATGAGTGAATATAGCTCTGAATTAAAGGATTTCCCATATCCAAGATCATTAGATGGAATAAAATTGAATGCTTCATATTGGGGAATGAAAACTGGTATAAAATATGTTGAAGCATTTAAAACAGTGCGATGTATAAAGTGAACTTGTAAAATATATAATTATGGAAGGAATAAATATGAATGGTGATTTTCTTAATGGGATATAAATTTATCTTAGGAGAAGATTTATGAAATTATCAAAAGAAGATCTTTTTGACTTAGCAAAGGATAGGCCTAATTTAACCAATGAAATCTTCACTCAAAATGATTTCTATGGTCATGCTTCTGTACTCAAACAATATGCACGTTTGTCTCAAAATTATCAGATAAAAGCATCAATTGAACATGGAATAGGATTAGGGCCTGCTGTATGGCATGTAGATAGTAATGCCATCAATCCTGCTATGATTGTTTTGGCAAAGTCACGTTACCCATTTGTGAAAGCAGTTACTAATAAAGCTGTATTTTCTATAGGGCCAATATTAGCTTATTCTCCAGATTTTTTGGATGAGGAATTGTATAAAAATGAGAAGAAGAGACTTGGAAAAAATTTATTAGTCTTTCCAGCACATTCTACCCACTGGATTGATTGTAATTATGATATTAAAGAGTTCTGTGACTTTCTTAAAGAGTTTGGTAAAAAATTCGATAGTATTAGAATATGTTTGTTCTGGAAAGAAATTTTACGAGGTTATTCTGAAATATATTTAAAACAAGGGTTTGAGTGTGTAACAGCAGGCCATATGTATGATAATCTTTTTCTACCCAGACTAAAGAGCATTATTAAACTGGCAGATTTTACAATGTCAAATCAAGTTGGTACTTATATTGGTTACTGTATTTTTATGGGTAAACCACATTATTTGGTAAAAACTGAAATAACATTATCTTCTGAACAGAAAGAATGTTTAGACTTAGTTGCTAATATGAAAACCCCGGATGTACAGGAAATAGAGGAGGCTTTTTCGATATTCAGTAATGAAATTACACCAGAACAAAAAGAAGTTACAGAGAAATTCTGGGGTATAAGTGAAATTAAAACAGTAGAAGAAATGCAACTAATATTTAATATTACTGAAGATATTTACAAAAAAGGTCCAGCTCTCTATATGTCAGGTAAAGATGTATTGAAAGAACAAGCATTAGAATATTTAGATTTAAAAGAAAATAATAAATCTCTTTTTTTAATTAATCAGTCTATGGAAGTTAATCCTGAGAATAAATTCCTTAATTATGGAAAATCGATTTTACTTGCCAGGTCAGGTTTTATAAAGGAAGCCATTGGAACATTAGAAGAATTATTGACTATTATGCCAGAACATAAAAAAGCAAGAATGTTGCGTGATGAACTTATAACAAGCTCCATGTTTATGAAACAAACATCAGAGAATTCAATAAAAATTTTTGAAGAGAATAGTCAAATGTCTGTTCATAAAATGATTGAAGATGCTTATAAATCATTGTATGAACATGATCATAATTTAGCTTTTAATATACTTATTAAAGCAAAATCTTTAAAGCAACCTCACCGGGGACTTGATTATTTAAGAGCAATATGTTTTATGAAAATGAATCAGCTTGATGCTGCCAGAGAGGTAATTAGGGAAGAACTTCGATATTTTCCTGATAACCTGGAAGCCCGGAAATTACTTGATCAGATTCTTATACAAATTCCGGAAACTATTTCAGGTAAAGTTGGGGATAGAGAGTTTCAGGAATTACTTAAAATTATTAGACCATATACAATGCTGGGAGAAGAAAGATTATATTCACTTTTTTCTCTGGCTAAAAGAGCATGTTTGGAGGATATACCGGGTAATTTTGTAGAATGTGGTGTTGCAGGTGGTGGATCAACAGCGCTGCTTGCTGCAGTTATTAAACGTTATAGTAAAAAAATGCGATGGCATTATGCTTTTGATTCTTATGAAGGTATGCCGGCCCCTAGTGAATATGATAAGCTTAAGGGACTGGATGCTGATTTAACAGGTTGGGGTAATGGTACCTGTGCAGCTCCTGAAGATAGTGTAAGAGAAATATGTACAAAACTTGAAGTTTGGGATATTGTAAAAACTGTAAAAGGATATTTTCAGAGTACTTTACCTAAAATGCAGTCTACTGTAGGAAAAATTGCTTTGCTTCATATGGATGCCGATTGGTATGAATCTATGAAGACAATATTACATAATTGTTATGATAATGTTATTGATAATGGTTTTATTCAGGTAGATGATTATGCTTACTGGGATGGTTGTAAGAAAGCTGTTCATGAATTTGAGACATTGATGGGGCTTAAATTTAATATTAACCAAATCGATGGTAATGCTATATGGTTTCAAAAAAAGGAATATAAGAATAGAGCTATAGATTATAATATTCAGGCAGAGGAAGAATTTGAAAGAGGAAATAAAGATGAAGCTATAGCTATTTTTCTTAATATTATAGAAAAATGGCCTGATGATAATAGAGCTTTGAATAATCTTGGAAAGATATATCTGGAACTTGGAGAAGCAGAAAAATCTTTAGAATATTTTATAAAAGCTTTTAGGAATAATCCAGATGACCGTAATACTGTATTAAGTCTGGCAGAAATGATGATAAGATTAGAGAAATATGATAGTGCAGTAAAACTTTATTCTTCCTATCTGGAGAAACATAGTGATGATTTTGAGATGGAAAGATTGCTGACAAAATTAGAAGGTAATATAAAAAAGAAAAAATATTCTACAAAAGAGAAAAATTTATTACAGTTAAATCCAGAGGAACTTGAATGGATAGGTGTTAGATTTTTTGATCCTCTTGGTAGAGTTTTTAAATATAAAGATAATTATTACAGAGCTATATATTATAAAGCAAAAGATTATTTAGACTGGTTATTTGAAGAAGGAATAATAACAGGATTAATAAGAAATAAATTCCTGATTGAAACAGATATTTCAGATTTTTGTGTTGATGGCTATTCTTATGTATTAAAACATAAAACTCAGCCTTTTATCGTCCCCGTTCATCAGTGGCCAAAACGTATGTTAAGAGATAGTGCCTTAATTTATTTGAATTTAAATCTTTATTTACTCGATTATAATCTGGGTCTTATTGATGGACATACAGGTAATATGATACAGATTGATAATGCTGCTCCAGTATGGATTGATCTGGGATCTATTGTTAGACTTACCGAGCCTGCAACTGGCTTAGAAGAATTCTGTCAGCAGTTTATTTATCCTTTATTCATAACCTCAAAAGGTGCTAATCTGGGGCGTATTGGAAGACTTATAATAAAAGAAGGGGGATTAAATAAAAAGGAAATATTTGAACTTATGGGATTGAAGATAGAATGGTCCGGTAATAGAAAAGATATACTTACCTATTTACGTAATATGGTTGAAAACATTGAATTTCTTAGAATGAAAACAATGTGGTCCGAGTATCATGATGAAGAGATTCTATTTAATATTGATAATATAAAAAGCTCTTCTGAGTTGGATCCTCATAAATTACATATAAGATCTTCCCTGATAAATGAAGCTATTGATAGATTTAAACCTGAAAAATTAGTTGATGCAGGCTGCAATGCCGGTTATTATTCTTTAATTGCTGCCAGAAAAGGTATATCTGTGATTGCTTTTGATCTGGATGAAGAAGCTGTTGACAGGCTATACAATATTGCCAGGACATATTACAGAGATTTAAATATATCAATAGCGATCAGAGATATTTTAGATACTGAACACGATTATAAAGGGGATCTGGCCCTTGCTCTAGCTGTAACACATCATCTTACATTAAGCCAGAAGTTTCCCTTTTCATATGTTGCAAAAATTTTATCTTCTTATACTAAATATGCATTAATAACAGAATTTATGCCAAAAGGACTTGGAACCGGCCATACAGGCCCTGTTCCTGATCCTTTACCGGAATTTTATAAGATACAAAATTTTATTGTTGAATTAGAAAAATATTTTCGTAAAATAGAAATAATAGACTATCCTGTACCTGAAGGAGTAAGTCCAAGAACACTTATTATTTGTTTTGATAAATATAAGTAAGATATATTACAAGAATGTGTATTTTTAATCTCATAAGTCCTAAATTAAATTTTACCGGAAAATTTTAAGTCTATATTGAGAGTTTTATCTTATTTTTTAATTATAAATACGGAAAGGTAATAAATATATATCAATGATTAAAATTCTCCATATTATTCAACAACTCAGCCCTGGAGGAGCTGCCCGTGGAATGATTGCTACGGCAAAATATTCATCCAGGTCTGGTAATTTTCAACATATTGCAATGTCTCTGTTACCTGCAGATATAGATGCTTTAGAGATGGCCAGGGAAGCTTCCATAACTGTATTAAATAATCCTGACAGAAATATTATTTATAAAGAAATAGAAAAATCTGATATTGTTCATATTAATTTCTGGAATACTCCTGAAATTTATGAATTATTGAGATCAGACCTTCCAGCTATGCGTTTATTAATCTGGTATCATATTTCTGGTGATGGATCTCCACAGATAATTACACAGAAATTAATGGATTTTGCGGATATAAATATAGCCAGTAATCCAAATACATTTAACAATTTGCCTCTTCTTAGAGATATGCTTTTAGATGAAAAATATAAAAAGGTTAGAATGGTGTATGATGCCGCAGATTTTGCTCGCCTTGATGATTTTAAGGTGCGAAAACATAAGAACTTTAATGTCGGTTATATAGGTACTGTTGATTTTGTCAAAATGCACAGGAATTATGTGTCAATGAGTTCAGTAATTGATATACCTGATGTGAAATTTATTGTATGCGGAGGCGGAATAGAAAACCTTCTCAGGGAAGAAGCACAAAGCCTTGGAGTAGCAGAAAGATTTGATTTTCGTGGCTATGTTAATGACATTAAATCTGTTATTGAAATACTGGATGTCTATGGTTATCCCTTATGTGAAGATACCTATGCCTCGGCAGAATTAAATCTTCAGGAAGTAATGTATGGAGGAATTCCACCTGTAGTATTTCCTTATGGCGGGGTAAAACAGCTTGTTGTTAATGATTATACCGGTTATATAGTCAATAGTGAAGTGGAATATAAAAAGGCAGTTGAATATTTATATTATCATCCTGAAGAGCGTGAAAGACTTGGAAATAATGCAAAAGAATATGCAAAACAGATATTTGGTGCAGAAAATGCTGCAAAAAAATTAAATCCTATATATGAAGAAATGATGAGAGAACCGAAAAAATTGCGTTTGTGGGGGATGAAATCCGATGCCAGTTTACTCTATCAACCTGTTACTCTGGAAGATCTCACAGGCCAGATAAATAAACCTTCCGGTGCTGAATTATTTATAGAAGCTCTCGGAGATAAAGGAACAGATTTTATCACCAGTATGACTTCTCAGAATATTCATGAGCTTTTTGAAGCAGAAAAGAATATTGCCAGTTCTTCTCCTGTATTACAGTCGGCTGGAGGAGGAGGAATTATACATTACAGAGATTACTATCCCGGCGATCCTTATCTTAAATTATGGACAGGACTGGTATATCAAAATAATAATAATTATTCTCAGGCCATCCCCGAGTTTATAGAAGCACTGAATAATATATCCGATAACTTCCGTATTGCCTGGTATCTGGCACAGACGGCAGAGAAAGCAGGTAATATAAAACTGGCAAAAGAAGTTCTTCTGGGCCTTATTAAGATAAATCCTTCTTTTTCTGATGCCCGGGATATGCTTGCCAGAATTGATGGTGATAAAAAATCTTCAATTTATAAAGAAAAGATTCTGGAAGCCATTAATACAGTTAATGAACTTCGTCAGATGAACCTTCTTGATGAAGCCTATTCGACTTTATTAGATTTTATTGTAAAATATAATGATTCTCCTGATTTGCTCAATCTCCAGGCAGAAATTAACTATCAGATGGGACAGATTGAAGAAGCCAAATCATTATTTCTTAATCTTATAAATCGGTTCCCGGAAAATTCTACAATTCTGAATAATCTTGGAGCTATTCTGCGAAGCGAAGGACATATAGAAGAAGGAATGGCATATCTGGTAAAAGCCATCAGAAAAAATCCTGATAACCGTTCTGCTACGTTAAATCTTGCTGATGTGCTGGTAACACTCAAAAAATATGATGAAGCAAAAAATTTCCTTTCCTCCTATATGGAAAGAAATCCTCATGATGAGGATGTTCGTAATATTCTGATACAATTGCAGGAAAATTTTGTCGGCTCTCTTTCATCTGAACCTGAGCAAAATAGTTCCGAATATATTGTAAATGACATATATTTAAACAGACTAAAAGCCTTCTGGAATGTGGATTCAATGTATGAAGCTATGTTTAAAAAGGTTTTTGTAGATGATAATATTGACAGAATGACCTTTGATGAGAAAATAAAAGCCTGGAATAAATCTGCTATAGGCTCTGCCAATAGAATACTTAAAGATATTCCTTCTGAGCCATCCTGGAACTTACTTGAAATAGGATGTGGTGTAGGACGTATTATAAAACCGCTAAGAGAAAGATTTTCCATCGTTGATGGTGTGGATATTGCAGAAAATATGATTCAATTTGCCAGAGAATATCTTTCAAATGGAAAACAGAACGGAGATGTATATGTTAACAGTGGCAGTGATTTATCGATGTTACCCGATAATTTCTATGATCTTGTTTATTCTACCATTGTATTTCAGCATATACGTTCTCTATCTGTAGTTATGAATTATTTTAAAGAGATAAGAAGGGTTTTAAAGCCAGGAGGTTATTTCCGCCTTCAGGTACATGAATATACCACTGAACTTGGTAAATTTAATGAAGAAGCCACATCTGACCGGGAAATCAATTTTTTCGGTAATGGATATAAATCTGAAGAACTTAACCTGTTACTGGTTAAAAGCGGTTTTGAGAGGATTAATATAGTATCTGAAGGTATATGGTTGTGGGCAACAGCCTGCTGTCCTCTTGACGAAACGTCTATAGAGGAATACGATGATGAAAAAATAAAAGAAGGCATAGCTTCGATAAATGAATTACGCAACATTGGTCTCCTGGATGAAGCTTTTTCTTCCATAAGAGAATTAATTTTTGTCTGTCCTGATTCGCCGGAATTACTCAATATCGAGGGAGAACTTAATTTTCAATCAGGCCAGACTGAAGAAGCAAAAAAGTCTTTTCTGGCTCTTATAGAAAAATTTCCTGAATATGGGCAGGCACTTAATAATCTTGGTGTAGTTTATTTAAATGAAGGAAATCTGGATAAAGCTTTATATTATTATAAGAAAGCACTTGATGCCAATCCTGATGATATTTCAGCTACATTAAATCTTGCAGATCTTCTTGTAACCTTAGCTAAATGTAAAGAATCTGAAAGTCTTCTTTCTTCCTTTTTAGAAAGAAATCCTGAAGCAGAACAAGTTTCATTTATTCTTAATAACCTGAAAGAAAAATTCTCTTTAAACAAAAAGGAAGCAAAATTTAAGGTTTCCGCTATTGTTTCAACATATAATTCGGAAAAATTTATTCGCGGTTGTCTGGAAGATTTAATAAATCAGACACTTTATGCGAAAAAAGAACTGGAGATAATAGTTGTAGATACTGGCTCTCAGCAAAATGAAGAAATAATAGTGAAAGGATTTCAAAAAGAATATGAACATATACATTATATCAGAACCGAGCATAGAGAAACTATCTATCAGGCATGGAATCGCGGAATAAAAGCTTCTTCCGGCAAATATATTACAAATGCCAATACGGATGACCGACATAGACCGGACGGATTGGAATGGCTCGCTTATGCTCTGGATATTTACCCTGATGTCGGTATTGTATATGCAGACAGTTTAATTACAAAAACTGATAATGATACGTGGAGCGAAAAGAATGTTACAGGTATATTCCGATGGCCTGACCATGACAGACGTCTCCTCTTTGATGTCTGTTACATCGGGCCTCAACCTGTGTGGAGACATGATTTACATATAAAATATGGTTACTTTGATGAAACATACAGTTCGGCAGGAGACTATGAGTTCTGGTTGCGCCTCTCAGAAGCAGGAGTACCTATATTACATATTAAAGATATGCTTGGACTTTATCTGGAAAATGTAAATAGTATTGTTTTAGCAAATACCGACTTGAACTGGCAGGAATCTGAAAGAGCACGTGATAGGCACTGGCCTGAAAAACCTGGTGTCAGACCTGCAACGAAGTGGATAAATTTTGCAAAACCGTTGACTCATGCTGATATCAATTATTTAAACCGCAAGAAATTACTTTTATGTTGCGATTATTTCTGGCCATCAATAGGCGGAGTGGAACTCTATGTAGAGGACCTTGCTTTACACCTGAAAGCTTCAGGTTTTAATGTAGATATTGCCTGTCGATATTTGCCAGAACGTAATGTATGTGAATATCGTGGATTAAGGATTCATCAATTTAATTGTGAAGGCTGTGTCATCAGAGGAAAAGTCAGAGGAGATTTTTATTTGTTTCAAAAGCTTATTACGAAAGAGGGATATGATTCTGTACTTTTATTAACACAGCCTGATAACTGGCTTGGTATAAGTCTTATAGATTTATCTGACCCACATCCTGAAATTATACTTATGCCAAGTATTAATAAAGAAAATATAATAGATTGGAAAAATAATGGTATTATACATAGAATAGTAGAAATACTGAGAGCAGCAGATAAACTTATATCTGTAACTGAAAACGGGGAAGACCGGAAATTTATGATAGAGTATGGACTCAAAAGTACCTTTATACCCCATGCTGTTAGTAGGAATGGTTTTTCTGAAAATTTTCGTAATATCTATGGACTTTCCCATGACAGGCCTTTATTAGTTATGGTGGCAAATTTTTGGCCTGTAAAAAATCATATAGAATTATTAAAAATATTGCAAAATACAGAAGGCGACTGGCAGCTTGTTATAATAGGCCATCCTATTTCACACCTGCTGAATTACTACAATAGTGTAGTTGAACAGGCAGGAAAGGATAAGCGTGTTCTTTTAATTAATGGATTACCGAGAGAACATGCATCGGCAGCAATAAGAGATGCAGAACTGCTTCTGGTGCCTTCTAAAGGTGAAAGTGCAGGGCCTCTGGTTGTATTACAGGCTATGAGTTATGGAACTCCCTGGATTGCAACACCTGAATGTAATGCTGTACGTGATGAAGCCGGTGGTATTGTTGTTTCTCTTAATAAATTTCCAGAAATTATTAATTATTTATTAAACCATGAAGAAGATAGAATAACTCTTGGAAAACTTGGAGAAAAACACTGGCGCCATTCTTTTTGCTGGTTGCGTACTTTTTCTTCCTTTATAAGTCTTATTTATAATGTTCCATCAGTTATAGATTTGAAAATGAGCTCAGAATTACGTAATGATATTAATATAATTCAAGAAAAAATAATTGAAGACCGTTTACCTGTAGATTTTTCAGTAGTTATTCCCACATATAATCGTTCTGCTATTCTTAAAAAATGCCTTGATGCTTTATCTGAACAGACTTTCCCTTCTAATCGTTTTGAAGTTATTATCTGTGATGACGGGTCTACTGATAATACAGAGGAACTCATTAAAGAATATTCTTCCCCTTTTAAGTTGACATATCTGAAACAGGAGAATCGTGGACCTGCTTCTGCCAGGAATATGGGTATAGAAAAATCAAATGGAATATATCTTTTAATACTTAATGATGATGCTATGCTGGATAGAAATGCTATAATGCTTCATTCGGAGAAACAGAAGCTTCATAGAGGTAAAAAAATAGCGATTTTAGGTGATTTTTCACTGCTTCCCGAATATATAAGTTCACCTTTTGGATATATTCTGGAACATACAGATGTTTTATTTGATTATGCAAATATGAAACCCGGGTATAAATATGATTTTAATCATTTTTATACATGCAATATAAGCATAGAAAAAAGAGCAGTACTGGAGGCAGGTATGTTTGATCTGGATTTTACTGGCCCTGCAGCAGAAGATCTTGAACTCGGTTATCGTCTCGAAAAAAAAGGCTACAAAGTAATTTATGAACCTCAGATCATTGCCTGGCATGACCATTACCAGACACCTGAGAATTTCTGCAGTGTTAATAAAATACGTGGTAGAGGTGCTGTTACACTTATGATTAAGCATCCCGGACTGTCCATTTTCTCTCATATTAATAGAAATATTATCGAAGAATGGAAAATATTAAATTCTAATTTAACTCTAAAAATTAAGGAAACGTTACAATATCTGATTGATATAGATGGCCGAAAATATGAAAATACTGAAAGTCAAGATTTTATTAATATTATAAATAAAATCTTTCCCCTTGTAAAATTTTTACAGTCCTATTACTGGCGTGAAGGATTCCTTGGCAGTCCTGAATTGGAACATTTGATAAAGATAATTTCTCGAAAATCATTGGTCTCTGTAGTAATCACCTGCTATAATTATGCCTCCTATCTTCCGGAATCTCTGGAGAGTGTTATCAAACAAACCTATCAGGATTTTGACATTATTATAGTCAATGATGGAAGTACAGATAATACAAAAGAAGTAGCTGAAAAATTAATAGATAAATATGCTTCACATAACATCAGATTAATCAATCAACCCAATTCCGGCCAGCCTGCTATATCAAGAAATAATGGTATTGCTGAGGCAAAAGGCACCTATATTCTCTGTCTGGATGCAGATGATATGCTGGATCCTCTTATGCTGGAAGAATGTATCAGACTTCTTCAGAATAACATTAATGTCTCTATTGCCTATACGGACAGACTGGATTTTGATGGTGTCGATAGTATTGTCCCTGCAGGTGATTATGATTTTTCAAAACTGAGATATGCCAATCAAATTTCTTATTGTGCTCTTTATAAAAAGGAAGTATGGGAAAAAATCGGAGGTTATAGAACCAATGTAAGAGGTGTTGAAGACTGGGATTTCTGGGTCGCTGCCGGTGCGAGAGGTTATTTTGGCAAACGTATTCCAAAAGCTCTGTTTAAATATAGAAGACATGACACCGGTCTGTATCAGGAAGTATTGAAAGATTATAACAGAAAAATTGCACAGATTGTTTTGAATAACAGAGAAGTCTATACTGAAAGAGACATTGCTGAAGCTCAAATGCTACTTGGTAATATTCCTGAAAAAGAGGGCATAAATGAAATAATGGTTTCTGTCATTGTTCCTACTTATAATCGTCCTGATATGATTGTAAATACATTAAACAGCATTTTGAACCAGACATATCAGGATTTTGAAGTAATAGTTATAAATGACGGCGGAATTGAGATAGAGCATATAATTAAAAAATTAAACAGAAAGAAAAATATTACATATATAAGACTTGTAAAGAATATGGAGCGTTCTGTCGCAAGAAATGCAGGAGTTAAAATAGCAAGGGGTAAGTACATCGCATATCTTGATGATGATGATATTTTTTATCCCGATCATCTGAAAATACTGGTGGAATTTCTTGAAACAACTGATTATAAAGTGGCATATACAGATGCTTATAAAGCCTATCAGAATAAACAGAATAATACCTATGTAGTAACTAAACGGGAAATCCCTTATTCCTTTGATTTTGACTCTGATAGAATACTTGTAGATAATTTTATTCCCATACTCTGTATTATGCATGAAAAGTCCTGTATGGAAGAAGTGGGATTTTTTAATGAAAAGTTTACTGCCCTTGAAGATATGGATTTATGGATACGTATGTCCAGGAAATTTCAGTTTGCTCATATAAATAAAGTTACCTGTGAATTTTCCTGGAGAGACGACGGAACGACTACAACTACGAGAGAACCTGTTAAATTCAGGCAAACATTACCTGTTATATATAATAAATATAAGGAATATACAAAAAATAAATTACATTTATTGCAGATACAGAAGAAGGTGGTTATGAATTTCAAAGAACTTGTAAGTGTTTTGCCTCTCCCGGAACAGAATATTGATAGTTTATTTGCCGCAGGAGAATTAAGCATAACCTTTGACAATACGGACGATGCCAGGTTTTTCTATAAGAAAATACTGGAAATAGAACCTTATAATAATATAGCTATGGAAAAACTTAAATCTATTTTGAAACCTTCTCCTGTGTCTATAATTATTCTTACATTCAACCAGCTTGAACATACGAAAATCTGCCTTGAAAGCATAAAAAAACATACTCCCGAATTACATGAAATAATCATAGTAGATAACGGTTCCACTGACGGAACTCCTGAATATTTAAAAGAATATATAAAGACCTGTGACAATGTCATAGTAATAGCAAATTCCGTAAACCGCGGATTCTCAGCGGGAAATAATCAGGGAATTTCCATAGCAAAAGGCGAATATATACTTCTTCTGAACAATGATACAGTCGTTACAGAGGGATGGCTCAGAAATATGCTGTCAGTATTGCAAATAGAGCCGAATGTGGGAATTACAGGCCCTGTAACGAATAACATCTCAGGCCCTCAGAAAATAACGGAAGCTTTTTATGAAACACTTGAGGAAATGGAAGCTTTTGCTTCGAAGTGGACGGAATCTCATAAGGGACAGACTCTGAATTACCCCAGGGTAGTAGGCTTTTGTTTACTCACAAGAAAATCGGTCATTGATCTTATAGGATGCCTTGACGAGAGATTTGCCACAGGAAATTTTGAAGACGATGATTTCTGTGTAAGAGCGGCACAGGCAGGATATGGGGCAAGAATAGTAATGGATTCTTTTGTACATCATACTGGAAGTCAGACCTTTAAAGGCGCAAAAATTAATTATATGGAAAGAATGATGGCAAACTGGAAATTATTCAAAGAAAAATGGGGAATACCTGCAGATGCAACGTTGGAGAAAGGCTATACGTTATCTGTTAATTCTGCAGATGTAGCCAGATATTATATACCTTTACCTGATGTAAGCACTGACCACATAGTGGATGAAAATAATAAATGGTGGCATGATATAAGTTTAGAAAAACCTCATGTGAAACCTGTAAAAAAAGAAGATGGAAGGAAACCTTCTGCCCGTGAAAAGAAGAAAAAAGATAAGAAAAAGAAGAAAAAGTAAAATTTTAATCTGTTGAAATTTTATTGTAGAAATGTTATTATGAATTTAATCTATGCACAGGTGGAGGACTTATAACATGGAAGATATTTTAAAAAGTATAAATGATAATTTGCTTCTATTAAATGGACGATTCGATAAATTTGAACAAAAAATCGATAAAATTGAACAAGGACTCGATAAAGTTGAACAAAGACTTGATAAATTCGAACAGGAACAGGACAGGAGCTTTAAAACTATAGTTAAATTGCTGAGTGAAATGAACAGGGAGAACAGGGCAAACAATAATTTACTTATGAATATATTGAAAGAGCACGAAAAAAGAATATTAGATTTAGAAGGCCTGCAAATTTCATAGAAGGTCTCTTTGGGGGCCACCCGTCACGATTATTATAGTTACTGTCTCCTCTCTTTTATTACCCTGGCTGCCACTTCTTCATCTTCCTGAAATTCAATCAGTGTTTTGAATGCTTCCGAGAGATTGCACAGGGTTTCTTCCATTACATAATCAATCTTCTGCCATATTTCCGGCTCGAAGAGTAAATGGTGGTAGTCATTATATTTATATTCGCCCCTGTTTTCATCTTCTCCGTCTCCGGAAGCTTTTATAATATTTATAGATTCTTCCACATCGCCTTTGGTTTCATTTAAAGCCATGAAGGCTTCATAGGAAGACACTCCTGTTTCATGGATTATTTTTTTTATTTTGCTGCTTACTTCTACTTCAAGCCAGGATATTAACGTTTCAACCTGCTGTTCCATTATTGACTGGCTGCCTTCTGTGATATTGAGTTCTTCCTTTATTGAATACGTCTTATGATTATTATGTTCTTTTAATACATCCGGTGCTTCTTCTTTTGTAACATCAGGTCTGGGAGAGAGAGAATTTATTTCTTTATCACTTATGTTCTTTTCTGTCTTTCCTTCTATATATTTCTGCTTTTTATTTTTTCCCCTCATGATAGATGTTATTATATAGTTATATAAATTTTTTATTTTTCTTGCCAGCCTTAATACTGGTAAATGAGAGAGGCTTATAACATCCAGATATTTGATTTGTATTCCTCTGCTTATATTGGTAATGGAAAGTATTGTCAGTTCCGGCATCACCCTGTCTGTAAGTTTTCTTAAAAAAGGTCTTACAGATGGAGAACAGACTATTATGGGATAAAAACCTTTCTGTCTCATGAAAACTGAACTTTCCTGAAGGAGTTCCAGGATTTTTTGCTTTATTGCAGGCGACATGTTTATAGATATATTGGAGTCTGAAATATGTCCTCCTCTTAATATAAGATCTTCTATCTTTTTATCCAGCACCATAACAGTTATAATATTTTTCTCAATTATATATTCTTTCGTTATAACATCACAGAGGCTTTCGCGGACATATTCTGTGAGGAGATCGGCATTTTTCGTATCGATTATATTATTGTTGAGGCTTTCCAGTATTTCCGGCAAGTTTCTTACAGAAACCTTTTCTTTCAGCAGATTTTTAAGTATCTTATGAATTTCGCCAAGGCTGAGTCTTTCAGGATATATTTCTCTTACAAGAACAGGGTGAGTTTCTTTTAGTTTTTCCAGAAGTGATGAAACGTCATCGAGACCTATAAGTTCTGCTGCATGACTCCTTGCAACCTCTGTAAACTGTGTTGCTATAACGTTGACTGCGTCAAAGACCATACATGCAGGTTCAGCCTTAATTCTCTGATCTTCTTTAATCCATATTGCAGGCATAGAATAAACAGGATCTGAACATCTTGTGCCTTCGAGGATTTTTAATATATGTTCAGGCCCTATTGCAAGGAGTCTGGAAGGAATTACTTCTCCGCCTGCAACTTCTATGCCTTTGACTTTTATTACATAATTGTTATGTCCTAAGAGGAGATTATCTTTAAAATTTAAAGGCGGAATAATTATGCCCATTTCCAGAGCTATAAATTTTCTTACTGCTTTCATACGTTCCAGGAGTTCTGCTCCTGAAGCTGGATCTACAAAAGGTAAAAGGTTCCTCCCTACTTCTATGGAAAGTACCGGAACGGGAAGTAAATCAATGGCCTGTTCCATGAATTTTGTCGCCATACTTTTATGTTGCTTCCCGTCTTTTCTTTCATTACTATTTTTATACACCTCTTTATTGATGTAAAGGTTGAAATCATCAGAAGAAAAAGCAGTGAATATATTTCTTTCTATCTTAAAGTTTCTTATATCAAATAACATAAGGGAATTACCGGTTTTAGCGGCAGCAAATGCTATTGAACTGAAGGTACAGTTGAATTTTATAAATAAATCTTTTGCCTGTGAAGCGTGAACATTGATTTTTCTTCCTTTCGGTGAAGTCAGATTTATAAAATTTTTTTCCTGTCCACATGTGAAATTCAGTACCCAGAAGTCGGGAAGGCTTAATTTCAGTTCTCTTTTTTCCGGATAAAAAGATAAAATATGGTCACCTGCAATATGATTTATCAGCTTTTCATTATAAATAAAAAAAGAATTATCCTTTTTTTCAGGGAAAAGGTTTCCTTTTATCGATTCCCTTATATGAGATGTTACTTTTTTTGATTGTTCCTGATTGAGTATTAAATTTATCTGGTCAAATACTTTCTTTTCCTGGTTTTTCATGATCTTTCCGGATTTCAGCAGTTATTTCCTTTCTTTCTCAGAAATGAATATAATAATATTATATCAAAAAAAATCTCTTACGTATATAGGTGTTGTGATGGAATGGAGCATAAGAAAAAGGATTTGGCGGGAAGGAATAGAATATACAGTTAAATCGTAATGCGTGATGCGTGATGCGTGATGCGTAATTATGGACTATCACATAAACAGGGGATCTTATTTTGGATTTAATTTCTATATTTTTTCTTGCCCTTGCTCTTGCTATGGATGCTTTTGCAGTGGCTGTAAGTACAGGTATTATTCTAAAAAAAGTAACTTTTCGGCAATTTTTTCGTCTGAGTTTTCATTTCGGATTATTTCAGTTTCTTATGCCTGTCATAGGATGGCTGGCAGGACTGAGTGTTCAGAAATTCATTCAGGACTATGATCACTGGATTGCTTTTCTGCTTCTTGCTTTTATAGGTGGTAAGATGATCCATGAAGCTTTTCAGAAAGAAGAGGAAGAAAATAACAATGACCCTACAAGAGGTGTAACACTTGTTGTTCTTTCCGTTGCTACAAGCATAGATGCCCTTGCAGTAGGTTTCAGTCTTGCCCTTCTTCGCGTTTCCATATGGTTTCCTGCTATTATCATAGGAATTGTTGCGGCTGCTATGACATTACTCGGTATGGTCATAGGTAAAAGTGCAGGATTACTATTCGGTAAAAGGGTAAGTGTCATGGGAGGTATAATATTATTTGTCATAGGTATTAAGATCTTGATAGAACATATGAAATAGAGGACTATACATGGATATTTCGAGAGAAAGAACGATTACAATCCTGTCTTTTTTATGGATTTTTATTTTGATGACAGGTTATTATATCATAAAACCTATCAGAGATACCTTTATAAATGAACTGCCCTATCAAACCTACCCCTATCTTCTTATAATTACAATGGTAGTTATATTACTTGTTAATTATATATATGATTTTCTTGCCAGAGTTCTTTCTTCTTCCAGATTGATTCTCTTTATGACACTTTTTTTTGGGGCTGGTCTCTGTGTATTTCCATTTTTATTAAATAGAACATGGCCTTCTATGGACATACCTTTTGCAGGAGTACAGTCCGGTAAATATGTATGTATAGTGCTCTACAGTTTATTTGTTGGAATTTATAATTTATTCAGTATCACTATGTTCTGGTCCTTTATAAATGAAGTTTTCAGTATAGAGGAATCGAAGAATTGTTTCGGTTCTGTTACTGCAGGAGGAACTGTAGGAGGACTGCTGGGAAGCTGGATAACATCCATGCTTGCTTCAAAAATGCAGATTGCTAACCTTCTTTTTATATCCGCTCTTCTTCTTTTTGTTACTCTGGTTTTTATGTGCCTTCTCATACCATATAAAAGAACAGATGATATTATTATGGAAACTCCTGACAGACCTGTGATGAAAACGAGTGGTTTTAGCATGATATTCACTTCATCCTATTTGAGATGGATGATACTGGCCATGTTCCTTACAACATCAGGTGGAACAATGCTTGGATATCAGATGAACGTTATAGTTAAAAACAGTATTTCGGAACAGGCGGCAAGAGCAGAATTCTGGGCAAATATTTATATACTTATAAACTGTCTGGGGTTGTTTTTTCAGCTTCTTCTTGTAAGACCTGTAGTAAATCGCTTCGGTCTTAAGGCAACCCTTTTAATATCACCTCTTATAGATCTGACAGGCTCATTCCTCTTAACATGTTCTCAGACTCTGCCTTCCGGACGGTTCTGTTTTGCAGGTCGTTACAGCAGTGAATATTCTTTTAACAGGGCATCAAAGGAAATGCTCTTTATTCCTAAAGACAGGGATTTTAAATATCAGGCAAAAGCTATAGTAGATACGTTTATTTTTCGTCTCGGAGACGGACTGACAAGTCTTTTACTGATAATTTTAAAGAACTGCCCTCTCCAGTATATATCTCTTTTGAGTCTAATTGTCAATTTACTGAGGGTTATACCTGCCATAGCTCTGGCAAAGGAATATGAAAGTGTGAAGGGGGAAGAGTGAATGGTGAAGATTGCTATCTCCCTTCACCTTTTACTCTTCACTCTTCACATATATAAATTTTTCTACTGTGTCTCTTTCTGTCCTGAAGTAAGGGCATCTTTCAGAGGTAATCCATTTATCTTCCCATTTTTCTATGAATATACCATTTTTCCATCTGTCTTCCAGATTCGCCCAGTTGTGTCCTTTCCCGTGTATAAGTTCATGAAGGGCTGATTTGCTTTTTTTCTGAAGTGCGTCATGAGGGTAAAGTGAAAGGGCATACATCATGAGAGAATTTCTTTCCCAGTCAACCTGACGCCATATGAAATAATTACAGACTTCTTCTCGCGGTATATTAAATACCCTTGAATCAAATATGCCGTCTTTGCCGTAATATTTTGTGAAAAATACGGAAGTTTTTCCTGCAGAAATGGATGTCATTTTTTGAACAGAATAATCAAACCATGCAGTTGTATCCAGTTGTTCGAAATCTGTAAGAAGAAGAGAAATTTCATCTGATTGAACATAGGCACATCTGGCGCCCTGTATCTCTCCGCACAGATATCTTGCAGTTTCTTCCATAGCCAGGGAAATGTTTATGTCGAAAGGTTTATTACAGTCTTTTGTAAGTGTGTGGAAACAGTTTCCGTCAAGCCTTATAATAACAGGCGTTCTTCTGAGCAACTTGAATTTATATCTTCCTTCGTAATTTTCTTTTATTCTCTTTCCTATTTCTACTCTCTCCAGAAATTATCACCTCTTTATAGTGTATTTCATAACTTATTAGAATTTAATTAGAGTGAATAGTGTCCTATTCTTTTCACTTTTCACTCCTTTTCTTTTCACTTTTCACTCCTTATACAAAGAATTTTATCAGAATAATGAATTTATTTCAATGAGAATGATAAGTAGATTATTTTTTTCGTTAACTGTGTTATAATAGGACATATTACTGTTATTATTGAGGTGTTTCATAATTATCCATCGTGACGCGTGACGCGAGGACAATAACCGTAATTTCCCAGAGTTATTTTCTTATTACCGTAACAGGTAAAAGGGTATCTGTAAAAAGCTTCTGCCTGGCAGGCTCTGGAGAAGAAAAATTAGTTTTTTCT
>DAIOEN010000060.1:27974-35002 GCA_036746235.1 Vulcanimicrobiota bacterium | reverse complement strand
TTCAGACCAATTCTTTCCCTCTTTTAAATGCACAGGATATAGCTCCTTCAGCTACCGTTCAGGGCTTTTTGATTTTTTCTTTTCCCGGAGGAAAGGTGTCGAAGGTATTGCTTTCTATCCCGGAACAGAATGTGGGAGAACAGAAAGAAACTTTTTTATTTCCTTTTGTTTTATAGATCAATGAAAAGTGAATAGAATTAATGTCTTAATTCTATTCACTTTTTACTTTTTACCATCTTCTTACGAAAAAATATAATCCTCTTTTTTTTAAAAAAAAAATCTTTAAAATTTTTTAATAATTTTTTTATTCAAGGAGGATTTATTGGGAACTTGTGGAATTAGGTGGGGAAAAGTGGGAAAAAGTGGTGACCACGGAAGAAGAGATAGATTTTAAAGTCAGGTAGTTAATATTGATGTTTACTGGTAATTATGAACGTAATCTTGATGAAAAATGCCGGTTGATTATACCTGCTTCCTACAGGAAGTATCTGGAAGTAAAATTTTATCTCACTCCCGGTCTTGATAAAGAATGTTTGTTTATATATCCTCTTTCTGAATGGGAGGAATTAGTTAAAAAATTGAAAACATTGCCGAAAAGCGACGAAGATGCTCAGGATTATATTCGTCGTTTTTTTTCTAGTTCAACCGAGTGTCAGATGGACAGACAGGGAAGGATTGCCATACCGGCTAATCTTATGAAATATGCAGGTCTGTCGGAAAATGTTGTAGTTGCAGGCGTTCTGGACAGGGTTGAAATATGGAGTGCCGAAAGGTGGGCTGAACTGCAGGAAGGTGAAGAGTTCAGGAAGCTTTCAAAGAAGGTTTTGAGCCAGTATCTTATATAAGCTGTCAGCAATCAGCAGTCAGCTTATGAGGGTTGAGTCATAGCCGAATGCTGATTACTGGGAAATTAATAGCCTGTAACTGTTAGAATATATATCGTCAGTATTATTAAAAATATTAGGGGTGGTGATTGAAAAAAATAAATTTTATGGAGGACAAGTTGTTTCATATACCGGTACTATTAAAAGAATCTATCTTTTTTCTTAATTGTTCGTCAGGTAAGACGATTGTGGATTGCACTTTAGGAGGAGGTGGCCATTCCAGGGAAATTCTTAAAACTCTGTTGCCCGATGGAAAGCTTATATCTATTGACAGAGACAGAGAAGCTATAAAAGCTTTCAGTGATTTTGCAGGGACTTATCCTTCCAATATCACTTCTGTAAAGGGGAATTTTGCAGAACTGGATGAAATCCTGTTATCTTCAGGAATAAAGGAAGTAGACGGCGTGCTTTTTGATTTAGGCGTTTCTATGTATCAACTTAAAGATGAAAAGAGAGGATTTTCACTTCAAAGTGACAGTCCTCTGGATATGAGAATGGATAGAGAACTGCCTGAGACTGCAGCCGATATAGTTAATAGTTTTTCTGAACATGAACTGGCTGATATTATCTATCATTATGGTGATGAGACAAGGTCCAGAAGAATAGCCAGAGAGATTGTAAGTGAGAGAAAAACTTCGAAAATATTGACTACAGGCCGGTTATGTCAGGTTGTTTCCAGGGCAAATCCCGGAAGGGGCAGAAAAATTCATCCTGCAACGAGAACATTTATGGCTTTAAGAATTTTTCTGAATAAAGAACTTGAAGCACTTGAACAGGGCTTAAGAAAAGCTCTCCATGTTCTTAAACCGGGCGGAAGGATGGTAGTCATAAGTTTTCATTCACTGGAAGACAGAATAGTAAAGAATTTTTTCAGAGATTCTGCCAGAGGAGTTACCTGTGAGTCAGTAAAGCCTCAGGTTAAATTAATTACCAGGAAACCTGTTTACCCGGGAGATGAAGAAAAATTGCTCAATCAGAGCTCTCGCAGCGCCCGTCTCAGGGTTGTAGAGAAAATATAAATGAAAATATATATAGTGAAAATATATATAGAAGGGGGATATTTTTAGATTGGCGGTAGCAAAAAGGATAGTCAGGGAAGAATATAATGTTCAATACCCGAGAAAAAGAAAAGAAGTAAAAGTCAGGCCTCTTAAGAGGAGAGAAACCAGTTTTCCCCTGGGATTAACTCTGGTACTTTCAGGGATTTTAGTTGTACTGGTTATTATGGTTATTCAGCAATCAACTCATCTGATGAGCAAACAGTATTACCTCTGTGAATTGAATGAAGCCAGACAGAATCTGGAAGAACAGAATTTGAAATTAGTCAATCAATTTAATACTCTTTCATCACTTGACAGGATAGAGAATATAGCAAATACCAGACTTGGAATGTCTCGTCCTGATTTTGAAGGCAGAGTAATATTATTTCAGCAAAAGAAAAATTTAGCTTTGATAAAATAGAGGTGTTCTTTGTCTATTAAGGTATTACCGTTTCAGAGACGACGGGGACAGATAGTATTTTATCTAATGATCCCTCTTTTCCTGATATTAATAATAAGTTTATTTAAGATACAGATAGTTAAAGGTAGCCATTATAAAGAGATCGCAATGGCTCAGCATCTCTGTCATATACCTATTCCCGGGATCAGAGGAAAAATTCTGGCCCGTAATAAGGAAATTCTGGCTATCAGCCTTAATATGTACTCAGTAGGTGTCGATCCCGGTATGATAACCTCTCCTCAGGAGGTGACTCAAAAATTATCGGGAATACTTTCTACTTCTCCCGGTGAGCTCAGAGATAGATTAAGCTATAAAGGCTGTAAATTTATCTGGCTTGAGAGAAAAGTAAGTGACTCTGTTGCCAGGCAGATAAGAAAATTAAATATAAAAGGTATATATTTGATAAAAGAAGAAACAGGGAAGAGGTTTTATCCCAATGAAAAACTTGCCTGTCATATAATGGGTTATACCGGTATAGATGATCAGGGTCTCGACGGTATTGAAAGTATTTATGAAAATTATCTTGCAGGTAAGCCGGGTTTGCTGAAAGCAGAATGTGATAATTTCGGAAGAGCTGTTCCTATGGGAAAACAGGAAATTCAGCCGGCAACAGATGGCTGTGATGTAGTTCTTACTATAGATAAGTTTATTCAGTATCTGGCAGAATCAGAGCTCAGAAAAGCTGTGGAACGTCATAAAGCAAGAGGAGGAAGTATAGTTGTTATGGATCCGCAGACAGGAGAGATCCTGGCAATTGCAAACTATCCTGATTTTGATGTGAACCAGTATAATACAACACCTAAAAATAAATTAAGGAACAGCGGAGTATGTGACAGTTATGAACCTGGTTCTACATTCAAGGTTATTCTTGCCGCTGCTGCTCTGGACAGCGGTAAGATCACTATGGATGATGTCTTTCCAAGTGGAAATTCCATACAGATCGGAGGCTGGACTATATTTAATGCCAATGACGGACTGGCAAGTGAATTTGGATATGAAAATGTAAAAGATATAATAAAATATTCTTTTAATACAGGTTCTGCCAGTATAGGTATGAAGATGGGTAAAAAGACATATTGTGATTATATAAAAAAGTTTGGTTTCGGAGCTGTTACCGGTATAGAACTGCCGGGTGAAGGGGAAGGTATCGTAGTAGATCCGAATGATTGGTCAGTATCCAGTCTTGCTACTATAGCTTTTGGCCAGGGTATTTCTATTACACCTCTTCAACTTGTAAGAGCAGTATCGGCAATTGCCAATGGCGGAAAATTATTTAAACCGATGATAGTAAAAGAAATATTAAGTCCTGAAGGAAATGTTGTTAAAAGCTTTTCTCCTCAGGTTGAAGCTCAGATTTTGAAACCGGAGACTACTGAGAAGATGAGAACAATTCTTGAGGAAGTTGTATCCGACGGAACAGGTAAAAAGGCACAGGTTCCCGGTTATACAGTTGCAGGTAAAACAGGGACAGCCCAGGTTGTGGAAAACGGTATTTATTCTCCTTCCAGCTATATAGGATCCTTTGTAGGATATGTACCGAGCCGTAATCCACGGTTAGTTATGCTTGTTAAGATTGATGTACCAAAAGGTATATACTGGGGTGGGACTGTAGCAGCCCCGGTTTTCAGAGAAGTTGCAAGAGAAGCCCTCTGGCATATGGGAGTACCTTCTGAAAAAGAACTGGAAAAAAAGTCAAATAATTAAGGGGATTATGTTGCGTGAAATATGAAGAATTGCTGTCAAAGATGAATTTATCGGATAGAATGACAGGAATAGTTTATGATTCCAGAAAGGTCAGACCTGGAGATATATTTGTCTGTATAAAAGGTTTTAAAACAGACGGTCATGATTATGTCAGGCAGGCCCTTGACCTGGGTGCTTCTGTCATAGTTTCGGAAAAATATGTGCCTTCAGACGGAAAAGCGGAAGTGGTAATTACAGAAAATTCTCGAAAAGCTCTTGCAGAATTAAGTGCAGCCTGCTATAATCATCCTTCATTAAAAATGAAACTCTTCGGAATAACAGGAACCAATGGCAAAACTACTACTGCCTATATGATAGAACACATAATGAAGAAATCTTCATTGAAAACCGGTCTTATCGGAACTATAGAAGTAAAAATAGGTGATACGAGTAATAAAACAAAAAATACTACTCCTGAATCTCTTGATTTACAGGAAATTTTTTATCATATGGTCTCCCGGAGGGTAGAGGCAGTTTCTATGGAAGTATCTTCTCATGCACTGTCCCTCTACAGGGTATGGAACTGCTTTTTTACCGGTGTAATTTATACCAATTTTTCCCAGGATCATCTGGATTTTCATGAAAATCTTGACGATTACTGGAAGGTAAAAGGCAGCTTTTTACCTTTACAGAAAAAATTCTCGTGCGAGAAAAATTTTTCTGTTTTTAACTCTGATGATCCGAATGTTATAAAACTTTTACCTGATGGAAACGGAAGAATTTTTGTTTATGGTGTCGGAAGGAAAGGAAGAAAATTCCCTTCCCATGTGGAAGGAGTTTTCGCTTCTGATGTTTCTTTTTCTCCTTCCGGTACTGAATTTAACGTTCTTGTAAGAGATAAGAACTGGCCACTGAAGTTAAAATTAATGGGAATGTTCAACGTATATAATGCCCTTGCTGCTATATGCACAGGTCTGGCACAGGACATAGATTTTTCTCTGATAAAAGAAGCTCTTGAGGAAATGGAGCCTGTTAAAGGCAGAATATATCCTGTAAACACGGGAAAGGACTTTATATGTATTGTCGATTATGCCCATACTCCTGACGGACTGGATAAGGTGTTAACTGCTGCGAGAGAATTTACTCCCGGCAGGTTGATTACTGTTTTCGGTTGCGGTGGTGACAGAGATAGAACAAAACGCCCTCTCATGGGTTCTATAGCTTCATTTAAATCTGATTATATTATTATAACCTCTGATAATCCGAGAAGTGAAGAACCGCTGGAAATAATCAGTCATATAGAACAGGGTATTACAGAAACTTCAGATAAATATATGATTGAACCTGATAGAAGACTTGCCATAGGCCATGCCGTGGATATGGCCCTAAAAGGAGATACTGTAGTGGTTGCAGGTAAAGGTCATGAAGATTATCAGATATTCAAAGATAGAACCGTACATTTTGATGACTGTGAAGTCATACTTGAATTTACAGACAGGAAATAAATATGATTAAGTTAAAAATCGGAGATTTTATCGATTTTATAGAAGGTAAACTGTTAAAGGGAAGTCGTGATACTGAAATATTCAATATTTCCACAGATACGAGATCCCTTGAGAAAAACTCTCTTTTTATAGCTCTTTCAGGGGAAAATTTTGACGGACATAATTTTATTGATAAAGCTCTTGATCTCGGAGCATGCGGTTTTATATGTTCCCGCCACGAATTTTCAGAGAGAAACTCCATTGTTATATATGTATCTGACACTCTCAGAGCCTATCAAAAACTTGCTACATTTATAAGAGAAAAATTCAACATACCTGTAATTGCAGTTACGGGGAGTAACGGGAAAACCACTACAAAAGAATTGCTCTACAGCCTCTTAACATATAAATTTAAACACATATTAAAGACAAGAGAAAATTTTAACAATGAAATAGGTGTTCCTAAAACACTGATGGAATTATCTACCAGCAACGATTGTGCCGTACTGGAATTTGCCATGAGAGGCCCTGGAGAAATAGCATTACTGGCAGATATTGCTCATCCTACAGCAGGGGTTATTACGACTGTAGGTGAAGCCCATATTGGCAGACTCGGTTCCAGAGAAAATATTGCAAGGGCAAAAGGAGAACTCATTACAGGCCTGCCATCAGACGGACTTGCCGTATTGAACAGAGATAATGACTGGTATGATTTTTTATCATCTCTCGTATCATGTAAACATATGAGAACCTTTGGCTTATCGGATAATGCCGATGTTTTTGCTGATAATATAGTGGAACGCGGTATAGAAGGAACTGAACTGGATGTCCATTTTAATAACAGAGTTGAAAGAGTCTTTTTCCCTGTGATAGGCACCTATAATATATATAATCTTCTGGCTTCCGTTTCAGTTGCTTCTTATCTGATAGAAGATTTAAGTCTCTCTTCTGCGCTGAAATCTTTTATTCCTCCGCCATCAGGGAGAACACGAATAATAAATACTGAACATATTAAAATTATTGATGATACTTATAATTCCAATCCTCTTGCAGTGAAAAGCATTATTGATACAATGGTAAAGCATTTTCCGGATAACAGGAAAATTCTTGTTCTGGGAGATATGCTGGAACTGGGAGAAGAAGAAATAACTGCTCACTCAAAGGCAGGGGAGTGGGCACGGGAATATGGAATAGATTATTTATTTACTTTTGGCCCTCTTGGCTGTCATACGGTAAAAGCAGCTTCCGGAGCCGGGACAGAGTCTTTTCCTTTTCAGGAAAAGTCATCTTTAATTAAGGAACTTTTAAATATTATAAAGCCGGGAGATGTTATACTTGTGAAGGGGTCAAGAGGAATGCATATGGAGGAAATCGTTGAATCATTACTGGACAGAGTTAAATAAATTGTTATTTATATGGCTATCCTGCTTTATTCTGACTGTAATATGCAGTTATATAATCATACCTTATTTAAGGA
>DAIOEN010000060.1:22204-27874 GCA_036746235.1 Vulcanimicrobiota bacterium | reverse complement strand
TCCTGCTTTATTCTGACTGTAATATGCAGTTATATAATCATACCTTATTTAAGGAAATTAAAGTTCGGACAGACCGTTCGTCTTGAAGGGCCGGAAAAACATCTGTCTAAAGCAGGAACTCCCACAATGGGAGGTATGATATTTCCCTTTATACTGTTACCTGTCATAAGTCTTGCAGGTAAGTTAACACCTCAAATAGTGGCTTTTATGACAGTGACAGTTCTGAGTGGTTTTATAGGCTTTATAGATGACTGGATTAAAGTGGCCAAAAGGAGATCTATGGGATTCAGAGCAAGGGAAAAAATGGCCTGTCAGATTTTGCTGGCAACAGGTTTTTCCCTGTGGCTTTATTTTAGAGGTGAAACTATTATACTGGTTCCTTTTGCCGGGGAAATTAATCTCGGTGTATGGCGTATATTGCTTGATATAGTGGCTTTTATCGCTACTGTAAATGCAATTAATTTTACTGATGGCCTTGATGGTCTTGCATCAGGCACTGTATCTGTTTCTGCCGTTACATTCGGTGTAATGGCTTTTATGACTGGAGCAACGGGTTTAACCTTATGTTCTATAGCCCTTATGGGAATCTGCACTGGTTTTCTATGGGTAAATGTATATCCTGCAAGGTTATTTATGGGTGATACTGGATCTCTTACACTGGGAGGAGCTATAGCTGCTATTGCTATGATGTTAAGACTGGAACTTCTTATACTGGTAGTTGGAGGAATATTCGTGGCAGAAATGTTATCTGTTGTCATTCAGGTAATATCGTTTAAAACTACAGGTAAAAGGGTATTTAAAATGAGTCCCATACATCATCATTTTGAAAAACTCGGTTATCATGAAACTACTATTACATTGAGATTTTGTCTGATATCAATGCTCCTGGCTATTGGAGGCTTTAATTTATTCCTGGCAACAGGAGTGATTGGAAAATGACGGTACAGAAAATTTATATGAGAATCGTGAAAGGTGAAGAGTGAAGAGAGGAACTCGTTTTTATTTTTCGTTGTGACCATCAGGTCATGGTAGTTTATATATTATTAGATAATTACGCGTCATGCGTTACGATTGGGGAGTGAGTCGGTGGCTGACAGATTAATAGATATTTCCGGCCTGAAAAAAGTTTCAGTACTTGGTATGGGAAGAAGCGGTCTGGAAGTAGCAAAATTCTTTTCTTCTAAGAATATTCCCGTTTTTTTAAGTGACATGGCAGATAGTAATAAATTGAGCAAAACTCTTTCTATTCTGGATGAACTGAATATAAATTATGAAACAGGGGGACACAGTGAGAGAGCCTGGAAAGATGCTTCACTTGTCGTTATAAGCCCCGGTATATCTATTGAAAGTGACATAGTAAAAGAGATTACAGAAAGAAACATACCTGTTATAAGTGAACTGGAACTGGCTTTTCAACTTTCTTTAGCTCCTTTTATAGCTGTCACGGGAACTAACGGTAAATCTACAACTACTACCCTGACAGGTAATTTCCTGTCAGCCGGCGGGTTTGATGTGATTGTAGGAGGTAATATCGGTATACCTCTTGTAGAAAAAGCCTATAGTACTACAGAAAAGCATATAATTGTCGCAGAGGTGAGCAGTTTTCAGCTTGAAACAGTCAAATATTTCAGACCCTCTGTGAGTCTGTTGCTCAATATAACTTCAGACCACCTGGACAGACACGGTACCCTGGAGAATTATCTGGATTTTAAATGCCGTATCTTTAAACACCAGCAGGAGGGAGATTATGTTGTAATTAATTATGATGATCCTCTTCTGATGGGAGTTGTCGATAAAATCAGGGCAGAAATATTTTATTTCAGCACATGTTCTGAAGTTCCCAGAGGTATGTATGTTAATAATGACAGGATATATTATAAAAATGGCTCACATTCCAGTGAAGTATGTCATATAAAAGAACTGCCTCTGCCGGGAGAACATAATTTAAAAAATACTATGGCAGCAATGATGGCTTCTATTTTATACGGAGTATCTTCCAGGGATATAGTCAATAGTTTTTCTTCTGTTAAAGGGCTCAGACATCGTATAGAATTTGTTGCAGATATAGAAGGGGTACGATTTATTGACGACTCGAAAGGTACCAATCCTGATGCAGTTATAGCTGCTCTTAATGCCTTTAAAGAACCTGCCGTGCTGATTGCCGGAGGGGTAGATAAGAACATGGATTTTTCCTCCATGTGTGAAATGATATCTCACAGGGTAAAAGGTCTGGTTTTAATGGGCAGTACCAGTGATATACTCTATAAAGGTTGTTCCGGCAACGGTCTTACAAATATAACAAGAGTTTTTTCCATAGAAGAAGCAGTAAGAAAAGCTTTTTCTATGTCAGAACCGGGAGATATAGTAATACTTTCGCCGGGAGGAGCAAGCTTCGATATGTTCAAAAATGCAGAAGATAGAGGAGAAAAGTTTGTAGAAGCAGTTAAAGATCTAAAAGACTCACTTAATAACGGAGCAGGCAAATTTGAGTAGCCGGTAAGTGGTAATTATGACAGAAAAAGACATAACTAAAAATATAGAAAATAGTGATACTTCTGATAGAGTTTATGGTATAGACTGGGGATTTTTTCTTGTTACCATAATTCTGGTATGTTTTGGCCTTGTTATGGTCTACAGCTCCAGTTCAGTTGAAGCAGCCAGTTCATCTATGTATAATTATAACGGATATTACTATTTTACAAGGCAATTAAGAGGTGTGGCTATTGGCCTTGCCGGTATCTTTATTATTATGAAGATAAAACTTGAGAATATAAAGAAACTGGCTTTACCTTCCCTGCTAATCTCTATATTATTACTGGTTCTGGTTCTTTTCATAGGTGTTGAGAGAAACGGAGCCGTAAGATGGATAGAGATTGCAGGTTTTTCTCTCCAGCCCTCTGAATTATGTAAAGTATCTCTGGTGCTTTTCATGGCATCTTATCTGTCTGAGAGTAAAAAGAGAATATATAGTTTCTGGCTTGGTGTGGTGCCATTGCTTTTTGTTGGAGGCATAATTTTTGTTTTAGTAGAAAAACAGCCTGATTTAGGGACTGTTATAGCTATTGGACTTGGTTTTATGTTTATGCTTTATCTTGCAGGCATAAGACGTTTTTATTTGATATCTATGTCTGTTATAGCATGTTCTGTCGGTACGGTTCTCATTATGGCAAAGCCTTACAGAATGGCCCGTATGATGTCTTTTATGGATCCATGGAAAGCTCCTGAAACGGCAGGTTTTCAGATAATACAATCCCTTCTTGCCATCGGATCCGGCGGGTTATGGGGAGCAGGCTTCGGCCAGAGCAGGCAAAAACTCTTTTACCTTCCGGAACAGCATACAGATTTTATTTTTGCCATTATAGGTGAAGAGCTTGGTTTTGCCGGTGTTTTATTTACTATTCTTCTCTTTTTGATTTTTGCTTACCTGGGTTTTAAAATAGCTCTTTCCCGGAAAGATCTCTTTTCTTATCTGGTAGCGGCAGGTCTGACAGGAAGTATTGTAATACAGGCTTTTGTGAATATGGGAGTAGCATCTGGAATTCTGCCCCTTACAGGTATGACACTTCCTTTTATCAGTTTCGGCAGTACTTCTATGATCATATCACTCTGGTCGGCAGGTATAATACTTAATATTTCTGCTTCTCCCACTATGTCCAGAAATAAAAAGAAGTCTCTTCCGGTAAGAAGAAAAACATCGACCACTAAACTGAGAAAGTCTGGAAAGAATATGTACTCTCTGGCATGAGGCGAGAATTATGACTGATACTAATAATAGAAGAAAATTTCGTATAATAGACGGAGGAAAGATTTCTTCTCATAAAAAAGAAGATACCTTCAGAATATTTCTGATAATAATTATTTTATGTATAAATCAGTTCATATTCTGTGAGTCAGATTTTTTCCTTATAAGAGAGATTGCCGTTACAGGTTCAAAGTATATTCCTGTAGAGAAAATAGTAGAAAACTCTCAGGTCGTGAAGCAGAATATCTGGTATATAATTTTTGATAAAGGTTCTGCAGGATCGTCCCGGGTGGTTAAACGATTAAAAGATATACCATGGATCAGTAATATATCACTTCAATTTGAGCTTCCTGACAGGATAATTATAAATATTAAAGAAAGGCAGCCTATAGCCATAGTAAAAACTGATGATAGCTCTTTTTATATTGATGAAGAAGGAATCATTGTTTCAACTGTAGATACGTTGAATAACTGGAATTTTCCTGTTATAAGAGGGCTTGATAAAGATATATTTCTTGGCAAAAAATTAATTGTTAATAATTTAGATACTTTAATACTATGTTTGAAATCCTTTGATTCTACTGTAGTAGAGAATTTTCCCGAAGTTGAAGTCGATGGAAAAGGTGATATCATTCTTTACTCAAGAAATAATATTAAATTTAATCTCGGTGGAGATAAAAAAGAAATACCTGAAAAACTTTCTTTACTTCCATCTATTTCGCAAAGTATATCGGATAAAGGACTTGCTATAGAGTCAGTTGACATGAGATATAAGAGATTTGTTCTTAAGCTTCATGGCACTCCTAAAAAAAATGATAAGGAAATCAGTGTTGTTCGTAAAGAGGATTGACCTATGGATGAAATAAAAACAGGAAATAATATGAAGAACTGGCAGATCCCTGTATCTATTGCTTTTGTATTGCTTGGAATTGTTATTGTAATTCAATTCAGAGTTCAGCAAAAGGAAGGCTTTCCCTATTCTTCTGTGCCTGTGGCAAAACTTGCCAGTGTAATAAACCAGCTTGAAGAAGAAAGAAACAAGCTTCAGGCTGAAGTACAATCACAGAGAGAGCAACTCAATCGATATGATGATGTTACTTCAAAGGATCTCAGCCAGTTGAAGACATTAAAAGAACAGGTTTTAAATGCCAGACTTGTTGCAGGTCTTGTTCCTGTTAAAGGAGAAGGCATAGTTGTTCTCCTGCAGGACAGCCTTATGTCTCCCCAGGGAAATGAAGATCCTTACTTTTTTTTAGTTCATGACGTAGATTTAAGGAGTCTTATAACAGAATTATGGTCTGCAGGTGCAGAGGCTATATCAATAAATGATCAGAGGGTTATAGCCACAACATCTATAAGATGTGTGGGACCTGCCATACTGGTCAATACCAATCGCCTTGTACCTCCTTATGAGATAAAGGCAATAGGAGCTGCTGAAAAACTGGAAACTGCTCTCAGAATGACAGGGGGGTATGTAGATTCTATGGCATTAAGTATCAGAAATGGTGTTTCTGTAAATATAACTCAACAGAAGAATATTAAAATTTCTGCTTATAACGGCCCTCTGGTGTTTCAATATGCCATACCTGATAGAGAAGGAGAATAGTTTTATGTTATTACCGTTACTTGGAGTATGTATCGGCCTTATAATAGGCTATATTCTTCCTCCTATTAATATACCTGTTGTATATACAAGATATATTTCCGTAGCATTTCTTGCAGGACTTGATACTGTTACAGGGGCATGGAGAGCAGGACTTGAACATAATTTTTGTCTCAACACTTTTATCCTGGGATTTACTACCAATACAGCACTGGCTGCATTTTTAACCTATACGGGAGATAAAATGGGCGTTGATTTTTATCTTGCAGTTGTTGTTACATTTGGAGTCAGAGTTTTTACTAATTTTGCTGCTATCAGGAGGTGC
>DAIOEN010000060.1:19899-22104 GCA_036746235.1 Vulcanimicrobiota bacterium | reverse complement strand
TGTTGTTACATTTGGAGTCAGAGTTTTTACTAATTTTGCTGCTATCAGGAGGTGCCTGTATAAGTTATATTTCTCCCGTACAAAATAAATGGGAGGAAATTTTAGACCTGATGAAGTTTTTGCTTAATCATCGCGTTACGCGTTACGCGTCACGATAAATTAATCATTTTGTTTATTGTTATTTATTATTAAAAATTATTATTAATTAAATAGTTAAAAGGGAATTAAAAATTTATATAGAATAAAAGTACTATTCGAAAGGGGGATAAACTTTAATGGACCAGCAGGGTTTAGGAATAGAAAAACAGGCTATCATAAAGGTAGTAGGTGTGGGCGGTGGCGGATGTAATGCAGTTACCCGAATGATTGAAATGGGTGTCCAGGGTGTCGAATTTATAGCCATTAATACAGATGCTCAGGCTTTAGATATGTGTAAAGCTGATTTAAAGATTCAGGTTGGAGCCAAACTGACCAGAGGTTTAGGTGCGGGAGCCAGACCGGAAATAGGTCAGCAGGCAGCAGAAGAAAACAGAGAAGATATAATAAATGCTTTACAGGGTGCTGATATGGTCTTTATTACCGCAGGTATGGGAGGAGGTACAGGGACAGGTGGAGCACCTGTCGTGGCGGAAGTTGCCAAAAATACGGGAGCTCTCACAGTGGGAGTCGTTACCAAACCTTTTTCTTTTGAATTACGGCAGAAAATGAAACTGGCTGAAGAAGGTATTGCAAGACTGGAAAATAAAGTAGATACTCTGATTACCATACCAAATGATAGACTTGTTCAGGTAGTTGAAAAGAAAACTACTTTTCGCGAAGCTATGAGAGAAGCGGATGATATTTTAAGACAGGCAGTTCAGGGTATATCAGATTTGATAGTTATACCGGGAGAAATAAATCTTGATTTTGCCGATGTTAAAACTATAATGAGTAATGCAGGTTCAGCCTGGATGGGTATCGGTATAGGCACAGGTGATACCAGAGCAGTAGATGCAGCCAGAGCAGCCATCTCCAGCCCTCTCCTTGAGACAAATATCAACGGAGCAAGAGGAGTACTGTTCAATATTACAGGCGGGGAAGATCTGACACTTGCCGAGATTAATGCAGCTTCAGAGCTTATTGCAGACGCAGTCGATCAGGAAGCTACAGTTATTTTCGGAACAGCCTGTGACGAAACTATGGAAGCAGATGTGAAAATTATTGTAGTTGCTACAGGGTTTGGCAGTATGAAAGCACCTGAAGTTCCAAGGACTGCCAAAACCACTGTGATAACTCCTCCGAGAAAACCTACTTTCTCTACTTCAGATATAGATATTCCTGCTTTTTTAAGAAGGAGAGATTAGTGGCAATGTGGAATTATAATAGTGTAACATGATACACGAGAGGAGGTTTTGGCCGGCATGGCCGAAATATTATGGGGTATGATGGTATAAAATGCGGTGCCATTTTAGATGAAACAATAATGCTCTTAAAGCTGGCATCCAGCCTTTCGACTTTAGAAGAATTTGACAGGGAAAGTCATAAAATCCTGTCTTCCAGAAGCGTTCAAACTAAAAATAAATATATTGAGGTCATAAAAGAGAGATTTTTGAATTTTACAGACGATGGTAAAATTATTCATACTCCTCTTTTAACATTGATTAATCTTGACCATCTGGAAGACAGTGTGAAAAAAGAAATAATATTTTATCATTTAGCATCTGTAGAATCGGTGATTCTTCAAATATTATATTATCTCTACAATTTCCTTCCTCAAAAAAAAGAAATCAGCAAGACGAATTTTAAAAGCAGTGTTTATCTGTTAATGGATAAAGAAAGCTCTGCTATGCTTAAGAATTTGAATGATATTCTTGAGGTTTTCGGATTTTTGAGTATAACAGACAGAAAAACTATTAAATTTGATTATTATCCTGTAAGCTGGCAGGCATTTATATATGCTCTTTATCACCATTACCAGCAAAATAGAGAGAAGAAAAAGATAAGTTTATCTATGACAGATGTCTTTGAATCTGTGCTGCCAAGGATTTTTCTTGTTAATTTGCAGCATATGCAGAGGATTCTCTCCATAACCGAGGATTTATGGCTTATAAGACCTGCAGGCAAGGGGTTTCAGAATAATTTTTTACTCATGTCATCTCTTGAACGCGTTGTACAGGCTTTTTAAATTCCAATGGACTGGGAACTGACTAAATGGAGAAAAGAGAG
>DAIOEN010000060.1:1734-19799 GCA_036746235.1 Vulcanimicrobiota bacterium | reverse complement strand
TACAGGCTTTTTAAATTCCAATGGACTGGGAACTGACTAAATGGAGAAAAGAGAGACTTAATAGAGAAAAGCCTCTTATTACGTTTTTTCATGGAGCTTCTGTCAGGGTGGCGCTGGCCTATCCCAATACTTATTATGTCGGCATGTCCAGTCTTGGATTTCAGGTCGTTTATGATGTCCTTAACAGCCATAAACATGCATCGGCAGAACGTTTTTTTTATCCTGAACATATGTTTAAAGGTTTATTTTCCATTGAATCAGGCACTCCACCGGGTAATTATGATATAATAGGTTTTTCTATCTCTTTTGAACTCGATTATATAAGAATCCCTCAAATGCTTTCTCTCGGAGATATTCCTCATTATTCCTCACAGAGAGAAAGTCCTTTTCCGCTGGTTATAGGAGGCGGTTCTTTCAGTTTTTACAATCCCGAACCTCTGGCAGATTTTTTTGATGCCATAGTTCTTGGAGAAGCAGAAGAAACACTTGCCGGACTTATAGATGTTGTTCACAATTTTAAATTGTCAGGTAATAAAGATAAAGGCCAATTACTAAAAGATATTTCAAATATTGACGGTATTTATGTGCCTGCTTTACATTCTCATTTCTCCTGTGTAAAAAAATATTATTTAAGAGATTTAAATCATTTCAGAGGATCTTCTTCTATTATAACTCCTGATACAGAATTTAAAAATATGTTTTTACTAGAAATAGCAAGAGGCTGTAAGCATAACTGCTCTTTCTGCATGGTAGGAAAGTGTATAAAACCTTACAGAACCAGAAATCTGGATTTTTTAAAGGGAACTCTCAGGAATGCAAAACCTCTTACCAATTCTATCGGTTTGATTGCTCCCAATGTCAGTGATTATAAAGATATAGACGAACTGTGTTCTTCTATTATATCTCTTGGTATGAAGATTTCCTTTTCCTCTTTAAGGGCAGACACTATTACAGAACAGATGATTTCCTCCCTTGTAGCTTCAGGTCAGAAAACCATTACCCTTGCTCCGGAGACAGGACAGAGACTCAGACAATTCTGTCGCAAGTTTATAAGCGATGATGATTTTTTTAGAGCCGTAGAAATTTCATTGAAAGAAGGAATAAGAAATTTTAAATGTTATTTTATGATAGGACTTCCCGATGAGACAGAAGCAGATCTGGAAGAAATAGTGTCTTTTGTCAGAAACATGTATGACAGAGGTGACGTGAAATTATATTTGAGTATAAATCAATTTATTCCGAAACCTGCCACAGATCTTGCATCTTTTCCTCCTGTTTCTATGGATGAAATGGAAGAAAAGATAAGATTTTTGAAAGATAAATTTAAAAAATTTAAAAATATCAGATTAAAGTTTGAAAGTCTCAAATGGTCTTTCATACAGGCCTTACTCGCTTCGGGAGGCAGAACCATGAGTGGAATAATTTTTTTAGTTAGTAAATCTAAGAAGGAGAACTTTCAGAGTTGGAGAAAAGCTTTAGTGGATCAAGATTTTTATGGTCGTAACGCGTAACGCGTAACGGGAGGAAATGTTTTACTGAAGGTGATGTGATATGCAAACCGGTCATCCCGAAACTTCACGCGTCACGCGTCACGCATTACGCGTCACGATTTTATAAAAGGAGGTGTTTACTGGTTTCTTTTTGAGACCAGGAGGCATGGCCCGTGAAAAAATACTTGTTGTAGATGATGAAAGAAATATTGTAGAATTAATGAAATTCAATTTAAAAAAAGAAGGTTACGAAGTAGCTACAGCCTTTGACGGTATGGAAGCTCTCAGGGTTGCCAGAGAGGAGAAACCTGACCTTATAATCCTGGATTTGATGATGCCGGAACTCGGAGGACTTGATGTATGTAAAACCCTGAGAAAAGAGTCTAAAGTTCCGATTATAATTGTGACAGCCAAGGGAGAGGAAATTGACATGATCCTTGGACTGGAACTCGGAGCAGATGATTATGTGACAAAGCCTTTCAGCCCGAAATTGTTAATAACCAAAATCAGAACTGTTCTCAGAAGAACAGGTCAGAAGGCTGATGAACAGGAAGAATTACATTTTGATAATCTTCATATAAATCTGATTAAACATGAAGTCAGGCTGAATGATAAAAAAATCGATTTAAAACCGAAAGAATTTGACCTGTTGAAACTTCTTGCCACCAGTGCAGGCAAGGTGTTTACCAGGGATTTTCTCCTTGAACAGCTCTGGGGCTATGATTATCTGGGTGATACAAGGACTGTTGATGTTCATGTAAGAAGGCTCAGACAAAAAATTGAAGATAAACCCAGCAATCCGAAATATCTGAAAACTGTCCATGGCATAGGTTATAAATTTCAGGGGGAGGAAGGTTAAAATATAAGATTTATGAGCGTTTATACCAGACTTTTAGAATGTGCGGTAGAATGTGGTTTCGATGCCGTAATAGGTTTAAATAAATCAGGGAAAATACAGCTTTTTAATTCTATGGCAGAGCTGGTTTTTTCCGTCAAAAGAGATAAAGTAACAGGAGAAAAATATGATATCCTGGATAATGGGGACTTTGTAGAGTTTTTAGATGAAGTTTTTAAAGGCTCAACCCTGGGAGCAGTTGAGAAAATACTGGAGTTACCTGACAGTAAAGTTTTTTCCGTATTCCTTGTTCCTCTTGTAAAAGGTGATAAGCTGGATGGTTTAATAGTTATTATGAGAGATTTTACTACCCTGAGAAATATTGAGAAAGCAATGGTTCAATTTGTAGGAAATGCTTCTCATGAATTTCGAACACCTCTTACATCTATAAAAGGATTTGTTGAAACCCTTCTGGAAGGTGCCTACAGTGAACCGGAAGTATGCAGGCGTTTTCTTCAGGTCATAAATGATGAAACAAACAGACTGGTTCGCCTTACTGTAAGTTTACTCGATGTGACTTCTTCCATGTGCGGAAATAAAGAGAGAAAAATTAAATATGAGCTTGTTAGCATACTTGATATAATAAATAATACCCTGGAAAAACTCACTCCTTTTGCTCAGAAATATTCTCTTGAGTTTATAGTAAAATGCCCTTCCGATACATCTCTTATTCTCACAGATGTAGATCGTTTGACCCAGGTGTTAATTAATATTATAGATAATGCAATTAAATATACAGGTTTAAAGGGTAAAGGAAAAATTACCATTCACGTTACGGAACATGATGAAACTGTGGCAATTTCTGTTATAGACACTGGCATTGGCATACCGAAAAAAGATATTGATAAAATTTTTCAGAGGTTTTACCGTGTGGACAGAGACCATAATCAGGATGTAGGAGGCACAGGTATAGGTCTTTCTATTGTAAAGGATATACTTTCATCTCTTGGCGGTAATATATCTGTAGAAAGTGAACCGGGACAGGGCAGTACCTTTATCATTACAGTTCCGAAGAATAAATCTCACGAGTAAGATAAACTATAGCTGTTTTATTTCCGTAAAAAATATAAACAGGGACATTCTTTTGAATATCCCTGTTTTGTTATGCCGAAGACCGGAGTCGAACCGGTACGAGCTTACTTAAGGCTCACTGGATCCTGAATCCAGCGTGTCTGCCAATTCCACCACTTCGGCTTTATTGCCATAATAGAATACTGCAAACTGGACAAAATGTCAATAGGTTGACCGGGATTTTTGACCGGGATTTTCAGGATTATAAAGATTACCGGGAAAAGTTTATATAGAGACATTTTAAAGACTTAAAATTTTTTTCAGGTGAAACTTTTTTTGAAAAAATGAGATTTTTATAGAAAATGTTAACAAATTTTTAATATTTTTTTATTGAAATAACTTCCGAAAAAATATATCATATACTTATCTCATAACAGGTATTTTATTAAGGAGATATAATGAAAATACAGTCGTTAGATAAAAATGATATTAAGATTAACCGGCATCAGACCCCGACCTCTAAAGAAGCCAGCAGTGAATATAAAGACAGGGTTGAGTTGTCTCAGGATAATAAAGAAAAGGAGTGGACCTTACTTTTCTATAATGCCGGTTATGGAGGAGAAACCAGAAGATGTACTGCTTCTCTTGTGGATCTGGAAAAAGTCGGATCTGATGAAAATACCAGTGTTGTGGTAATGAACTACCGCTCATCAGGTTTACTTGAAAAATTTTCAGAAACTCTCGAAAAATTTAGCGGCGGTAAGACCTATTATGTAACAAAAAATGAAAATCCTCATGAAAAGATACCTCTTGTGGCCGGCCTGATACCGAAAGAAGCAAAACGTTTTGCCGATTATTTTCTTACCAGTCCCAAAGATATAACCTCTCCCATTATTGAAGAACATTCAAAAGATATAAATATGGTTGATAAAAATACCCTTCAGACCTTTCTTATTGATAATATGAAGAAATATCCTGCAAAGCACTATGGTGTTGTTATAAGCGGAGAAGGCGGTCATATTGAAGGAGTTATAAAAGGGCCCGGCGGAACCATTAAAAATGAAGAATTAAGCGAAGTTCTGGATAATGTAGTGAAAGAAACGGGAAAAAAGATAGATTTACTTGACCTGAATACCTCAAGAAGTGCCAATATAGAATCTCTTTATCCTCTCAATAACAGTGTAGGAACTGTTGTTGCTTCGGAAAATCATGTTTCAGGAGGAAGCCAGCCTTTTTCTAAAGTTCTTTCAGACCTTCAGAAAGGCCTGGAAGAAGGACGGGAGATTTCAGGGAAAGAACTTGCCACTCTGATTGTTGAAGAAGCAAGAAGGCAGCCTCTCGGAAATCTCTATCTGGAAAGCCTTTCTGCTATTGATATGGAAAAATTTGGCCTTCTTGTAGATTCTATAAAAGAGTTGCAGAAAGTTCTCATATCAGAAGGGGTTAAACCGGAAGCTATTAAAAAAGCCATAGAAGCCAGTGTAAGAGTTAATTACAGTAAAAAAGTGAAAGAGAAACATCTTACAGATGCCGGTTCCTTTGCAGAAGAGATTGTTAAATATACTGATTCCGCCAGAGTTAAACATGAGGCGGCAAAATTACAAAAAGCATTGAAAGAGTGTGTTATTGACTCTCAGTATGGTCAGCACGCTTTACATTCTATTACTGGGAGGGCTCTGGGTGCATTTTTTAGAGGAGAAAATGATCTGAGGAGTTCATCGGGACTCACAATTTATTATGATACAGATGTCAATGACAATGACTCGAAAGTGAAAGAATTAGAGAAAACAAAATATGCCGGAGACACTGATGCAGAAACTTTCCTTAAATATGTCGGTCAGGCTGCGGAAGAAGAAAAAGCAAATCGTTCCGGCTTCAGAAAGGCCATAGACGGATTAAAAGAAAACCATAGAGAGTTAAAGAAAAAAGTTTCTGAGAAAACAGGTATTCCTGAGGTACTGATTAATATGGGTGAACAGGGAGCTAAAATAGCAGGTCTGGTTACGGGATTGGGTCTGCTGAGATATGCCGGAATTCCGGCAGGTGATCTGTATTTTGGCCCTCTCCTGAGTGTCAGGGGGGCTGTGAATACTTACAAAAATGTTAAGAATACAGCAGAACTTTCACATAAAGAAAAGTTCGATCTTGTAGATAAAAATAAGATGATTGATAATATAGGCAATATTGGTCTGGGACTCACTATAGGCGCTATGGGCCTGTCCCATCTGGGATTATTGCCCGGTTCTGTTGTCTGGCCCGTCATACTGGCCGGCCTTTCCATAAAAGGGGGCAAAGAACTTGCTAAAATCCTTGCAACAAGAAAAGAACATAAGGCTTTTGAAAAAGAAGCAGAAGCCTTTGCTGCTATGTCAACAGGAGAAAAACTGGAATATATTTCATCACAAAAAAATTTAAATAACCCTTAGAGGTTAAGAAAGGAGATTTATTATGCAAATCAACAGTCAGTTACCAGTAAGCAGTCAACAGCCACAGATAAAAAAACAGGCTGGAGACTTCCCGGCAGAGGCATTCTTCGGGAAAGATAAAGTAGATATTAATTTTTCACAGGTTAAAGCTGAAGATTATGGTCCCGGTCTTGCTCTCGGTTGTGCTGCCGAAGGCTGTAAAGAGAGTCTGTAATAGATTTTGTGTAGGCCTCTGTAGGCCTTATTTCATAGTAAAGTTACACAAAAGAGTTATACTCTCTGTAAAATGCTGCAGGTAGTTAGTAATAATTATTCCCTCTCCCTGAACATAGAGTAGGGAGAGGGAACATCTCTATAAAGAACGGAGTAAATCTAATGGTATTACAGGGAAAATTAAAAGCTTTAGAAACCTATACCAGAATAGGAAATTTTGCCGGAAGTTTTATGACCACTCCTGATGTCAGGGTTATAGAACCGAAAGATATTTTTTCATCAGGTGGAGAAATTTCCGAAGAAAAAGACTGGACAGTTCTTGTATATCAGGAAGGTAGAGACGGACTTGCTTATTCCAGTAATTTCAATTTAAACAAGATGGAACATCTTGGTTCTGATGACAATGTAAATGTTGTTGTTCAGACCACTCTGGAACCTACCATTAAAGAAAGATTTGCTCCTGCTATGGAGAAGGCCAATACAAGGCGTTATTATATAACTAAAGATAGTAATCCTGAGAAAATAAATTCTCCTGTCGTAGGAGAGCTTGGCGAAAAGGTTCATCTTAACAGTGAAACCCTTTCTGATTTTCTTTCCTGGGGTATAAAGAATTTCCCTGCAAAACACTATATGGTTATTGTAAAAAAACATGGCGCAGGTTTTGCTAAAACAGATACAGTTCCTCTTTCTGCAAAAGAACTCGGTGAAGCACTGGAAAAAACCGGAAAAGAGACGGGAAAAAAAGTCGATATTCTCTCTTTCGACAGTTGTTCTATGGAACAGATGGAAGTGGCCTATGAAATTAAAGATTATGCACAGGTAATGACGGCTTCTCAGGAAAATGTCTATTCAGTTGATTATCCCTATGATTTACTTCTCTGGGGGTTAAAGGATAAAGCAAAAACTATAACGGTAAAAGAAGTGGGAGAACTGGTTGTGAAAGCCCATAAAGCATCTGTTCCCTATGGTATTCAGACGGCAATAGATCTGGAAAAGTTGAAAGATGCGGGAGATGCCACAAGAAAACTGGTTGATGCCATTATTAATGAGAAAATTCCTCCGGAAGTAATCTATCCTGAAATGTTAAAAACCTCTTCTATGGAACCTGGAGACACTATGAAACTGGCTTTTAATTTCAGAGATGAAAGAGGATTTCTGGATAATATTATTAACAATAAAAATATCTCTTCCGAATCCGTAAAGGAAAGAGCAAAGGAACTGAAGGAAAAACTTTCTGATGCAGTCATAGCACATCATATAGGGGAACGTAAAAAACTTCTTAAGAACGGAACAGGTTTTAATATATTTTTGCCCTGGAAAAAACCTAAAAAAGAGATACATGATTCTTACGAAGAACTGGCCTTTGCCAGGGATACGTCATGGATGAAATTAATTGATTATATCTTTCAGTCAAAGGATGTAGCAACTTCTTTTGCAAAAGACCTGTCTTCAGAAGGTCCGGTAGAAAAATTAAGTGTAACACAAAAATTAGGTAAAGCAGTTATTCAGAACTATAAAGAATATGTATCACCCTATCTTGGAGGAGTTGGAGGAGCATGCAAGCATACTCCTTCCTGTTCTCAATACGGAAGGGAAGCTATAGAAAAATTTGGCCTTCTTGAGGGCGGTAAGATGGCATTTATGCGTATCTTAAGCTGTAACGGCGAAGCGGAAGAAAGGTTTGATCCTGTTCCTGATGTACCGGAAGATGGTTCTGAAGTAAAATGTAACAGGGAACTGGGCCCTCCACCTCCTGATTATAAAGATAATAATTTACCTGATGTAACTATTAAACCTCCTGAATCCGTAGAAAGTTCGAATTTCGGAAAGATTATTAAAGAATGTCTGATTCAAAGCAGCAGAATTGCAGGGAAAATACTGGGAGGCATAGCAGGTGCTGTGGGATGTATCCCCATAGGACTTGTAGTAGGTGCAAAAGTGGGAACTAAAGCAGGAACCAATACACTTGAGCAGTTCAATAAAGAGCTTTCAGACAAATACCACAGAGATGCAGTAAAGGAATTTGTTAAAATGGAGGGATTCATAAGTATTACTCCCGGCAAAGTTTATGAACTTGTAAAAAATGTTACATCCAGTGAAACAGCGGCAAAAGTAATAGGAGGAACTGTCGGTGCTGTGACAGGAGTAATTTCAGGAGCAGTTGGAAGTGCTGCCATAGGATTTGCTGTAGGGTCAAAATTTACCGGCCTTTTTGCCAGGAATTATATAAAAGATAAACTGGGAGAACTGCCGAAACATCCCGCTACGGAACAGATTCTTCAGAATTATTATAAAAGTTAATTTAAGGGTATAGGAATTTTCTTTTTTAACGGCGTAGAATAAGGCTTTAGATGAAAATTAGGTAGAAGTAGTTTATCTAAATAATTTATATGATTGATTTTTTATTTGTCTATCCCGGAATAAACATGGGACTCTATACAGGTTGTGCCTATCATCTCGGAGCAGGTTATATTCAGGCTTTCGGAAATTATACTTCAGGCGAAACAGATACTTATCTCTGTGATAATAATGTAACCTGGATCGATACGGCAAAGGATATATGTGACAAAGTACGGTATGGAGTCGGTTTTACTGTTTATAATACAAATTACACCGCAGTCCGGCATATTGCCTCTCTCATAAAAACCTTCAGACCTGATCTGCAGATTTTATGCGGCGGCCCTTCTGCAACCGCGTCAGCCACTCGAATTTTAAATGACTGTAATGCTATAGACGTATGTGTTATAAGTGAAGGAGAAGAAACGTTTAGAGAAATATATGATAAAGGTTTTAAGCGTTCCGAATTAAAGAATATTCATGGGCTGGTACTTCGTGACGATAAAGATTATTATTATACAGGTCTGAGGAAGATATATAAAAAATCACGTCATAATGAACTGGAAGGAATACCATCACCATATATAAAAGGTACTATTCCTGTATCTGAAATTCCTCTTATCGGAGTGGCTACGAGCCGGGGTTGTAATTATCAGTGCACATACTGTAATTTTGCTTTTTTAGGACGTCATACTGTCCGTTATTTCCCGGAAGATCAGGTTATGGAAGAATTGTTATTTATATGTAATTATTATAAAAGAACAGGTGAGACAGTAAGAATAAGTTTCCGTGATAATAATTTCACTTCCGATATGAAGCGATGTAAAAGGATATTAAAATCACTGTCAGAGTTTCGCCCTGAAAATGTCACTTTCTGGATAGATACAAGAGCAGATACTATTAAAGATAAAGATTTTTATGAGATTGCTTTTGATGGTGGAATAAGAATGATTAATTTCGGATTGGAAGCAATAGATCCTGAAATACTCATAAATATTAAAAAGACAGATCCTTTTAAAGCATCTTCTCACGGGGAAAAAGTAAAGGAAGCAGTTGAGCTTGCATCGTCTCATAACATTAATTCAAGTGTAAGTGCCATACTGGGCCTTCCGGGAGATACTCCGGAAAAGGGACAGAAGTTACTGGATTTTATAAAAACCCTTCCTGTAAAGGGCTATTATCATAATATACTGAACATATTCGACGGAACAGAACTCTCAACAGAACATGAAAAGTTCGACATTAAACGGGTCCAGAATGACATAGATATCTTCCTTCTTACCAGGCATTCTTATGATGCAAGAGCCATTCCCATGGTACCAGGTTCATATAATATTAATTCCTATATAACAGGAACACTGGTCAGAGTTCTTTTATGTTTAACCACTATGGTAAAAAGATATATTAATTTTGATATTCCTTCGGCAATTATTGATTTAATCGGAGATATTGAATTTAAAGAAGAGATTTCCTGCCCTTCAGGAACTGTATTTATAATATTAAATAGAAATAAAAAGGTTAATCTGGCCCGGTTGTGTAACTATTTTTATAAATCTTACCTGCTGGAAGAAGAAAATGGTTATTATAAAATAGATAATTTTATGTATAAAAATATGTTGCCAGAACATATAATTAAATTTCCTGATAATGAGACATCCGATTTTCTTCCCGGTAAATCCTGTATAGAGTTTGTTAAACCTGAATTATTATTCGACCGGTTAATAGAAAGTTCTCACAATCACTGGTGCCTTCCTTATAGTGCCTGTAGCCTCCTTCGTGCCCCATGTCCTGCAAAAGAAAAGATATTATCAAGTGTCTGCGGTAATCTCTGTCCCTTTTATTTAATAAATCTGGATGAAAGAGCTGATTGTTCTGCATGTGAAGTAAATAAAGATTGTCCTAAATGTAATTACATGTTAATGAATTTTAGAGATAAATACTGTTCTTTTCATAAAAGTGGAAAGGCCATGGATATATTACATTATATTAAAGCTCATTTTTATGTGTTATTTTTTCAGGAAATAGATTTAAATAATCTTCCTCCTGTCAGTGTGAAAAAGGAAAATGGCCATTATATTATTTTTGCAGGAAAAAAACAAATTAATATTACATAAAAACTGATTTATATGCTGTGAAAATGACTTTTATAATCCCATCATCTTCAAAATCCTGTAAATCCTGGTATAAAAATTGCAATCAGGAATTGACTATATAAACATTAGAGAATATAATAAAATTGGTAGGACTAAATTGTATTTTACGGAAGTGAGTGAATTTCTTGGAAATTCCTTTTCCCAGGATTACCTATAAAGATATACTGGAAATATTTATAATTGCCTTTTTTATATATCAACTCTTATTACTTATAAGAGGTACCAGGGCAATACAGATCCTTCAGGGGGTAGGAGTCCTTCTTGTTTCTCTCTGGATGTGCAATCTCTTTGTTATGAGAACCCTTTACTGGATGTTAGATAAGGTTATAGTCATGATATTCGTTGCAATTCCTATAGTATTTCAACCCGAGTTGAGAAGAGCTCTGGGACAGATAGGTAAAGGCGGAATTTTAGGCATGTTAACCAGCGGGGAAGAAGAGATTTCATGTATGGTAGATGAGATTGTAGATGCATGTTTTCATATGTCCAGAAAGAAAGTAGGGGCTATTGTTGTAATAGAAAGAGACATAGGCCTTGAGGAATTTATGGAAACAGGCACCCAGTTGAATGCCTCTATCAGTTCAAGATTGATTCAAACTATTTTTTTCCATAACTCTCCTCTCCATGACGGAGCTGTTATCATAAAAGAGAACAGGATATATTCTGCGGCATGTTATCTTCCCCTGACGGAAAATGCAGAAATAGACAAAGATCTTGGTACAAGACACAGGGCAGCTATTGGCATTACGGAACATACTGATGCCATTGCCATAGTAGTATCGGAAGAAACAGGAAGCGTATCGGTCTGTACAAATGGTCGTCTCAAATATAATATGAGCATGAAGGCTCTGTCACATCACCTTCGTGCACTCTGTAATCCAAAGAAAAGAATTGAAAAAAGATTCCTTTTCTTCCCTGTAATAAAGAAGTTTACTGTAGAAACAGAAACTATAAAGGATTTGAAAGCTAAAATAGCAAGGACTTCTCTTCTGAAAGGTAAGTTCATCCCCGGAAAAGAAGAAAAAGATATGAAAATATATGAAGAGGATACAGCTGCTACTGTTGTGGATAATATTGATAAAATTGAAATAGTTGAGGAATTTGTAGAAGCCGAGCATATAGAAGATACCATGGTAGCAGAAGAAAGAGATTACAGCGAAGAGTTTATTACTGTTCCTTTACCACATCTGGAGGAACCGCAGGAAGAACCGAAAGAGACAGATAATTTAGTAAATGACGATGAATACCAGAAAAATATGGGTATTCCAGGAGAAATTTTAAATATAAAACAGGATTGAGTATTTAGTGAAAAGTGAAAAGTGAAAAATATAGAAACATTCATGGCAAATAATTGTCACAAAGGAGAATGAAAATTACATTTTCAGAAGAAAGGTAATTTTTTTCTTTCACCTTTCATCTCTCACCAATTCCGGTAAAAGTGAATTTGACCGTCGTAAAAAATGTTATCCTGTTTGTAATAAATAATATGGGTATGACTAATTTTTTAAAAAAAGATATAAATTTGAAGATCCTCTCACTTGTTTTTGCTATTTTTTTGTGGGTCTATGTTTATTATAAAGATACGCCTTTTCAGGAAAATCTGGCGGTTACTTCTTTTGTCGTTCCTATTGAAGTCAAAGGACTTTCTTCTGATTTAACTGTTGTGGAAATGCAGGATGATGTATTTGTCAAGGTGAGAGGTAATAAAGATATTATTTCTGATATGAAAGCAGGAGGTGTCCGTGCATCTGTAGATTTAAGTAATAAATCCACAGGTACTTACAGGGTTCTTGTTCAGGCATCGAGCCTGGTAGAAGTAGTATCTATAGAACCACAGGCAGTAGATATAAAAATTGATAAAGTAATAGAGAAAACTTTAGAGATAAATCTGGAATTTGAAGGAAAGCCTAAAAGCGGATATATTGTATCAGGAGAAGATGTGAAAATCCTTCCGGAAAGTGTAAAGGTAAAGGGGCCTGAAGAGGTTATGGCCGGTGTCAATAAGGTAATAGTAAAACCTGATATTTCCAATGCAGATTTAAGTCTGAAAAAAATGGAAACTCCTCTGGTTACTGATAGACAGGGTAAGATTATATCCGGCCTGACTGTCAAGCCTTCAGAGGTTGAAGTGCGGATAGAGATTATTCCTGACAGGATTTATAGAACTGTACCTATAATACCATCTATTACAGGAACTTTACCGGAAGGTTATGTAATTAAAGAGATTTCTCTCAGACATGCCACTGCTACAATTGAAATTACTTCAGAGGAAGGCAGGTCAGTTCAGAGTGTACGTACTTCTCCCGTAGATATTGATAAAAAGACAGACGATTTTGCTGCAAAGGTGTGGATTGTTCCTGTAAAAGGAATTAATATTATAAACAATACAGTTCAGATAGTAATTAGAATCGATAAGAAAGTTGATTCCGTAAAAACACCTGTAACTAAACCAAATTGAAAAGAGGAGTTTTTGAATGGGTAAATTGTTCGGCACAGATGGTGTCAGAGGTATTGCAAATAAAGATTTAACTCCTGCTCTGGCTTTTAATCTTGCCAGGGTTTGCGGTTATATTCTGTCGAAAAAGAAAAAAGACGGTTCTCCTTATTTTATTATAGGGAAGGATACGAGGATATCGTCAGATATGCTTGAACATGCTATTGTGTCAGGTCTCTGTTCAGTCGGTGTATCTGCTGTTAAACTGGGAGTAGTGCCAACACCTGTTGTTTCTTTTTTGACTTCCAGAACGGCTGCCTCCGGAGGAGTAATGATTTCTGCATCTCATAATCCTTTTCCTGATAATGGCATAAAATTTTTCAGTTCCTGTGGTTTTAAACTTGAAGACAGGGAAGAAGATGAAATAGAAGCTTTACTGGAAAAAATTGAAGAAATACCTTCTCCTGAAGGAAAAGACCTTGGTAGAGTTCTGGAAGAAGGTATACTCCATATTTATCTTTCTTCTGTTAAAAAGAATATTTTCAATTTAGATGACGGTAATCTCTTAAAAGGTCTGAAAATAGTAATTGATTGTGCCAATGGAGCTTCTTTTATTATTGCCCCGGCAATATTAAAAGAACTCGGCGCAGATGTAATAGAAATGAATATTTCTCCCGACGGAGTTAATATAAATGATAAATGCGGTTCTACCTGTGTAGAGAGCCTTTCTGAAAGAGTTGTTTCTGAAGGGGCAGATACAGGGTTTGCCTTCGATGGGGATGCAGACAGAGTTATTTCGGTAGACAGGAATGGCCGTATTATAGACGGAGACAGGATGATGTTTATTATCGCTTCCTATCTGAAAGATAAAGGAATGCTTAAAAATAATCTCGTCATATCTACGGTTATGAGTAATCTTGGTTTTGAACGTGCATTGAAGAAAAAATCCATTCAAATGTTGCGAACAAATGTTGGAGATAGATACGTTCTGGAAGCAATGATTAAACATGGTGGAATTCTGGGAGGAGAACAGTCAGGTCATATAATATTGCTTGATTATAATAATACAGGTGACGGTCTTATTACGGCTCTTATGCTGTTGAAGATTATGATTGATACGGGTAAATCTCTTGAAGAACTTTCTTCAGATGTAGTCAAATATCCTCAGATACTTGTAAATATACCTGTTCTGGATAAAAATAGTTTCGGAAAAGATCTTTATTTAAGGGAATTGATTGAAAAAGAAGAGAAAAATCTTTCCGATAGAGGAAGGATACTTGTAAGACCTTCAGGAACAGAACCTTTAGTGAGGGTCATGGTAGAGGCTTTAGATAAAGATGAAATGAACGACGTGGCAGAAAGGATTTCATCTGAAATAAGAAAGAGGTTGTGTTAAATTTGTAACGCGTCATATCCCCGTGGCTGCAATCCTCGCGTCACGCGTCACGCGTTACGAACTGACTATAGACAAAGGAGTTGTTATTTTTGAAATACATTTTTATATTATTTATATGTTCTCTCCTGATGATTGTAAATATAACATTGCCGGCTTTTTCTGAAGATAAAAATAAAGAGGCAGAAGGCCATGCAATTCAGGGCCTTACTTTTATGCAGGGCGGCGATTTCGCTTCTGCGGAAAAGGAACTTCTGAGTGCCATAAAACTGGCTCCAAAAATCACTGATTATCGTAAAGCACTTGGAATTGTTTACGAAAAATGGAATAAATATGATAAGGCAGTGGAACAGTATCAGGCAGCATTGAAAGTAAAACCTGATGATAAGGAATTAAATTATAATCTTGGAAGGGTTTTTCAGTATGGTAAAAATAATCCGGAAAAGGCAAAACCATATTATGCAAAATATTTGAAATTAGACCCGAAGGGGAGTTTTGCAGAAGAAGTATATTTTTCTCTCGGACAGATTTACTGTGATGGGAAAAATTATGAAAAAGCTTCCGCCCAGTATAAATGCGCCGCAGAGTTAAAAGGGGCAAAGCAGGGATTGGCCCATTATTATCTTGGCCTGTGTTATATAAAAATTAATAAACCGGACCTGGCAGAAAAAGAAATGACAGAAGCTCTTAAAAGTTTTCCTGCGGAAGCCACTATTTATGGTACACTCGGTGAGATTTATATGAAAAAGAAAGATTTCCAGAAAGCCATCGATAATTATAAAAAAGCGACAGATTATGATAGTAATAATTATAAATATCATAAAGATCTGGGCGTAGCTTATGAACGCAGGGGAGACATCGATCAGGCTCTTGAAGAATATAAATCGGCCATACTTGCCAATGCTTCTGACAGCCAGGTTTACTATCTGGCAGGGTGTATATATGATAAAAAAAGTGATTATGAAAATGCTCTGGAACATTTCAGGAAAGCTTCAGAACTGGAACCGAAAAATAAAATTTATGCCGATACCCTTGCTAAAGCAGAAGGAAAAGTTCCAAAGGCTACGCCCACTCCGGCAGAAACACCTGTTCCCGTAACACCTGTTCCTGTAACTCCTTCTCCCGGGACGACTGCATCAGTCAGTTTAACTATAAAAATACTTGAACCAAAAGGATTTTCTGCAGGCATCTATGAATGTAACGGCTCTAAAGTAAATATTACAGGCATTGCCACAGCACCTGCAGGGAGCGGTATAGTAGAGGTACTTATTGATAATCAGCCTGCAGTTCTGTCAGTAGTTGATGAACAGTATTTAAGCGAAGTTCCGCCGGGAGGCAATTCTCTTCTATTTAAAGGAGAAGCCCTTCTGACACTGGGAGACAATCAGGTGAAAATTACTGCTATGGATAAAACAAGAAGCAGGATAGAAACAGTTTTTATCATTAAACGACTTCAATAGTTTCTGAAAAAGTAAGAGGTGAGATATGAAAAAAATAACCTTTATTCTGTTATTTATCCTTCTCACTTCTTTATATGCTTATGCGGGAGTAACAGAAAAACAGTATAATGAAAATCTCCTGATAAATAAATCCTATCAGCTTATAATGGCAAATTATTATGTGCCTGTGTCCGGTGCAGAGCTTTTAAATGCAGGTCTTTCCGTTCTTTTTCTTGAGTGTAAATCTGATAAATCTTATCTCAGTAAAGATTTAAATAATGAGGAGGCTTTAAGGGAATTTAATAATATTTTTTTTGAAGTTACCGATAAATACAGGGGTGACCTTCATGGTCTTTCCATGAAAATAATAGAAGGTATGATAAATTCTCTGAAGGATAAATATTCTCTTTTACTGGATTCTAAAGATTATAAAGAGCTTACGGATTTACTGGGGAAAGAAATGTTTTCAGGTTTTGGTTTTGTTCCTGTAATACGTGATGATTTTGTCTATATTGCTTCAGTTTTTCCTGATACCCCTTCTTCTAAAGCAGGCTTAAGAGAGGGCGATATTATAATTGAAATTAACGGTAAAAAAATTGCTAAAATGCCTTTAGCTGAGATTTATAAATTAATACCTTTGGAAAAAGGGAAAAGTATATCTTTGAAAATTCAACGAGCTGAAAAAAAACTGGAATTTTCTATGAAATCAGAGGAAATAAAAATAAGGGATTTTACTATCGAAGAGATAGATAAAGATATTTTATATATTAAGGTTTATTTTTTTGCTTCTGATACAGGCAAAAAAATTTATAATGAATTATCCCGACTGGATATAAAAAAATATAAATTTTCTATTATTGACCTCAGGGATAATCCCGGAGGAGAACTGGGAAGTGCCATAGATTTCACCAGGATTTTTATTTCAGACGAACCTGTAATTATGACAGAAAATAACAGAGGTCGTAAGGTTATTTACGGAAATAATTTTTCTGCTATTTCTTTGCCTTTAGCCATGTTAATCAATAATAATACTATGAGTTCAGCAGAACTGGTTGCTTCATGTATGAAACAAAATAACAGAGCTTTTCTTGTAGGAGAAAAAACCTACGGAAAAGGTTCCATTCAGGGACTTTTTCCTTTAGATGAACATTTTGCAGTAAGACTTACTGTGGCAAAATTTTTTACTCCTTCCGGTGAACCTATAGATGATATCGGTATTAAGCCTGATGCAGAAGTTACCGGTTACGAAAAACAGTTTTTATATGCAATAGAATATTGGAATAATATACTTAAAGCTGTGGAAATTATAAATCATGGGAAGCTTACCTGGTAGATTTATCTTGCATGGCCGAACCGTGTTTTTGCTAACTGGAAGTATATTGAACTTTGAAGCTTTCACTTTTTTAATAAATAAAAAGGTTTTACTTTAAGTGTCTAGAAATATTAAGTTAAGGATTATTGAAATTTATTTACTTTATATATTTAAAGAGGAGGTATATTAGTAGGTTCTGACTGTTCGGAACCGAAAAATACTTATGTGGGAACCATTTACAGAAAGAGCGAGACGTTCTATTGTCCTTGCTCAGGAAGAAGCCCAGAGACTGGGCAATAATTATATAGGGACAGAACATTTACTCCTTGGTATCATCAGTGAAGGAGAAAGTGTTGCGGCGAAGGTTCTGGAAAACCTGGATGTGTCTCTCAAGAAAGTAAGGCAGGAAGTTGAAGCCATTGCCGGTAAAGGTGGTAAAACTACCCTTGAAGAAATGGTATTTACTCCGAGGGCCAAGAGAGTAATAGAGCTTGCCTTTGAAGAGGCCCGTCAACTGGCTCATAATTATATAGGAACAGAACATCTTCTCCTCGGGCTGGTAAGAGAAGGCGAAGGTGTGGCAGCAAGGGTTCTGTCCAACCTGGGTGTTGATACTGAGAAGATAAGGGATCAGATTACCAGGCTTCTCGGTGCTAAAACGGTTGCTCAGCCGGCAAAAGAGAGAACTAAAACGCCCACTCTCGATTCCTATGGCCGTGATCTGACTGATCTTGCAAGAAAAAATAAACTCGATCCTGTTGTCGGAAGAGAAGCTGAGACTCAGAGAGTGATACAGATTTTGAGCCGCAGAACCAAGAATAATCCTGCCCTTATAGGAGAGCCGGGAGTTGGAAAAACAGCCATAGTAGAAGGCCTTGCCCAGAGGATTGTAAAGGGAACCATTCCGGAACTGCTCAAGGATAAAAGGGTTATAACCCTTGACCTGGCCGGTGTTGTGGCAG
>DAIOEN010000060.1:0-1634 GCA_036746235.1 Vulcanimicrobiota bacterium | reverse complement strand
GAACTGCTCAAGGATAAAAGGGTTATAACCCTTGACCTGGCCGGTGTTGTGGCAGGCACAAAATACAGAGGCGAATTTGAAGGCAGAATGAAAAGGGTTATGAGTGAGATAAAATCTGCTGCAGGGGAAGTAATTCTCTTTATAGATGAACTTCATACACTCGTAGGAGCAGGTGCCGCAGAAGGAGCAATCGATGCATCCAATATATTAAAACCGGCCCTCGCCCGGGGAGAACTTCAGTGCATAGGTGCCACCACTCAGGAAGAATTTCGTAAATATATAGAAAAAGATCCTGCCCTTGGCAGACGTTTCCAGCCAATTCAGGTGAAGGAGCCGACTATTGAAGAAACGATAGAAATATTGAAAGGTTTGAGAGACAGATATGAAGCACATCACAGGGTAAAAATAACGGATGAAGCCATACTCTCTTCTGCAAGGCTTGGAGATCGTTATATAACAGATAGATTTATGCCTGATAAAGCCATTGATCTTATCGATGAAGCAGGGGCAAAGGTAAGACTTGCCCAGACCATTCCTCCTCCTGAACTTATTGAAATAGAAAATGAACTCAGAAAGGTTCGTCAGGAGAAAGAAGCGGCAATTCAGGCACAGGAATATGAAAAAGCTGCCAAGATAAGAGATAAGGAAGAGAAAATTCAGGAAAATAAATTGAAATTGGAAAAAGAATGGAATGATAAGAAAAACAGGGTTGTTGATGATGAGAATATGGTTACTGAAAGAGAGATAGAAGAAATAGTATCGAGCTGGACAAATATCCCTGTTACAAGACTTGCTGAAGAAGAAACTGAACGCCTTATCAGAATGGAAGAGATTCTTCATAAGAGAGTCGTAGGACAGGAACAGGCCATAAAAGCTCTTGCCAAATCCATAAGAAGAGCAAGAGCAGGACTTAAAGACCCGAAGAAACCTTCCGGATCTTTCCTTTTCCTCGGCCCTACCGGTGTCGGGAAAACAGAACTTGCAAGAACCCTCGCAGAATTTCTCTTCGGTGATGAAGACGCTATGATAAGAATTGATATGTCGGAATATATGGAAAAACATGCCGTTGCCCGTCTTATCGGAGCACCTCCGGGATATGTGGGACATGAAGAAGCAGGCCAGCTTACTGAAGCAGTACGTCGCAGACCCTATTCTGTTGTTCTCTTTGACGAAATAGAAAAAGCCCATGGAGATGTTTTCAATATTCTTTTACAGGTATTGGATGACGGACGTCTTACAGATTCCAGCGGAAGAGTGGTGGATTTTAAAAATTCGGTTATCATTATGACTTCCAATGTCGGTACCAGAGCCATAGGCGATGATGAGCCGACAGGATTCAGAAAGACCAAGAAATCCACCGATCCTGAAAAGCAATACGAAGAGATGAAAAAGACCGTTATGAAAGAAGTCAAGAGAATATTCAGACCGGAATTTATTAACCGTCTTGATGAAATAATGGTATTCCGTACCCTTACTGAAGAAGAAATAGCAAAGATTGTTACCCTTATGCTTGCCAGGGTCAATAAAGAACTCAGGATACAGGAATTTGATATGGACGTAACGGATGATGTGAAAAAGAAAATCGTTAAAGACGGTTTTGATCCTGTCTATGGAGCCAGACCGCTTCGTCGTTC
>DAIOEN010000059.1:0-35115 GCA_036746235.1 Vulcanimicrobiota bacterium | reverse complement strand
ATATAAAAGACTAATTTTTCTTCTCCAGAGCCTGCCAGGCAGAAGCTTTTTACGGTTACCCTTTTACCTGTTACGGTACTTAGTTCTTATTAGCTGTTAGCGATTAGCTTTAATTATTAACTGAAAACTAACAGTTAATTGCTATTTGCTATTTTATTAAATGTGACATTGTCAAATTATTACAGTTATTTTCATAACTTATGATAATTCAAGTGAGTAATTAAACAGTTCGCCACAACGAAGTATGAGAGTGCGCACATCCCGTTACGCGTAACGATTCTCTTATACGCTATAAATAATAAGTAGTGAGTAGAAATAAAGCTTTCCTGTTTACTGCTCACTACTCACCACTCATACAGTTAATTTTGATATGTACTCCCATATAACAGTATTTACTTCATGTTCTTTTTCTAAAAATTTACTTTTACATGCCAGGCAAATACCATGGGAATAACCCTTTGTTTTTGGCAGGGGTTCTGTTATTTTTAACCCTGCCACTGTGAGGCTGTCACACCATGCACACTGGGTTATCATAATCTTTCCACCTCCATGTGGTTTATAACGATCCATGTTTAATATTATTATCGGTAATTTTATAGAAAAAAACAAGCTTTTTCTATAAAATATTTAGAAATTTTTGCCTCCATAATATGATAAATAACAGATCTGTTGCTCACAGGGCTACCACAAAGGGTGTGCTACATGGCGAACACAGCGCTTCGCCACTATTTCAAAAGGATCTCCCCCGGAAAAGCATTTTTTATCAGTTCATGTTCATAACCAAGAGCAAAAAATAACAGTGTAGGAGCTACATCTCTCAGGGTTCCGTCATCTCTCAGAGGTAAATCCCCTGCTCCCACTATGATAAAAGGAACCTTCGCCCTTGTATGAAAAGTGCTCGGTTCTCCGTCTTCTGTTATCATTTCTTCTATGTTTCCATGATCTGCTGTTATAAAAACGATTCCTTTTTTTCTGAGTGTATTGAGGGTAATCCTCTGTACTGCTACGTCCAGCTTTTCCATAGCTTTTATACCTGCCATTACATCGCCTGTATGGCCGACCATGTCAGGATTTGCCATGTTAACCATTACACATGTTTTATTATCTCCTTCCGAGACAATTTCTATGATTTTCTTTGTAAGTTCACTAAGCTCCAGATAGGGATATTTTGCATAAGGATCTATCCTGTACCCTTCTTCTCCTTTATGGTCATCATATTCTTTTATATAAGTTCTCATGTCATCGGGAAGAGGGACTGTTATTCTCTCTTCTCCAGCAAAAAGATCTTCTGTTTTTCCTCCGCTTAACAGGGCTACTGCTTTTGCTTTATCTACTCCTGAAAGTCTGAATTGTTTGAACCCGAAATGGCTCAGGAATTTTCCGAGACTCCATTCATAAGCAGGTGCATTGAATGCTACAGGACATGGAATGTCTTTATAGTATTCTATTAAAGCACATACTTTTACAGTACTTAAATCCAGATCTTTTTTAAATTTTACTCGTTCAAATCTTTCAATATCAGTGTATTTCTCATCACCTGATTGTCTGAGCAAATCGGTAAAACTCTCTGCAGGGTCAACGAGCATACGTACCATAAATTCTGTCCTGTCTTTTCTGAAGTTCCAGAATATAACACCGTCATAATTTTCAAATCCTCTGTAATCTCCAAGGACAGCCGGAGGTATATATTGATCGTTAAGACCCAGGTCATAGGCATTTCTCAAAGATTTTATGAGAGTAGGACTTTTAGGCCCTTCTCCTTCCACTATGGCTCTATAGGATTTCTCTGTCTTGCTCCAGCAGTGCTTCGAGCGGTTCATGGCAATATCGCGGCCTGCAACTGTAGCTATATTTACATTTATATTTTTTTTATCACCTATCATCTCTTTCAGTCTGTCCGAGAGATCTTCTGCAAATCTCGGTGCCGAATGAGGCGGGGTGCCGCGCCCGTCGGAAAAGAAGTGTATATAAATGTTTTCGACTCCTTTTGTAATGGCAGCTTTTAATATGGCATAAAGATGTTTTATATGAGAATGTTCCTGATTGTTTGAAACCAGTCCCAGGAGATGGAGAGCTGATTTGTGTTCTATTACGTAATTCAACAGATTATCAATCTCTTTATTTTCCATAATTCCGTCTTTATTTATGGCACGATTTATTGTCAGCATCGGATGCTCATAGGGTACACCGCTTAGAACTTCATGGCCCACTGCAGTAGAGCCTTTTGCCCCGGCAGGCATGCCTACTTCTTCACCTACAGCTATTAATCTGGTATAAGATGTTTCTCCTACCAGGTCTTTAATTTCCTGTTTGAGATTTGATTTCTTTTTCATCAGGTAATCAAGAAAAGGGGTATGGGCAAAAGCAAAACAGTTGTACTCAGCTTCAGTTCTGTCACCGCATCCGTCTAAAATAATCTCTACCAGAGGCCCCTGTCTTTCTTTTATATCAAGAGTAAGGGTCTTTATTAAATTTACACATGTTGACATAATTATTCCTTTCTCCCCATAGAGGAATATTTTGTATATTTATCGGTCTCTCGAAATTTTGTGTAAAACCTGTTATAACCATGTGTCATGGTAAGTCTTACAACATATGTTACTCTCTCTAATTATCTTTTTTCAGACCTGAAGTGGCAACAGTTTTCAGGACGTCCATTGATGTTATTATCCCTACAATCTTTTTTCCGTTCATTACGGGAACCCTGTGAATTTTTCTTTCGCTCATTAATTTACAGACATGTTCAACAGGGTCATCTTCCGATACGAAAATAACTTCTTTTGTCATAATACCGTCAACCCAGTTGAAAGAACCTTTTTGTTCTCTTTCTTCGTCAAGACTGACTTTAACCTTTATCAGTCTGTCTACGGCTTTAAGGATATCCCTTTCAGAGATAATGCCTATAACTTCTCCTGCATCATCTACAACAGGTACACCGGAAATTCTCTCCGTAATAAGTAATTGTATAAGCTTTCTTATGGTTAGATCCGAAGAAACAGTTATAACTTTCTTTGTCATAACATCTTTTGCTTTCATGGCTATTCCTCCCTTTTTATCGTAAGAGGTGACAGGTGTATTGTAACGCCAACGCCCTTACAGTATTTTATATACGATAAAATCTTTCTACATGTGTTATAAAAAAACCTACCTGTTATAAAAATTTGTTTTGCGAATTAATTTATAGTTAGTTTCTAATTACCGAAACAGGTAAAAGGGTATTCAAAAAAAGCTTCTGCCTGGCAGGCTCTGGAGAAGAAAAATTAGTTTTTTCTATAGTATTAAAAATTAAATAAGGGTTAATTTATTGTCTGTAAAACAAATTATATAAGGCAAATTATTTTTCTTCGTAAGAGCCTGTCAGGCAGAAGCTGATAAAATGGTTACTAATTTACCTGGTGCGGTAATAAGTGAACGGTGAGTAGTGAAGGTAATATTTTATTCACTACTCACTCCTTCTTAATTGGATTTTTAAAAAAATTAAGAAGGGTTTTAAAGTTATGTGTGTAATATATAGTAATATAACGTGCGGGAGTTAGCTTTATGACTTTTTCTTATTCTATAGAAAATATAGTAAAAGAGTCAAAAAAGGATTTTCTAAAGAAAATCGTGGAAGAATTTGAGTCTTCCCTTTATCCTGATCTTGTCGAGATTTATTCTCCTCTGCCATTTTTTATAAATGAATTAATTGAAGGATTGGCTCATCCCGGTACCGATAATATTCCCCGTTTATATTATTTCATTCAGACAAAAAAGGTTCATAAAGATAGTATTCCCTTCAAAAAAGCCCTCAAAGGATTAAAAATAATCAGAAATGTATTCCTCCATATCTGTTTGAAGAATGTTTCTGAACAGGATATGAATAAAGTCTATATAACTATCCTGTCCTTTTTTGATGAAATAGAAGAAAAATTCATGGTTGATCTTGAAGATTATTTTAAATATGCAAATAATGATACCCTCAGAGATAGAATTATAAAAGCTCATAAAATGGCAATTATAGGCAAACTTACCAGTTATGTAGCCCATGAATTCAATAATATTCTTACTGTAACGAAAAACTGGGCCCAGCTTGGTTTGATAGAAAAGGATGAAACAATAAGAAATAAAGCTTTTAATGGTATAGTGAGCAGCAGTGAGAGAGGCAGCAGACTTACTAAAAGTATTCTCAGTTTCAGCAGGAGAGCAGAAATAGAACCATGTCAGATAAATATAAATGATTTTATAGATGAAATACTTGTAATTGTTGAAAAGAAATTAATCAAAGATGGTATAGATCTTAAAAAATCTTATGGAACTGTACCGGAAATCACAGTGGATAAATTTAAATTGAGGGAAGCTCTTTTTAACGTATTGATCAATGCCTGTGCATCTCTCACCGGTTCTGTAAAAAAAATTATTGTAGCTACAAGCTTAAAAGAAGATAAAATAGAAATAACTTTTTCAGATACGGGAGAAGGTATCGGATTTGAATATCAGGATAAAATATATGAACCATTTTTTACTACAAAACTTTTGAATAAAGATGAAATTGACTGGTCTACCGGTATAGGTATGGGTATAACAATCGCCTATGATATAATAAAAGGTCATGGCGGTGAAATAAATATACAGAGCGAACAGGGAAAGGGAACTGATTTTACGATCTACCTGCCTGTTAATAAACAGGGTGTATGAATATCTAAGGAGGATCTATGACCAATCACAATGATTTAGTTGTAATTGCAGGAAGAGCAGGAAAGCAATTTGCTCAAAAGGTAATAAAAGAATTTTCAAAGTTGAAAGATTGTCCTGTTCCGGATCTGACCCTGGGAGAAGTAGATATAATTGACTTTCCTAATGGCGAATTGAGTGCGAGATTAAATGTGAATTTAAGAAAAAAGGCAGTTCATGTTTTCCAATCAATAATTCTGGGAAAAAATAGAAATATATTCAAAGATTTTTTTGAAGTATTTGTAATAAATGATGCCCTGAAAAGGGCAGGTGCTCAGAGTATTATAAATTACTGGAGTTTTTTGCCTTTTCAGAGGCAGGATAAAAAAACAAGAGGAAGAGAGCCTATTTCTGCAAAACTTATATTTGATCTCCTTGCTACTTCCGGAGGGAAGTATTTTAACCGTATAGTTACCGCAGAAATGCATACAGATGCAGCACAGGGGTTCGCCGATGTTCCTGTTGATAATGTAAGAGCATTACCTCTCTTTTTACTTTATTATAAGAATCATGCCACATTAAAAAATGTAAATATAAATGAACTGGTTGTAGTATCGCCCGATACAGGAGGAGCGGCAAGAGCCCGTTTCTTTGCCGAAAGACTCGGCACAAATTGTGCTATTATAGAAAAAAGAAGATTTTATGATGAGACTGGGAAAACAGAATCTTTGCAGCTTATAGGAAATGTAAGAAATAAATATGCTATCATGATAGATGATATAATAGATACAGGCAGTTCTGTCCTGAACGGAGCAGAACTTCTCTGGGAAGAAGGAGCGAAGAAAGTCTTCGCCTGCTGTACTCACGGACTTTTCAGTGCAGATAAGAAAGGTATACCGGCTGAGAAAAAATTTTACGACGCAAATATTGAAGTCCTCACAACAGATACTATTCCCAGAGGGCAGAGCTATCATGATACATCTTATAAATGGCTCAGGACTGTCTCTTTAGCCAGATATTTCGCAGATGCCCTTTACTCCAATCATACGGGACAGTCTTTCAGCGAATGTCTGCAAAACCATTTAAATGAGGCTATGGCCAATCAGGTGAATATAGAAGATTATCTCATACCTATAAAACCTAAAGAATTATGGGAAATTGACGATGATAAATAGAGGTATTAAAATGAGTTTTTTTAGAAAAAAATTTTATAAAAAATCAAATAATATCTGTCCGAGATGTGAGTGGCCACTGGAAAATATGATGTCAAAGTATGTAAGCAGGGAAGGAGATTTTGCTTTTTTTCACTGTTTTAACTGTGGCCAGGATTTTTACAGAGCTCCCACAACACTTATTAAAACCGATAAAGGACCTGTTGAACAGATGATCCTGAAAAAGGTCGAAGTAGAAATTGAATATATGATAAATCCTAAAAAAAGTTATCTAAAGAAATTAAATAAATGGAATTAAGCCCATCCTACAGAATCCTTGAATTCTTTTGCATATTTTCTGCTTACAGGAACTTCACTTTTTTTCCTGTCATTCATTTTTAACATATAAGAACCGCTGAACCATGGGATAATCTCTCCTATATGATTGATATTAACAAGAAAACTTTTATGACATCTTACAAATATTTTATCAAGTCTTTCTTCAAGTTCTTTCAGATTATATTTTACGTCAAATTCTTCCCCTTCTGTTACCAAAAAGCAGTCTCTTCCTCTGGCGTAAAAATAGAGTATATCCTGAATATCAACGAGAATACGATTCTCTTTATCTTTTCTCCGGCCTATTATTCTGGTCAATTTTGATTGACCGGAAACTTCAAAGAGTTTCTCTAAAGGTCTGTCTCTGTCAGATCTTTCTTCCATTATAGAAATAACTCTTTCCAGTGTCTTTTTAAATCTTTTAGGATGGGCAGGTTTCAGTATATAGTCGGCAGCAGCCAGTTCAAAGGCTTTTATGGCATGTTCATCATAGGCAGTAACAAAAACTATGACAGGTTTTTCTTCCATAAAGGTAATTTCTTTTGCCAGTTCCAGTCCGTCAATGCCGGGCATTTGAATATCAAGAAACACTATATCAGGTTTTTTTTCTGCTATAAGTCGAAGAGCACTGAGTCCTGATGATGCTTCTCCTATGATTTCCAGCTCATCACTTTCCTCATTTATAAGTGTAATAAGTTCCTCTCTTGCAGGGTTTTCATCGTCTACTACTATGGCCGTATAAATAATTATCACTTCCTTTTACAGTGATCAGTGATCAGTAATCAGTGATCAGTAACCGGTGTAGGATCAATATAACCGTTAAAGCTAACTGTTCACTGGTAACTGTTCACTGGTAACTGTTCACTGGTCACTGTTCACTGGTCACTGATTATTAATATTTCCACTTTCGTTCCTTTATCGGGTTCACTCTTTATTTCTATAGTTGCCTTTTCTTTGAACATAGCTTTTATTCGTTTTATAACATTCTGAAGCCCTATAGATTCAGATTCTCTATCAATATCTAAAATTTCTTTCAGTCTTGCCAGCTTTATGCCTTTGCCGTTATCTTCTATTTCTATAAATATTCCTTTCCCTTTTGAGGTAATTTTTAACTTTATAACAAGCTTTCTTCCGTCTTCATGAAAACCATGTTTTATAGAATTTTCAATGACAGGTTGAATGGCCATAAAAGGTATTTTAAATTTTAAACAGTTTTTATCAATTTCCTGAATAAATTCAAGCTTATCTCCGAAGCGGGCTTTTTCTATTTCCAGATAAAATTCCAGGTTTTCCAGTTCTTCTTCGATAGAAATACTGTTTCTGACAGTTTTTAATGTCACCCTCAGAAATTCTGAAAGATTCTGGATGAGCTCTCTTGTTTTTTCCGGATTTTTTCTGCTGAAAGATGCTATTGTATTAAGGGCATTGAATAAAAAATGCGGTTTAATCTGGGATTGAAGTAATTTTAACTGGGCTTTTGCATTCAGTTCTTCTATTTTCTGTTTTTCTTTTTTTTCCTGAAGAGTCTTCATTATAAATAAATACATACATACGGCAGCGCCGTTGACTAAAAGAAAAGGTACTGTAATTAACAATAGAAATCTTTTCCTCACGAATATTTCAGGATTTGCCCATGGCACAATAAAAGTCTGCATAACTCCTGTGAAAGCTCCTACGAAAAAACCCTGTACCATAGATATTTCTCGCCTGTCTTTTCTGCCGGACAGGAGGCCTGTTATCCCTCCTATCAGTCCTCCTATGACTGTTACGATAATAAATTTCCCCGATTCCGGAAAGGTTACGAGCCTGAAAATTGCTCCTATTAAACCTGAGCCAAGCCCTACAATGACTCCCCCTTTAAGACCGGCTACTATAACTACAAGAATAGATGTGTCAAGATAAATTTGCTTTTCATAGATGGCAAAAAAAGACCCCACACTGGATATCAGGCCGAAAACAAGAATGAGATGAATTTTATCTTTCCAGTCAGTTCTGCGGGTAAATATATCTCCCTCAAACATGAGATGACTCATTATGAAGGCTATCATAATGGCAGGAGAAACACCTCTGAGTAAAAATTGAGTGAGTTCTATTAACTTCATACCATTTATTTGCTGCTACATGCTTTTTTTAATTCTTTTGCATATTCATAACCAGGGTCCAGAGCAAGTGCCTTCTTCGCACATTTGGCCGCTTCTCCGTACTGCTTTATAGCAAATAAAGATAGGCCTTTATAATACCATATAAAAGCAACCTGTGAATCTATTTTTATGGCTTTATCATAACATTTAATAGCTTCTTTATATTTTTTCAGCCTGTGTAAAGATGCCCCTTTTTCTGCCCATGCGTCAAAATAATCAGGTGAAATTTTTAATGACTTATCGTAACATTTCACAGATTCTGCATATTTTTTTAAATCATAGAGAACATATCCTTTGCTATACCAGGCAAGATAATCGTCTTTATCTATTGAAAGGCTTTTGTTGAAACATTTCAGGGCATCATTATATTGTTTCAGACGATATAAGGACCATCCTTTATCGTAAAAGGCTCTGCTGTATTCAGAGTTAATAGCAATGGCTTTGTTGTAGCATTGAATAGACTCTTTGTATTTTTTTTGAGCACTGAGACAATTTCCCTTATTATCCCATACTACATATAAATTATCATCGATATTCAGAGCATTATCGTAGCATTCCAGAGCATCATTATATTTTTTCAGAGCATATAAACATAATCCTTTCATGTGCCAGGCATTTTTATTCTTAGAATCCAGTTTTAATGTTATATCATACGCATCAATGGCTTTTTTATATTTTTTCAGGGCATGTAAAGCATATCCTTTATCGTACCATGCGCTGGAATAATTTGGATTAATATCTGTTGCCTTATCACATGCTTTAATAGATTCTTCAAATTTCCCCATGTCATACAATGTATAGGCCTTGTTATCCCATGCAACATAATTGTCGGGCTTCAGTTCCACAGCCTTATCAAAGCATTCAATAGCCTCTTTATATTTTTTTTGTTCGCTTACTGCAAGGCCTTTATAGTTCCATGTATCACCATCTTTCGAATCAATCTCCAGAACTTTATCGTAACATTTGACAGCTTCTGCATATTTCTTCTGATAATATAAAGCAAGTCCTTTTCTTTTCAATGCCTCCCTGTGAGACGGAGTAAAATCCAGGGCTTTATCATAACATTTAATAGATTCCTTATATTTTTCTTCATCGTCCAGAAGAAGGCCTTTGCCATACCAGCTATCTGAATTTTCAGGATTAATTTCAAGAGCTCTGTCATAACATTTTACAGCATCATCATATTTTTCCAGATAATATAAAGACAATCCCTTTTTACTCAGTGCTTTATCAGATTTACTTTGAATAGCAAGAACTTTATCGCAATAAGTGATTGCTTCATTGTACTTACCTTCTTTGTATAATATATCTCCCTGACTGAGCCATTGGTCCGGCATATAATAATAATATGCCGCTCCGCCCCCGATTAAAGCAACTCCGACACATCCAACAGTGATTACAAAGACTATAACTACTACAAGTATGATTTTTGTGGTATTTGACATATAGTTATTCCTTCCCTTTCACTCTTTATTCCCCCTGCCAGAAGCAGGGGGAATATGGTTAAGGTTTTATATGAAAAATTCCTTAACCTCTTCAAACGCCCTGCCGTCACTTATGGCTTTAGCAACCTGTTTTTCCCCGTCAATATTTCCTAACATAATGGAACCGGCAATTTTACCGTCAGAAATTACTGCTTTTTTATAGATAAAAGTTTTTTCATCTCTCTGAACCTCAGATTCAAGCTTATTGTCTCCGTCTATATTGCCAATGGAGACAAGATCGATTCCGACAACCTTTAATTTATGAGAGAATAAAGTACCTTTATATTCTTTACTGCCAGGTTTTACCATGTTTTCTCCTGCAATTTCTCCCTGCTCTTTTGCCGGCGGCCATATACCGTAAAGTCTTCCTTCATGCTCTATGGCATCTCCGGCACCATAGATATTTTCCACACTGGTTTTCATATAATTATCTACAACAATGCCTTTATTCACTTTAATACATGCAGCAAGTTTCAGATCAGGCCTTACTCCTGCAGATATAATGATAAAATCTCCTTCCAGCACTTCTCCTGATTTCAGAGTAAGTTTCATGAGATCGCCGGAACTTTCAATTTTTTCCGACGTTTTACCGAGATAAAATTCAAATCCCATAGAAACAAGCTGTTTTTCCAGCATGGCTGCCCCTTCTATATCCAGTTGTCTTGGAAGGAGTCTGGGAAAAAATTCAACAACCTTTACTTTAAGTCCGAGTTTCCTTAAACTGTTGCCCGTTTCAAGTCCGAGGAGTCCTCCCCCAATGATTATAGCCGACTTTGATGATGAAGCCAGTTCCATAATCCTGTCTGTATCCTGCTTGTCTTTTACCGTAAAAACCTTCTCTGAATCAGAACCGGGTATGGGAGGTACGAAACAGTTCGCTCCCACGGCAAGAAGGAGTCTGTCGTAGGTAAAGACCGTTCCGTTTTTTGTAACAATTTCATTCTTCTCAGGAGATATGGAGGTGATTTCCGTATTCATGTGTAGATTTATCCTGTTATCGGCAAACCATTTTTCTCCGGAAAGAATACATTTTTCAAAAGGCACTTCTTTTGCGAGATAGTCTATTAATTTAGGACGGTAGTAATAAGGAACGTTTTCTTTTGTAAAGACATCAACTGTTCCTTCTTTATCAAGCTTTCTTATTTTTGCCGCTGCAGAAGCTCCTGCAGCTCCGTTTCCTATGATTACATATTTTGTCATTAACAATCACTCCTTAATAATTTGACTGAATTTTTGTATAAACCTGTGAATAATAAATAATATCAGAGTTTTTCTTCCAGAACCCATGGTATTTTAATATAACATTCCAGAACCAGTGCAGGCAGGGGGAATTCATTTCTTCTATAATTCAGATTTGAACTTATATGATAAGCAAAATAATCTGTATTAATAACTTTATTTACCGGTGGTTCAAAGACTAATTCACCTGCAAAATAATAATCAATCTCATATAGATGAAATCCCTCTTCAATTTCTACAATATGACTTGTATGGATATCTTTCTTATGATCTATACCAAGTTCCTTCATGAGAGATAAAAATTCTTTAGAAAAGATTTTATCCCTTGAAGCAATATAATTTTTACAATAGAGGCAGGAACAGTTTTCTCCGTCGGATTTTATATGCTTTAAAATCTCCCGGGTTCTGCCACGATCAATCCTTAAAAGCCAGTTTTTTAATTTAAACTCTTCCATAATAAATATTATAACATAATAAAAAAGTAAATGTTTTATATATATTTAACATTTACTTTTTTGTTTTTCTGCAATAAAAATTAATTTTTAATCTTTATGGCAATATCTTCAAGTTTTAAAGATTCTACAAAATCTGCAGGATCAAAATCATCTTCTTCTCTGCATTCTGAGCTAAAATCTTTCTTCGCCAGCATATCAGCTTTGCTGTCAATCATCTGTTTCATATACTCCGCTCCTGTTCAAATATGAAAATTATGGCTTGAATAGCCGATTTTTCATTGGTTTCCGGTAAGATTTTCCTTTAACCTTCTTAGAACTTCCGCTATTACATCTTCTACGGAACATGTAATATTTTTATTCTTCTCTCTTATCTTAATTTCCACTATGTTTTCTTTTATTGCTTTATGCCCCACAGTAATCCTTAAAGGTATGCCAAGAAGATCTGCATCTTTGAATTTAAAACCTGCCCTGGCATCTCTATCGTCAATCAGGACTTCTATATGTTCTTTCTTCAGGCTGTCATAGATATTAAAAGCTATTTCCCTCTGCTTGTCATCGGAAGGGTCAAGAAGCAATATAACGGCTTTAAACGGAGACACTTCATAAGGCCATATAATCCCGTTTTCATCATGATGGTTTTCTACTATAGCTGCCATAGTCCTGCTTATAGAAAGAGAATAAACTCCCATCATAATCTGTTCTTCTTCACTTTTTTCATTGAAAAATGTGGCTTTCATCGGCTCTGTGTATTTGTTTTCTGCCATGACTGCCCTTCCGAGTTCAAAGGCATTTCTTATTTCCAGAGGTTTTTTACAGATTTTACACCTGTCTTCTGCAGATGCCATTCTGAGATCCCCGTATTCTGATACCATGAAATCTCTTTTTGATACAACATGTCTGTAATGATAATTACATTTATTTGCCCCGACTATAAGGGATTTCATCTGTTTTACTTCAAAATCTGCCAGGATTTTTATGTTTCCGAGTCCGACAGGGCCTGCAAATCCTACAGGAGCGCCTGTGACTTTTTGTACAAATTTATCATCTCCCATTTCCAGTTTTCCGGCATCAAGCAATTTTTTTAATTTATGAGGGTTCAGTTCTCTGTCTCCCCGTACAAGGACAGCCACAGGTTTGCCGTCTGCTTTATATATGAGAGTCTTTGCAAAAGCTGTTGCATGTTCTCCTAGAAAAGCTTTTACTTCTTCAATGGTTTTTTTATCAGGCGTAAAAATTTCTTCTATGGGAGAATTTGATTGTTCCGCCGGTATTTCATCAATAAAAAATTCTGCTTTTTCAGATGTTGATATATAGCCGCATTCATTGCACATATATAAAATTTCATCGCCCATGTCATTGAAAATTAAAAACCTGGTTGATTCAAAGGAATCTTCACTGTATGACGGCAGAACTGTTATCTGAAGGCCGCATTTCTTTAAAATATTCAGATAAATATTACAGATTTTTTCATAACCATGTTTTAGATCTTCCAGGGATGTATGAAAACTGTATATTTTATTTGTAAGACCTTCTTTCGATTTCAGGAGCCCTCCTTTTGCCTTATTATCATCCTTTAAAGAAGGAACTATATGATAAAAAAAGAGGGGCATTTCTCTGTAAGAACGGACTTCTTTTTTTATGATATCCGTAACGATTTCCTCAAAATATGTGCCTATAGAAAGATCTCTTCCGCTTCTGTCTTTAAAATAGAAGGCATGTTCGTCTGCAGAAATTTCAGGGTATAAATCATTCGGATTAAGTAAAGGAAGGATAATTTCCTGAATTGATTCTTTTTGAAGCTCTTCTCTTATTATTTTTTCAATCTTTCTCAATACAAGAGTTCCTGCAGGGAGAAGTGTATAAATTCCTCCCGCTGTTTTTCTTATAAAACTTCCTCTTAACAGCAGTTTATTACTTATAGTATTTGCATCGGCAGGAGATTCTTTCAGGGTTCTTATGAACAGGTTCGATAATTTCATAAATCAGTCCCTTTCAATAACTCATAAAATTCCTTTTCATTTAAAACCTTTGAGTAACAGTAATTGTTGATGAACCTGAAATTATCCGTTACGGCTCCGTCAAATACTGTGGCTTCTACAGAGCAGTTCTGAATCAATGCACCTGTAAGATCGGTATTTCGAAAAATAGATGTCTTGAGATTACATGTTAAAAATTTTGAGTCCTGTAAACTGGAATTGCTGAAATCGGCACTGATAAGACATTCTTCAAAAAAAGCACCTTCCAGATTTTTATTTGACAGATCCCTGTTTTCAAGTTCGAAAAATCTAAAAATTCTTTCTCCCATTTCATAGAGTTCTTCGAATTGAATATTATGTTTTTCTATTAAAAGATTCCTGAGATGGTCCAGCGTATCATAGAGTTTTCTGTCGGAGAAAATTCCCTCTTTCAATTCCACTGTTTGCTGTAAATTCCGAAGCTTAAGGAAAGCTTTTTTGTAATCTACCGATTCTGCCCATTCTTCAGCCATTCTGTCATCGGAATTGACAATAGTCCAGAATTCTTCTTCAGTATTGTGATCTACCGGAACTAACGGCCTTGCCAGATAGGAAACCATATCGTTGAAGAGTTCGTCATTATTTATATTATTGGGATTAAACTGGTTCCTGTCAAAGTAATTCAAAACTGCTCCTTATTTTATCATAAGCCTCCATACCAGGAGCTTCCCAGTCATGTTCAAAACTTGCCAGTCTTGACCGGAGATTAAAAGCCTGTTCCCTGGTTAAACCTGTTTCACTCAACGGAGTGCCTTTTGTCTGAACTCTAGATTTCAAAAAATGAACAAAATCTGCCACTTCTACTATTTTATTTTCCGGCAATACTATTAAATCATTTAGAATTTGTTCTGCATATTTTTGTATATCCATATAAACAAACTCCTTTATGTTTATGAACAGGATTAAAAACCTATTGTCTATAATCTAATATAATTCTATATCCTTATACATGTCAAGCTATTTCATCAGAATCCCTGCAGGACCTTTTTCATTTATAATATCTTTTATGTCCTTGAATTTTATTACTTCTTCCACTCCCTGGCTCACATAGGCAGTATTTATGTTTACAAGAACCAGTGAGTCAGAGGTTAAATAAAAATCATAGCCTTCTTTCTGTATTTCTATATAGCTCTTACGTTTCTCCAGAATACTCTTTATTACACTCATATAATTTGATTTTTCTTTGAATAAATCTTTAAATTTATATATCTTCCCGTCTTTCAGATTAACTGTAAAAGTCTTGAGAAGTTTTGAAGGATGGGCCGAAGGAGTAAGTATTTCAAGGCCGCTGTAATCAATGGAAAGAATATCATTTTTATTTACTCCCACTGTATATTCCACTTCTATTGTATTTTTAAATTCCTTTCCGAATGTTTCTATGAGATCCTTATGACAGAATTCCAGATCCTTTTTATCGCAGAAATTTACACTTCTACCGTATAACTCCTCATAACCTGTTAAAAATCCTTTTTTGAAATATTTATTCAGGTCATTTTCTACTTTTTTATCGGAAAGTCCTGTGAGCTGAGGATAGGTTATCGTGATAGATAACTTTCCGTCAGACGATTTATAGACAAAATTTTCGCTTTTTATTTCTGCACAGTAAACAGTAGATACGCACATATAAAATAATAAAACCGGAATAAACAGAATTTTTATATGTTTCATAATTATATTCTTCCTTTCGTAATAACCTTATCTGAAACTTCCACCAGTCACGCGTTACGCGTCACGGAGTATCCGTTATTGAAGAACAGCCTTTATCCTTCTGACACCGGCAGAACTGCTCTGTTCTTTCTTTATGATAAATTTACCGATAAGACCGGTTCTTTCTACATGAGGGCCTCCGCATACTTCTTTACTGTAATCGCCTATAGAGTAAACTTTTACCCTTTCACCGTATTTTTCCGCGAAGAATGCAAGGGCTCCCTCTCTGTCCGCTTCGTCTTTTGTCATTTCCCGGCATATTACGGGATGGTCTTTTGCTATTGCGTCATTGACAAGGTCTTCCACCTGTTTTATCTGTTCAGGAGTCATTTTATCTGGATGGGCAAAATCGAATCTGAGTCTTTCCGTCGTTATATTACTTCCCTTCTGCTGAACATGTTTACCCAGTACCCTTCTTAAAGCTTCATGCATAAGATGTGTGGCAGTATGGAGTTTTGTCGTCATATCTTCGTGGTCTGCAAGGCCGCCGGAAAATTTCTTATCTGCTCCGGCTCTTGAAAGTTCCTGATGTTTTTTAAATTGTTCATGAAAACCTTCCATGTCACAGGTAAATCCCCGTTCATCACAGAGTTCCTTTGTAAGTTCAGGAGGGAAGCCGTATGTGTCATAGAGTCTGAATACGGTTTTCCCCTGAAGAACTTTATTGTCTCCGGCATGAGTCACTATTTTAAGAAATTCTTTCTCTCCTCTATCAAGGGTTTTACTGAATTTTTCTTCTTCGTCTTTCAGGCATGAAATGATATGATCCTGTGACTTCAGCAACTCAGGATAAACATCTTTATAGGTGTCTATGACGATGTTTCCCAGTTCCGGTGTAAAACCTTCCTTTATGCCGAGTTTCATGCCATGACGTATAACCCTTCTTATAAGCCTTCTCAGGACATAACTCTGATCAAGATTACCGGGCGCAATACCTTCCGAAAGAAGAAAAGAAGCTGATCTTATATGTTCTGTTATAACTCGCTCAGAATAAATATTATGTTCCTTCGACATGGATTTTACCATATCCATAAGAGGTTTAAAGAGTTCTGTCTCAAATACGGTTTCTTTTCCCTGGAGAAGAGCAGTTGCTCTTTCAAGGCCAAATCCTGTGTCTACATTTTTCTGAACAAGGGGCACATAAGTTCCGTCAGGCAATTTATTATACTGCATGAAAACATCGTTCCATATTTCCCAGTATTTGCCGCAATTACAGGAAGGGTCGCAGCCGGGGCTGCATTTTTCTTTTCCCGTATCACAAAACATTTCCGTATCGGGGCCGCAGGGACCGCCTGCAGGAAGACCCCACCAGTTATATTTTCTCCCGAGGAAATAAATTCTCTCTTCAGGTATATCAAGGGATTTCCATATGGAGAAAGCTTCGTCGTCTCTGGGGGCTGTTTCGTCTCCGCCGAAAACAGTTACAGATAATTTGTCATGAGGGAGTCCCAGGACTTTTATGAGAAATTCATAACTCATCTTTATGGCTTCTTCTTTAAAATAGTCCCCTAAAGACCAGTTGCCGAGCATCTCAAAAAAAGTAAGATGCATTGTGTCTCCCACTTCATCTATATCGTCTGTGCGAAGACACTTCTGGCAGTCTACAAGTCTTTTCCCTGCAGGATGTTTTTCCCCTGCAAGAAATGGTATTAAGGGGTGCATGCCGGCTGTAGTAAAAAGTACAGTAGGATCGTTTTCAGGAACAAGAGGTGCTCCGGGAATTTCGGCATGATTTCTTTCTTTGAAAAAATCTATATATTTTTTTCTTAATTCTTTTGCTAACATGTTGAATACAACTCCTTTTATAAATACCAGGATGAAATCTGACCTATTATACATATTATAAGTCTATAATGCAATAGTTTATATGAGAATCGTGAAGGGTGAAGAGTGAGGAGAGGAATACGTTCTCATCCGTCGTTATGACCGCTACGGTCATACCTGTTAGTACCGGAACAGGTAAAAGATTGTCTGGAAAAATTATGTATTATATCTAGATCTTTATTTACGCCATAAAAAATGAAAATTTCTATACTTTTAAATAGTAAAGAGTGAATTATTTCAAACTTTATAAGTGCATGATATAATGTAATCAGGAGAATATTATGAAAAAATTGAAATTATACCTTGAAACATCAGTCTGGAATTTTTATTTTGCTGATGATTCTCCGGACAAAAGAGATATTACCAGAGAATTTTTCAGAAATATTGAGAGAAATCAATATGAAATATTTATTTCTCGAATTGTACTCGAAGAAATTAATAGAGCTGATCTAAATACTTCAAATAAATTAATGAACTTGATTGATAAATTCAGCCCTGAAATATTAATAGTTGATTACGAAGTTCAAACTCTGGCCGAACAATATATTAATGAATTGATATTACCTGTGAAGAAACTGGAAGATGCACTGCATGCAGCTATTGCAAGTGTATATGTAATGGATATTCTTGTTAGCTGGAACTGTCGCCATCTTGCTAATTATAATAAAAAAAGATGATAAATGTTATAAATTTGCGAGAAGGATATAAAACTATTGATATTATTACGCCTATGGAGGTGATAAATTATGAAGACTGATAGAGCACTGGAAGAAGTATGGAAATGGAAAGATGAACTCTATGAAGAACGTAAAAACCTTACTATGGAAGAAATAGCAAAACTTATAGAAAAAAATGGTGAGGCTATTGAGAAGAAATACGGGTTGAACCTGAAAAAGATAAGTCATCATGACAGAACTGAATTATTGAAAAGATAAACCCTGAAAACTGCTATGACCGTGTGTTCACAACGAAGGATGAGAATCTGTCCTCGCATCACGCATTACGCATTACGCATTACGATTCTCATATAAATCCTCATGGAAAATTAGATGGAATAAATTTTCATTCTGTGCGACTATAAAGAAAATCATAAAGGAGGAATTTTATTATGAATAAAATTTTAAAGATTTTCTTAATTATCCTTATCATGTCAGGCCTTATATCGGCTGTAATCGCACAGGAGCAGGGCAAACAGGGACAGGTTACCGTGCCCCTGGATCAGTTCCTGCAGCTTATGAATAAAAACAATAAACCTGTTTCTCAGCCTGTGCCTCCTCCGCCTGTAACGCTTGTATTCGGCACTGCCGATCTCTCTGTTACGGCAGGAAAAGATTCCCTTAAAGTCCAGTGTAATACTATGTTCAGTTCTTTCCACGGCGGATGGAATGAAATTTCTCTTATAGGCACCCAGGCAGCGCTCAATGAAGTAAAAGTAGACGGGGCAGACATGCCTGTCTATACAAAAGACGGAAAATATACGATTATCCACAAAGGTGCCGGAAGACACAGTCTTACCTTTACCTATCTCGTTTCTGCAAAGAGATCCGGTAATACGACTGTTTCCACCCTGTTACTTCCTCCTTCTTCTTCATCCAATCTGAAGATCTCCGTACCTGCTACAGGCATAAATATACAGGTCAATCCTTCCATGGGAGGAAATACATCTGTAGAAGAAAACAGGAGTATTTTTAAAGGAACTCTCCCTGCAGGAGAATCAGTGCAGGTGTCATGGTCTCTTCCAACATCAGGTAATAGCAAAATTACTCAGATAAATGTGAAACCCCGAATTTATGCTCAGGTCAATCACCTTGTTTCTGTCAGTGTCGGCGCAGTTCAGATTACGAGCCAGATAAATCTTTCTATAGTCCGCGGTAAAAGTGACAGCTTTTACTTCCTGGCACCGAAAGATGTGGAAATTCTTGAGGTGAAAAGCGATAAACTTCAAACATGGACTATGGAAGAGGGAAAGAACGGGAAAATTATTAATGTCATACTTACTGAAAAGGCAGAAGGTGCTGTTCTGATAACGGTTGTCTGCGAAAAACCTCTTAAAAATATTTCCTCTGTGTGGACTGTGCCTTTCCTTCAGGTTACAGGGGCTGAACAGGAAAAAGGTTTTATTGCATGTGAAGCAAAAACGAGTCTTGAAATGAAATCAACAGAAGAACAGGACATAAACAGAATAGATGTGAAAGAACTTCCCGCTGCTCTTGACGGCATGGCAACAAGTCCTGTAATTCTTGCCTACCGCTATTACAAACATCCTTTTGTACTGTCAATAGAAACAGAAAAACATGAAGAACTGCCGGTACTCTCGGCCACAGTAGACAGTGCCCAGGCAATAACCTTTGTCAACGATGAAGGCGTGTGCCTTACAAAGGTTATATATCAGATGAAAAATAATCTGAAACAGTTTTTACAGATAAGGCTTCCGGAGGGAGCGGAGATTATGAATGCTTTTGTGTCCGGTTCTCCTGTAAAACCTGTGAAACCGTCTGACAGCAAAGATAACAGGACTGTTCTCATACCTCTCAGAAAATCCGAGGCAGGGCAGAATTCTGCTCTTAATTCCTTTGCAGTTGAAGTATCCTATAAAAGTAAAAGCGGAGGTTTTTCTTTCCTTGGCAGTAAATCGGAATTTCTTCCGGCATGTGATGTGCAGGTATCGGAATATTACTGGACTGTCTATTTGCCTGAAGATAACAGAGTAATAAGTTTCGGAGGCAATATGAAAAGAAGCGGAGGCGCTGTATCCCGTGGATTGACAGGAGGTACATTACAGGTGCATCAGGATGAAGCCTATGATAAAGAGATTGCCGAAAAGATTGCCCCTTCTTCGGAGCAGATAATGAGAAAAGAAGACAGACAGCAGGTTATGATGCAGAATTTTACAAGTGTAAGTGTGGCAGATAATTCAGGCAGAGTTTCAGGTGTTTTGCCTGTAGAGTTATATATACCTCAGAGCGGTCAGGTATTTACCTTCAAAAAACTCCTTATGGAAGAAGGGAAAAATCCTGCCATAAGTTTTATTTATACAGGTAATTTTTTCCTCTCCATGTTCTGCTGGGCTTTTTTACTGGCTTCTCTTTATATGGTTATAATGCTCAGAAATCAAAAGATTACGAGGATTAAATTGTTACCCCTCCTGATAGTATTCGTAGTAAGTTTTCTTGCAGGTAAGAGGATGCCAGAAATATTTTCCTTTACCCTGACAGGTATAATTCTGGGTTTATTATACCTTTTCATTACATCTGCATTCAGGAATAAAATATTGCACTTCTTCAGACCTGCCCACAGGACGGAGACTTTAAATATATAAGTCGTAAAGCGTGATGTGTAATACGTAATGCGTGATGGGAAGTAGTAGTAACCCATCACGCATTACGATTTATTTATATCGGAATATGTTATAATATACATAGTTACATAATCATCTCGCGTCACGCATCACGCGTTACGCGTCACGACTAAATAAAGAAGGGTTGTATAAATTATGGATATTGTTGACTTAATGAAACAGGCTTTGAATATCGGTGCATCTGACTTGCATCTTGTCGTGGGGATACCTCCGAGTATAAGAGTTGACGGCCAGATTGGTTTCCTCAAAGAAAGGGAACTGACTCCTGATGACACACATGGCCTTATTTACAGCATCCTTCCAGAAGAAAAAATAGAAAGATTTGAAAAAGAGTGGGAATTGAATTTTTCCTTTTCCAACCCTGAAGTAGGTCGTTTCAGGGCATCAATATATTATCAAAAAGGTTATGTGGAAGGAGCATTCCGGTTGATACCTCTGGAAATAAAAAGTCTGGCTCAACTGGGGCATCCCCCTGTTGTGGCAAATCTGTCGATAAAATCAAACGGTCTTGTTCTTGTAACAGGCCCTACGGGTGTGGGAAAAACTACAACTCTGAATGCCATGATTGATCTTATCAATACACAGAGAAGAGTAAGAATAATAACTATTGAAGATCCTATTGAATTCATGCACAGACATAAAAACAGTATAGTCATACAGAGGGAGATTGATGCAGATACCCATAGTTTTAACGATGCTCTTGTAAATGCTCTGAGGCAGGACCCCAATGTTATATGTGTCGGCGAAATGAGAAACCTTGAAACCATATCTACTGCACTCACTGCGGCAGAAACAGGTCATCTTGTATTAAGCACTCTTCACACGTCAGATGCTGCTACAACAATAGACAGAATTGTTGATATTTTTCCTCCCTATCAACAGGGACAGGTAAGAGTTCAGCTTTCTCAATGTCTTCAGGGTATAATTTCCCAGCAGTTACTTCCGCGAATGGATGGCCCGGGGAGAGTCCTTGCACTTGAAGTTTTAGTCGCTACTTCTGCTATAAGAAATCTTATAAGAGAAGGCAAGACAAATCAGATAGAAAATATGATTACTACAGGAAAAGATTATGGTATGGTCACAATGGATAACTTCCTGAAAAATCTCTGTAAAAAAGGAATTGTTGAACAAAATATAGCTGCAACAAGAGCAAAAAATCCTCTTATTTTTGAGGATTTACATTAGATTTTTTTTGTCATTACTCATTGAAAATAAGCCTGTTTTAAGGTAAAATAAAATTAAGAAGAGGAAACATAGTTTATGTCATAAGAGTTCCTAAAATATTCTCCTCTCACAGGAAGAATATTTTATGGAACGTTACTGACCTGAGCATAAGCATGTAATAAAGTTGTCCCTCCCGTCACGCGTTACGCGTTACGCGTCACGAGAGCAAATATGTATTATTTATGCTCACCAGAGTAATATAATTTGTTTATGGGAGGTGTATTTATGAAATCCGAAATTTTTGACGGAGGAGGTTCCTTTGAAAATCTTTTCTGGACCGGACAGGATTCTTCGCGGGAAGCTCCAAAGGGAACAACAGATCAGAGAATGGAAATTACAGAAGCCATAGATAAAAAGAAAAAGGAAGAAGAAGAGAAAAAACGGAAAGATGGATTTGTTCTTACCCAGGAGGGAGACATGTTGTAATTATGAAAGAAGCGATGTATTATGAGCGATTAAGTGACGGTAAAGTCAGGTGCAGGCTCTGTCCTTTTAATTGTACCATAGATGACGGACAGGTGGGAGTATGTAAAGCCAGAAAAAATATAGACGGAACATTGTATTCCCTGATTTACAGCCAGTATACCGGGTCACCTTTTGATCCGATAGAAAAAAAACCATTGTTTCATTTCTATCCTGATTGGAAAATAATGTCTCTCGGTACACTGGGCTGTAATTTTGCCTGTGAATTCTGTCAGAACTGGTCGTCAAGCCAGGCTCTTGCAGAAAGAGGAGAAAAAATACTTTCCGGTTTTACAAAGACTATTACGCCTGAGGAAGCAGTATATATTGCAAAGTCTACTCATGAAAAGGGCAATATAGGTATTGCTTATACTTATAACGAACCTCTCATTGGCTATGAATATGTTTATGAGACGGCAAAACTTCTCAAAAAAGAAGGCCTCAAAAATGTTCTGGTTACAAACGGCTATATAAATCAGGAACCTTTGATGGAATTATTGCCTTATATAGATGCCATGAATATTGATATAAAATCAATAAATAACGACTTTTACGTGAAACTCTGTAAAGCCAGGCTGGAGCCGGTCCTTGAAACATGCAAAAGAGCCTCTGAAAACTGCCTGGTAGAGATTACCAATCTCGTAATACCCACTCAAAACGATAGCGATGATGAACTGGAAAAACTTACTGACTGGATAGCTGACAATCTCGGCCCCCATACACCTTTACATTTTTCTCGATACCATCCTGATTACAAACTTACCATAAAGGCAACCCCTGAAAAAACACTTGTAAAAGCTATGGAAATAGCCAGGAAAAAATTGCATTATGTTTATATAGGAAATATATGGGGTGTCGATGGTGAAAACACAAAGTGTCCTTCCTGCGGTAAAGTCATTATAGGGAGGAGCGGTTATAGGCTCACCTGTTATGAAATAAATGATGACAGTAAGTGTAATTTTTGCGGTGCCAGTATACATATAATCGGTACATGTCGGAAAGATTAGAACCCTGTGCAATTATCATAATATCCTCCTGTTACAGGATTATACCTGTAACAAAGGTTATAATAACTGATTTTTCTATTGCTATAATGAGCATATTTATGGTATAATTCGAAAATGAGTATTTTTTTATTTTTTACAGGAACTAGTTTTATATGAAATCTTCAGATAAACAAGAAGATATTAATTCTATGAGTGAACATAAAGGAGCTAAAAATCTCCTTCATAAACTTGAAGACGGGAATATATCTCTGGATTACAGTAATCTTCTGATCAGTGCCATGGGGCACTGGCTTTCTATCAGCGCTTTTTCTATGTTAGAAGATCTCTTTGAAGATGGTATTATAGGGCCGGGAAAAATTTCCGATCATATCGGAGATGCCCTGGAACTTATGTTTAAAGAGTTCAAGTCTTCTATAAAAAAGCAAACCTATGTTATTCAGGGTTCAGAAGAAATTTCTTCGAATCACTATATGTCCATTATAGAAGATATGAAGAAAAAGGGATGTCGTTTCTTTGAAAATTTGATTTTTTCGATCTTTGAAGAACCTGTAGAACTTACGACAGAAGAACTGACTAAAAAACTTTCCACCGGAGAAAATGTTAAAAACCTTGATGTAGTGACAGGTGAAGGTCATGGACATTCAATTTTTAACGTGGAAGATCTGGAAAGTATTAATAAATACGGTCTTCCGAAAAGTGAAAAAGAATTCCTTGAAGATGAAGTTCTCAGTAAATTAAAAGAGAAAAATATAATAATGGAACAGGAAGAAGAAAAGTCTGAACAACTCTGTGATATATCCATAGGACAGTATCTTGATAGCGGTGGGAAACTCTTTATTAAAGGGAAAGAAGGAGTTACTATGGAATTGAGAAGCAGAGATCATCTATGGGAAATAGATCCGGAATTGATGGCAAAAAACAGGGATGAATTCCTCGGTGTGCCGAATTATATTAATTTAGTATTGAAAAATGATTGAATGTTTTAAGGAACTATATAAATCAACAACTTACGTATCACTGAAGTTCGTATTGTCTGTTACGAATATGGAAAGGACTGTAATTATATCAATTCTCTATTAATTTTAATTTTAATTATAATAACTCTTGTATTTATTATTGCTTATCTTGTCCGTCTGACTTTTATTATAGTGTCTTTAACTAAAAAAGAAGAAAAAACAGTAAATACTCCTTCTGTTAATAATGAACCGAATAACAATATACTGGCCATTCTTGAAGAAATTCGAGAAGGCTCCCAGAGGGTAATGAAGAAGTCGGAAAAATTCACTTCTATGACAGAGGATTTTGATAAACAGATTTCCCTGTGTATACAAAAAGTTGGAATAAGTTCTTCTTCATCGTCTGACGGGTCGAATGATGTGGCTTTTGCATTATTGAACAAACATGGAGACGGAATAGTCATAGCATTTTATAAGAATAATCTTTCCGTAAAGCCTTTAGAAAAGGGGCATTCACCGGGGAAGCTTACTGAAAAGGAAGAAGAAGCAATAGATTCTGCATTGAAATAATGAGTATATATCAGGCAATTATTTTAGGTATAATTCAGGGAATTACAGAATTTCTTCCTGTAAGCAGTTCTGCCCATTTACTTCTGACCAGATGGCTTTTTGCATGGCCGGAAGTAGATATTTCATTCGACGTAGCCCTTCATCTGGGAACTCTTATAAGTATATTATGGTATTTCAGAGTGAAAATATTTTCTCTCTTTAAAGGTTTTATTTTTTCTATTAAAGAAAGAACACTCCAGGGAGACCCTTACAGAAAACTTTCGTGGCTGTTTATTCTGAGCTGTATACCTCCCGGTATAGCAGGAGTATTTTTTGAAGATATTATAACAGATTACCTCCGATGTCCTCTTGTTTCGGCTTTTAACCTTATTCTTGTAGGCGCTCTTCTTTTTTATATTGAGAGAAGGCAGAGAGGGAATAGAATGCTTGAAGATAGCAATATAAAAGACGCTTTTTTTATTGGTATTGCAGAAACACTGGCCCTGGCGCCAGGTGTTTCAAGATCCGGTATAACAATAACTGCCGGTTTATTCAGGGGCATGTCCAGAGCATGTGCTACAGAATTTTCTTTCCTTATGGCGATTCCAATAATAGGAGGAGGAGCTTTTTTTCAGTCCCTTCATTTGCTAAAACATTGGCATCAACTTATTGATTTGCCTTTTGTTCTTGGTCTGATTACATCTATTATTTCAGGATATATAGCTATTAAATATTTACTTTATTATTTGCAAAAAGGCAGTTTCTACCCCTTTGTTTATTACAGGTGGATACTCGGTATAGTCATAATAATTATTTATCTTTTAAGTTTATAGATTTATGGAAGCATTTTCCTGTCTTCCAGATATTTATTGGTAAATTCAGTTATGCAGGGTATACTGAAAGAAGAGCCCTGGTAGGCATTATAGGCACAAAAAATACCATATACAATACCTCCGTACATTACAATCTGAGCCAACAGGGAAGTAATATGAGCCAGAAAAGGGCCTATAAGAGGTAAGCAACCTAAAATAAAAGCAATAAAATTAATGCCTATTATTATACAGCCAATAATAAACCATAAAAATATAGCATGATAGCTATGAAAACGGCAATAGGCATCCTTTTTATTATCAGTAAATAGATTGTACAGGGAAACAAGTAATCCTATATAAGGAATATAACACCCTGCGGCAGATGCAGTATTTTTCTGCTCCTTATCATTCATAAATAATCGCCTTCTAAGTTATAAAGTTATTTATTTGCCTGTTCCCTGGCCATATCGGTAAGCTTTGGTATTGTCACCTCCTGATCTGTATAAAGTTTATAGGCACAATACCAGCTGTAAAGCCCTGCAATACCGCATGTGACACAGGCAAGTAAACCCAGGTATAATGACTGCCATCCATGGAATTTACAGGTAGGGTCATCTTTCTGCGGGCTGATAAACAGTGTATATATAGGCAGCCATGGAGGTAAAACATAATTAAGAACCAGAAACATTTTATTCTTTTCATCCATAATATTTCATCCCCTTTATTTTTAAATCAGGAACTTAATTGTAACCGTCGAATTAAATCTATAAAAATCTATAATTTTTACAGAAAACGACGTTGTTAGCTATTGGCTAACCTTATCCTTTCCAGTATTAATTCAATTTTACTTGAAATAACTTCCGGTAGCTTTTGAGACATATCACTTAGCACGATACTCATTTGTATCATTAGCCAGGCAAATATAGATTATACATTATAATAAAATTAAAAAATTGTCAACCACTATTTTATTATGAAATAAAAAACTATTTACAGTTTTTTATAGTTTTTTATAAATTTATTGTGTCAGTTCTTTAGCTTTAACTATTTAAATATTTCTTTCAGACCTTCCAGAAGATCTTCTCTGTCTTTCTCATCTATTAATGTCCTCAGATCCAGCATTACCTGTTCTTCCTCTATTCTTGAATAAACAGGGGGATATAACCTGTATAGTTTCTCCTGAGTTTTTTTTGCCCCTTCCGGGGATTTTATGGCAATCATAAATGTGGCCATTGTAAATCCCGGAAATGTTCCCCCCCCTGTTTCAGTAAACCCTTTCTGTAAACTTATACTGTATTCAGCCGATTTTATAGAATCGATCCGTTTAAAGAGTTCTTCTCCTTTGCTTTTTAATTCTTCATTGTTTACAGTGATCATTTTTATTAGAGGAATATCGGGTGTATCTGAATATAAATACTCTTCCAGGGTTGCTTCCAGAGAAGCAAGGGTCATTTTATCAGGTCTTAAAGCTCTCATCATAGGATCTTTTTTTAATGGTTCTATATATTCTTTTTTCCCGAGTATGATCCCTGCCTGAGGGCCGCCAAATAGTTTATCTCCGCTGAATGCTATTATATCTACTCCTGCCTTTATGGATTCAATAACATTTAATTCATGCTCAAAACCGTAAGGCCTCAGATTTACCATAAGGCCATTACCCTGATCGTAAAAGAGAGGAATTTTTTCTTTTCCTGCTAATTTTACAAGTTCTTCAATCGATACGGAAGAAGTAAAACCTATGATTTTGTAATTACTTGTATGTACTTTCAGTAACATGCCGGTACCGGCACTTATTGCGTTTTTATAATCCTCAATATGTGTCTTATTTGTTGTGCCAACTTCTATCATATTACAGCCGCTTCTTTTCATTACATCAGGTATTCTGAAACCTCCTCCTATTTCAACCAGTTCACCGCGGGATATTATAACTTCTTTATTTTTTGCAAGCTTTTCCAGAACCAGATAAACTGCGGCACTGTCATTGTTGACTACTGCTCCTGCTTCTGCTCCTGTAAGCTCCAGAAACAGTTCTTCCACCCTTTTGTGCCTTGAGCCCCTTTTACCTGTTTCATCTATTTCCAGAGTACAGTAACCATGTAGGATTTCATCGATTCTTTTTATTGCTCTTTTACATAATGGCGTTCTGCCAAGATTTGTATGGAGTGGCACACCTGTAGCATTTATGGCTCTTTTAACTCCTTTTCTGTCATATTTTTTTAATTCCCCTGTTACATGTAAATATATATTTTCTACAGAACAATCTATGGCTTCATTCTCTGAAATATATGTTTTTCTTAACATATCTAAATAATCCCTTGATATTTTGAGAATCAATTTTCTCGGATAATATTGATTTAGCTCTTTAAATTTTTCTGTGGAAAGTAATTTTTCCAGTGATGGTATATTACGAAAAAAGTCTTTTTTATCTCCTCTATTCATTTTTATCACCTTTATATATAATTAATCATTTACAGATTGGATAAAATAATGGTATAATTTAAAAAATATGGAGGGGGTATTAGAATTGATTGATAAATTATTGTTCTCAACAGCGCTTTTCATAAGTAAATTCCTTAAATTTACTACAGGTCAGGCAGATGTTCTTCCTGTAGATAAGATTATTCGTGTATTAAAATTCTTTCTCCTTTTTCTGGTAATTACCAGTATTTTTCTGCCATGTCTGGCACCGTTTCTGGTTATACCTGTAATAATAACAATAGTATTAATTCTTTATTTAAGAAAGAAAAGATAAGTAAGGCAGATAGTAAATTCTATGTTAGTTGAACGATATCCTTCATATGCGGAGAGACTTATATTCTATATCACTTTATTATATCTATAAATTAATCCTACGCAGGGGGATATTGCGGGCAAGGTGTTTACATAATGATAAATAAACGGATATTGATTGTAGAAGACGAAAAATTGACTGTAGAAATGTTAACATATCCATTGGAACAGGAAGGTTTTGAGATAATCAGTGCTGCTGATGGTGAGGAAGGTTTATTGAAGGCTTACAGAGATAAGCCTTCTCTTATTATTCTGGATATAATGCTCCCAAAATTAAACGGTATTGAGGTATGTAAAAGATTGAAAAATGATTTCAAAACTAAAAATATACCTCTTATTATGTTAACATGCCGTGACGATATGGATTTTAAACTGGAAAGCTTCAGAAACGGCGCAGATGACTATATAATAAAACCTTTTGACCTGAGAGAATTACTGGCCAAGGTTAAAAGTATTTTAAGACTTATAAACCTTCAAAATACCCTTAAAGCTTCTATTGAAGAGGTTGAGAGGATATCTGTTATAAATGAGATAAATAAAGCAATCAGTTCCAGTCTTTACCTTGAAGAGATATTGAAAATAATAGGCTGTCAGATCAGAAGATTGATAAATTACGATCTTATCAGTCTGGCTCTTCTGGATAAAGGAGATAAATTTGTAAAAGTTCGTACACTTATTTCACAGGAAAAAATCGAACTGGGAGATGAGTTTTATATACCTTTTAAAATATCCACTCTCAGTCAGAACCTGGAGTCTGGCACTATTTGTAATCCTTCTGAAAATAAAGTGCCGGAACTTCCTTACTCGGCAGAAGGAATTTTGTCTGCCATTATCATTCCTCTGAAAGTGAGAAGAAAAATTATTGGAACTTTTAATGTGGCCAGCTATAGTGAAAATGCCTTTTCTGAAACTGAACTGGAAGTGGCAAATCAAATAGCTTTGCAGGTGGCTATTGCAATGGAAAATGCCAGACTTTATGAGCATGTAAGTGAACTTGCCAATATTACAACAAATGCACCTCTGGCTATAGTGGGAACAGATAATAATTCTATAATAACATCGTGGAATAAAGGAGCAGAAACGATATTTGGCTATAAGTCAGAAGAAATCATAGGCAAATCCTCTCAAATATTAATCCCTGAGGACCTGAAAATTCAGAAAAATGAACTCCTTTCAGAAGCTCTCAGGAAAGGCATACTGGAAGAGATAAACACTGAAAGAATTACCAGAGCAGGTACCCGTATACATGTCAAAATAACATATACTGTTATAAAAGATGAAAAAGGTAAGAATCTCGGCCTCGCACATATAATCAGAAATATTGAAAAAGAAATTGAACTGCAGAGGCAGCTTATACAATCTGAAAAGCTTTCCACAATGGGCCAGCTTGTATCAGGGGTGGCTCATGAGTTAAATAATCCTCTTACCGGTATAATAGGTTTCTCAGAACTGTTAATGATGGAAGCAGATAAAAGTATTTATAAGGATTTAAAGCGCATACAGGAAGAAGCAGCCAGAGCAAGAAGAATTGTTCAGAATTTATTATCTTTTGCCAGAATGCATAAACCGGAAAAAACAAAAATAGATATAAACGGTATAATAAAAAATGTGCTTGAACTCAAAGCTTATGAAATGAGAGTAGATAATATTGAAATAAAATGTAATCTTGATCAGAATTTACCTGTTACCATGGGAGATCCCCATCAGCTGCAACAGGTATTTCTTAATATTATTAATAATGCCCATCAGGCCATTACATCAGTAAAACGGTCAGGCACTATGAACATAAGAACCTGTAAAAAAGAAACGAGTATTATTATTGAATTCAGCGACACAGGCCCCGGTATATCAAAAGAGAACCTGACCAGAATATTTGATCCTTTTTTTACAACTAAAGAAGTGGGAAAAGGAACGGGTCTTGGTTTGAGTTTATCCTATGGCATAATAAAGGATCATGGAGGTACCATTCAGGTAGTCAGTGAAGAAGATAAGGGGGCAACTTTTACGATAGCTCTCCCTATTATTGAGAATAATATTGTTTTTTCTGTCAGTAATATATCAGGCCTCAGCCATAATATCAGAGATTTTGATATACTGGTCATAGATGACGAAGATACGGTACTCCAACTTTTTGACGAGACTCTTACAAGAGAAGGTAATAGAGTGGAAATTGCCAGAGACGGACAGAGTGCTCTTGAAAAGATTTCAAATAAAGGCTACTTTGATATAATAATCTGTGATATAAAAATGCCGGCAATGAATGGCAGTGAACTTTTTCAATTGTTAAAAGAACAAAAACCGGAACTCGCAGAAAATTTTATATTTATGTCAGGTGCAATAAATAAATTTGAAAATCTGAATTTTTTTAATCACGAGGTAAATCCTTTTCTGGAAAAGCCTTTTTCCATAAATGAAGCTCTTAAAGCTATTTCGAAACTGGTAAATAAAGATAAGAAAACATTTGTTTAAAAGTAAAGAAATAGAAGGATTTTTAATCAAAATAACTAATATATAAAAATTTATAATTATTTCGGGGGCTTATGAAAATATTTTAAGAGGTGATGAGATGCCCCTTTACTGCAGTAGTTGCGGTGCAAAAAATTCTGATACTTCCAAGTTTTGCGGCAGTTGCGGTGCGGAGTTAACATCCAGCGGTACCATCAGCAGTTCTCTGTCTCCTGGTTCTGTGGTAGGAACTCGCTATAAAATTATTGCACTTATTAAAGCGGGAGGTATGGGGGCAGTATATAAGGCAACTGATGGAAGACTTGACAGAATTTGTGCGGTAAAGGAACTATTTTCTGATTATGACAGTAATGAAGATCAGGATTATGCCATAAGAAGATTTAACAGCGAAGCAAAAATATTATCTAAATTACAGCATGATCACCTTCCTGTAGTATACGACTACTTCATAGAAAACGGAAGATATTATCTTGTCATGTCTTTCATAGAAGGGGAAGACCTTGATACAATACTGGAAAGAGAAGGAAGTCCCAATCTCCCTGAAGACAAGGTTGTCCAATGGTCCAAACAAATTCTTACAGTACTGGATTATCTGCATAATCAGGAACCTCCTATAATTTATCGTGATATAAAACCTGCCAATATTATGATCAGGAAAGACGGAAGAGCTATGCTGGTTGATTTTGGTATTGCCAGAGTGGTTAATCCTGAACAGAGAGTGTCTAAAACCTCTATAGGCACTGATGGTTATGCACCAAAGGAACAGTATAAAGGTCAGGTAGAACCAAGAAGTGATATTTACGCTCTTGGAGCCACAATGCATCATTTACTTACCGGAGAAATTCCGGTACCTCTTGATTTTGAGCCCATATCTTTCTTTAATTCCAATATTACGCCTTCCCTGGAACAGATAGTTATGAAGGCACTGGAAAGAGAAGTCTATAATAGATTTGAACATGCAAAAGAGATGCTTGATGCTCTTGAAACATATAAGATAATAAAACAGGAACAGAATATAAGCGATGATGTTTTTGATCTTCAGATTGACGAAGATGATTCAGGCTCTGATGAACTTTATGATTTAGACATTGAAGATGTTACATCAGGTACTTTGACTCCAATAGAAGAAGGAGATGAAGAAGAGCTATCAGTTCCTGGTTTGCTGGAATGGGCGGGAGAAAAAGACCCTATCACTCTGATAAGAGAAGAAGAAAAAAAACAGAGCCTTCAACCGAAGGAAAGTTTTGACCGGGAAAAATTGGAAGCATTCTCAAAGAGTTTCGAGGAAACTACAAAGCAGGCAGTTCAGTCTCAGGATATAATGTCAGAAGAAAAGGCCATGACTGAGGAAGTAACAGATGTGACAGATGAAATAGACATTATACAGGAAGAATTTGATGAAGTTCCCGGTGAGCCGGAAGATAAGCCGGTTATGGAAGAAGAATTCGATGAATTTTTTATAGAAGAGAATGAAGGTGAAGTAAAGGAAGCAGAACTGGAAGGAGAATTTGATGAACTTTCAATAGAAGAAAGTGATGATGAAGAAGCAAAAGAAGAAGCTGTAGAAGAGTTTGATGATGTTTCAATAGAAGAAGAAAGAGAATTTACAACGGAAGAAATACACAAAGAGATAGAGAAAGAAAAAAAAGAAGAGATACAGGAAGAGATAGAAGAAGAGACAGAAAAAGTCAGTGAACAGGTGATAAAAGAGAAAGAAGAAGAGATACAGGAAGAGATAGGGGAAGAGATAGAAGAAGTAGAAAAAGTTAGTGAAGAAGTGATAAAAGAGAAAGAAGAAGAGATACAGGAAGAGATAGAAAAAGTCAGTGAAGAAGTGACAGAAGAAATCAAGAAGGAAGAACGTTACTGGGGAAAAGAGGAATCTGAGAAAAAAGAGGGATTATACTGGGGTAAAGAGGAATATATACAAAAAACTGCAGATGATGCATCGGCTTATCTGTCTAAAGGAAACATATTTTCTGAGAAACAAAAAAACGAGCAGGAAGAAGAAGTAAGGTTACTGGAAGAAGAACTACAGAAAAAAGTTCAGGAAGAACTTAGAAAACTGGAAGAAGAAGCAAAAGAAGAAGCAAATGAAGAAGTGATAGAAGAAGTAAAAGAAGAAGAAGTAATAAAAGATCATGAGGAAAAAGAAACATCCACCGTACCGGCTATAGAGGATATTATTCCAAGTCCGCAAAGGAAAAAGCAAATAAAAGCTATTGAAATAGTACGTAAGCCCAAAGAACAGATAGTTAAGCCTTTAAAATCATTTAATTCATTACTTAAACCTTTTGGTGCCAATATGCCTGCATCCATAGTTCATCCGAAAGATGAAGTGGAAATGATTTATATACCATCAGGTCTTTTTGTAATGGGAAGTGATGACTCCGAAGATGATAACCCTAAAACACATGTATATTTATATGCTTATTACATAGATAAATACCCTGTTACCAATTTCCGTTACAATATTTTTTTACAGGAAACAAATTACACTGAACCGGAAAGCTGGAATTATTCGCTTCAGACAGCCGATCATCCTATTATAGGTATAGACTGGGAAGATGCCAAGGCTTATGCTGACTGGTGCGGTAAGAGACTGCCGACAGAAGCGGAATGGGAGAAAGCAGGGAGAGGAACAGATGAGAGAATATATCCATGGGGGCAGGAATGGGATAAATATAAATGTAATAACGGGAATATGGATGACCCTGATATAGTTGAAAAAATGCTTGATCTGGAAAATGATAGAGGCACCACTCCTATTGGTTCTTTTACCGGAGGTGCCAGCCCTTACGGTGTTATGGACATGTCCGGCAATATTGCCGAATGGTGTTCAGATGTATATAAATCACCCCTGGTAAGCGGTAAACTTAAAAAGGGGGAAAAGGAAAAAGAGAAAGATTTAAGGGTCTGTAAAGGTGGTTCCTGGAAAGATGTTCCTGTAGAGAGTTTTCGTATATCTCATAGAAGAAAAGCCCTTTATTATGAAACATTTGATGATGTAGGCTTCCGGTGCTGCCAGACTCCCAGGCATTTATAGGTAACGTCAAGACAATAGTTCGTCTGCATGAGTTTAAATCCTTAGAATCATTATGACACCCTCTTAAAGGTGTCATAATGATAATTACCTTTGAATTACTTAATTTTTTCTACAGTGCAGATTTTAATGGCTTTGAAACCACCTTTTTCACATACACAGCCCTTCACCGTGATTTTATCCATAGCCATTGCTGCTGCATCCTTTTCGGGAACATTACATTTACAGCAGAACATGGCCATGTAAATAACTCCTTTATCATCTACGAATAAAAGAGGCTGTCCTGCTGCTGCACACTTTACAGTACATTCTTTTACTTTTGCTGTATCCACTGCTTCTCCGTCTTTTATCATAAGATAACAGGGACATGTGAACATACCTGTAAATGTTGCTTCATTTTTGCATTCCTCACAGGAACAGTTTGGAGCTTTACATTCGGTGCATTTGTCTTTGCATTCAGGACATGTTCCTTTACATTTCTCACAGGAACAGTTTGGGTCTTTACATTCGGTGCATTTGTCTTTGCATTCAGGACATGTTCCTTTGCATTCCGTACAGGAACAGTTTGGGTCTTTGCATTCGGTGCATTTATCTTTACATTCCTGACCGGAACAGGGCTTTTCTTTATCTGTACACTGACCGCAGTTAGCAAGTAAAAATTGATTTATGGCAAGCATAGAGATAAGAATTACTGCAATTAAAATAGCAACTTTTCCGTATTTCATTAAATTCACCTCCTGATTATATATTTCTTGAATAGTTCATAAAAATTTTCAACAGTAAAAAATATAACATATCTTCAATATTATGTCAATTTATAATCAGTGAAAAGTGAGTAGTTAGAAGTAAGTAAAATTTCGTTTTTATAACTTTTTACTCCGAACATGCTGTGACAGATTTCTTTTCCCATTTTATATGGGATTACCTGTCATTTTAATGTACAATCCTTGAGTAGTGAATGGTAAGTAATGTCTTATTCTATTCACTTTTCACCTTTCACTGTTCACTAAAATATATTGTTTCTCCCCGGCTTATATGTTATAATACGTTGAACAATTTTCCTTAAAGGGAAGGAAGATATTAAATGAAATTTGCCAGAGTTATAGGGAATGTAGTCTGTACTCAAAAAGATGAAGGGCTGGTCGGATGGAAACTGTTAATAATACAGCCTGTTGATCTTGAGTTTAATCCTAAAGGGGAGACTATTGTTGCTGCCGATGCGGTTGGTGCAGGAGAAGGAGAACTTGTTCTGTTTGTATCAGGTTCTTCTGCACGTCAGACAGATGCAACAAAAAACAGGCCATGTGATTGTGTTATATCAGCCATAGTAGATTCGGTGGAAAAAGAAGGACAGATAATCTTCAGAAAATTTGAAACAGAAGGATATACATAATATGTTACCTGCTAAAGTTATAGGACGTGTAGTGGCAACAAAAAAAGTAGAAT
>DAIOEN010000058.1:0-35543 GCA_036746235.1 Vulcanimicrobiota bacterium | reverse complement strand
CATAATGAGTCTGATTTTTTGAGATTCGAACAAATTATTACCATCCTGCCACTTTCAATAGTAGAAGAAGTAAGAACCGTTAGAGAAAAACTGGCAGAAGAATATAATTGCGATATTCATAAAATCAGGCTTATGATAAAAGAAACAGAAGAAGAACATAAAAAAAAGGATGGAAGTTTGCAAACAAAAAAGATTTACTTGTTGAAACAGCAAAATCTATGACACTCCCGAATTTTTAACTTATAATCTTTTTAATTTCTTCTTGAGACAGGCCTGTTATTTCAGATATATCTTCCAGTGAAAATTTCTTCTTAAATAACTTCTTTACTATATCTATTTTTTCTTTTAAACCTTCTTTTAAACCTTCTTTTCTACCCTCTTCTATTCCTTTTTCCATACCCTGTTTAAAGCCTATTCTCTCAAATGATGTTACATAAGGCATTTTACTCACCTCCTCGAACTTCATCATTTCATCTTTAAACTTTATTTCTAAATCCTTTAATTCGTGCAGTTTCAAGTATACTTTTTTCATCACGGAGTATTTTTAAATTTTCCTCATAAAGCTCTCTCTGTGCCATAGTTAGAGGAACGTATTTTAACACATTGATAATTTTTTCTATTGAATCTAATTCATTCAAAGGAACAGGCAATTCTTTGTTTTTATTCCTGTGTTCCCGAATAACTTTTTCATAAATACTTTCTTCTGTATTATTATTCATTTTTCAGGTTCTTTATTTCTTCCACTGATAGTCCTGTTATTTTAGAAATTACCTCATTAGAAAGTCCTATTCTCAGGCTTTCTTTTGCAGTTGCTATTGCTTTTTTTCTTTCCCCTTTAGTTTCCCCTTTTTTTATCCCTTCTTCTATCCCTTCTTTTCTACCCTCTTCAAGTCCTTTTATCCTGGCAGTCTCTAAAGCTCCACCTTCATCACGAAGCATTTTCAGACGGGCTTCATAAATTTCTCTCTGATCTCTATTCAAAGATATCTTATTTAAAACCTTACTTGCTTTTTCAATAGATTTAACTTCTTTAAGGGGGTCGGGCAATGATTTTTCTGAAAACTTCTCGGCATGTTTCAGGAAATATATCCACCTGTCCAGTGTCCTTTTCAGATCAGGCAGATCTTTTGAAAATTTCTTCAGTTCTATAAAGTGAACTTCTATTTGATTTGTAAGTTCAATATTATCTTCCATATTTTTCAGCCGGTAAACACTGTGAAAATTCTTTCCCGTAACAATAGCGTCAAAGTTAAGGATATTTATACTCACAGTCCTTCTCAAATCAAAATATGTTTCACCTTCTTCAATCTGTGAACAGTAGAGCTTTGACCAGTAATATAAAGCTCTCTTCTGATAATAATGCTGATCTGTTATCTGCATTTCTATATTGTAATACTCACCTTTTTCATCCCTTGCTCTTATATCAAGTATTACAAGTTTCTCTTTATCATAATTCTTTTTCCCTATAGGATTGAGTATTTCTATCCATTCTATAGGAGACGTCTGGTAGTCTTCCAGTATAGAATTTAGAAGAGATATGAGTATATCCTTGTTTTGTTCGTTTCCGAAAATCAATTTAAATGCGAAATCAACACGGGGATTTATTTTGCACATAAAATTCACTCCTTTTCGAGTCCTGCTATAGGAGCAAGGACATCTTTAAACTTACAATAATTCACTCTGACTCCATCGTCAAGGTCAATTTGATTATATTGTTTTGCCATATAATCCAGTTTTTTATCATATTCCGCAAGGTCTTTGAGGATTTTATCGATTTCCTTGATTTCTTTTTCTTTTTTTGTCTTTTCTTTCCCTGAAAGAGTATCCGAGTCGATTTCCTTCTTAATCTGGACTTTTCTGTATTCCTGTTTTGCAGAGTATTCCCTGAGATAATCATTTAAAACCTTACTGCATAAATCAGGTGTATAGCGATGCATATAGATTAAAGCCTGGAAATATTTTTTCGGAGACTGGAATAGCCAGTAGATGGGCCGTTTTTTGTATCTTTTTACATGGTCGATGTAAAAGTCTTTTTCAAAATAGGCTCTGATGGTTTTACCCAGTTTTTCTTCAATAAAGGCAAGGTTTTCATGGAAGGTGTCTTCGCCGAAGGTTACTTTCAGGAATTTATTGAAGAGTATTACTATATCATTTTCAAAATATTCGTCTGAAAGGACTGGAAGTATATTGTCTTTGTCAGGGGTGAATGATGGTGTTTTTTTGTTAATTTTTATATAATCTTCAAGAGTTTCTCCCTGATTTGCAAGGATAAGACCTTCTTTATCCAGAGAATACCTCCCGAAGATACATCCCACACTATAGGAGATAAATTGTTTCATTACCTCATCAGGTCTGAATTCAAGCTCTCCTCTGTCGTTTATGAAGGTTTCTTCTTTTAATATGGTAATGTCCTTTAGTTCCACATTAGGAGTAAGTTCATCAGAAAGGCCGTAGATTTCTATGAAGATTCTATTTAATTCCTCTTCGTTTTTGTGGAGAGTGTGGAACTGGGATTCTGCAGAGGATGTCCAGGTGGTGCAGGCTTGTTCTATTTTGCCGTTTTTGCAGGCAACGAGAGGGTTAATTTTAAAATCCCAGCTAGTTTCGCTGGAGTTCCAGTCTGTGTGGGAAATGGAGATGTTTTGGTCTACGAGGGTGTCTATTTGTGTTTGTAATTCTTCTTTTTCGGGGAAAATTATTGGTAAAGACGCTATATTACCTACTTGAAAGTGAAATGTAGGATTTAGAATTTTTAAAAATAAAGTAGATAATTTACTTGCTAGCGTGAGTTTACTAAAAATCTCCTCATAATCTTCATCTTTTCTTTTATTCATGCAGTAAAGCGAATAAAAAAATGTATAGGGTAACTGTGTCACTTTTCCACCGCCTTAAGTAGAGCATTATAGCACTGAGCCTCATATTCACTCATTTCTTCAAGTTTAGTCTCTACAGGTCTAAATTTTTTGTCATTACCAAGTCGAAAAGTATTATACTGTCTGACTTTTATAAGAGTATCTATTATTTTTTCCTTTTCTGCAATAAAACCCTGCTCCTGAAGTTCTTTTTGTAAAAGACAGGTCAACATAAAACCAAGTAAACAGATAAAAACATGGACATATATTTTCTGGTCAGTCCAGTGAAATTGAGGTCTGATAGAATGATGGTCAGGATTTTTTACGTGCCTGAATACTTTTTCTATCTCACCCTGTGAAAAATACGAACTGAGTATTTCTTCAGAACTCCAATCAGACCGGTCAGTTATCAGAGCTTTCTTGCCAAATATTTCCCTTGTAATAAAATTATAACTTGATGCATCAAAAGAGAAATCAAAAGAAAGTGGTTTTTTTCGCTTTATCTTAAATTTAAATAATTCAGTTCCGTATTCTCCTTTTATTATCTCAGATAATTTTTTCTGAAGTTGTGCTCTGGTTTTAATTCCAGTGCGTGGGTTCTTAAGAGTCTCCTGAAGAGACAATAATTTTTCTTTTTTGTTTTCAATGCTTTTATCTAAGCCCCTGAGCTGCCCTTCGTGAAGTTTGCTACTATAATATAATAACACCGTTCTCTTTTTATCCCATATTTTTTCATCTCTTCTTAAAAGCAATATATCCTTATCTTTTACTTTCTTTGTTTCATAATCACTTAATGGTATTTCTATTAAATCTTTCTTATGCTTCAGAGAAAATACACATATATAATGAAACTCTTCATCTTCTATATCCTTTAAGTTCCCTTTAGAACATCCTCCTTTATCAAATATTACTGTTATTTTATCTGACTCTGTTATTGTATTTATGTTATTTTTGAAAGATTTAATATACGGTGAGATTACTGACTGGTCGGTTATATTACCTTCATATATATAGGAACTCAAAGGTATAAGAAAATTCTTGCTCACCAGAAGTCCTAAAGAAAATTGTTTTAAATCATTCCTCTTTTGTTTATTATGACCTCTGCGAGCCAGTTTACTATGGTTATTCCCTGAGTCAATATATGTGAAAAAATTAGTTGTATCATAGGATAACTTCTCAAAACTAATAATTTTTTTCCTGTGGAGTTCTTTTGTAAATTCTTTCTGGAATAATTCTATTTCTTTCAATTCTACTTTATCCATCTGATCCCAGAAGTGTTGACTTGTTACTTTCTCTGCTTTAAAATCTGCTATCTCCGGTAATGTTGTCTCAGAAGCAAATTCACTAAAACTCCTTTTGCTCCCTCCTTCACATGCTCTGTGAATTGCTCCAAGAAGTAAAGTTGTTGATACATCATTGCCACTTCTGTTATTATCCTTAAAATATTTACGCATCATACTCAAAATATTATATTTCTCTGCTATTTTCCACAGGGCATATACTGCTCCATGAATATAAGATTTATATTTAAATTTTCCTTCTTCTGATAGAGTAGAATTTTTAAGGATATTTTCTATTGTTCCAAGATATTTAAGAATAACAGGTGTGGGTTTACCATTTTTCCTTTTTGATGTAACTATATACCAATATGTATGTCCTTTAATAACTCTTTTTTGCAATGTAGGCATAGTTACATTATACAGTATAATTTTATACTTGTAAATATTGAGTTTTAATGTGTATTTAGTTACCTATACATTTTTTTACTCCGAAAACTATTATGGTATATAGGTTTGTTCAACTTTGAAATTCAATTTTTAGTAAACTCACGCTAGAGTTTCTTCAATTACACTTATAACTTTATAACCGGCATTCCTTAAAAATCTGATACTGACAAGGGGGAAATTTTCATTCGCAAGAAAATTCATCAAGCAACCTCCGCAGGTAACTCATAGATATGTTCTTCTTTCATACATTCCATAACAAAAATGAACACGGCACGAAGACTTTCTTTTGTTAATGCAGGATAATTTTCTATTATCTGTTCTTCAGTCCACCCTTTATCAAATAATCCCGGGATAAATTCTACAGATAACCCTGTACCTTTTACCACAGGTTTACCAGGTAAAATACCGGGGTCTGAATGAATAAAATCACCCCTTTTTCAATTCTCTTCTCCAGTATAGACTGAATTTGTAACAGATTCAAGTCCGAACTTGTGGGCGGGGTCATTGACATAAAAAGTCCTGTTCATTGACCTTACCGGTTATTTCTAAATGAAATCAAACAGCATCCATCCGCAGGCTCCAGACCAGTCAGGATTACAGCCATTTACCCCTCCAACCACACCTCCAACCTCATCATCACAAAGCTCTGCTCTGGCCAGTTCAATATCTTCTTTAGTGAAATCAAAACCTGCCTTTTTCACGTATCTCATCCGTTCGTCTCCATCTTTAAGTTCAGTTACTTTCTTTCTGAAATCCTCATCTGTCTTCATTCTTTCCACAAATGCTTTTGCTGATTCCATACTCATAATAAATACCTCCTTTATATAAATAAAATAATTATACCATAAAGTTGTGAAGAAGTTATGAAAATTATGTAAATAAGCCAGCGCCATTTTTTTTATACTTCATATTTTGAAAAAGAACTACAGGAAAAGAAAAAAGAGAAAAATTCTCTGAAACAAAAGGGGGTTATTCTATCAGGAGATAAGCTTTCTCTCATATTCCTGAGTATTTCTTTACATAACATTCACAATAATTTCATAACTTTTTCACAACTTCATATTATAATACAGTATATACAGTTGAGATTACAGCACCGTGTCAGGAAAAGACATATATTTGTAATAAAAACCGGTTCTCTTTCTTTTTTTAATGTTTCTTCTCTTCCTTCTGATAGTAATCCATATTTTTTCAGTTTTTCTGATATATGGGACCGGAGAACCACATCGGGAGCAGTATTTTTAATTAACATAGCCGTTTCATAGTCTATGGTATATGCAGACATTTCTTCAATATTAATGACATACCATAAGCCATGATGATTGAATACATGACAGTCATTTATAAGTTTTTGTTTCATAAATATATTCACACCTGACTTCGCAATTATTTCTCGCCGTCAGTAAGTCAGATCTTTTTCCCAATATAAAATACATATCCGTAATACTGTTTGTATTTTGAATACAGATCTGCCTCACGCCTCATAAATGCAATCATATCCTCAGCAGTTTTATTTCCCCTGTGTTTTTTCAAAAATTCCTCGTGCCTTGCTTTTTGCGGAATAAAATAATTGTCTATCCAACAACTTTCAGGCAGCGTAAATGCGGCAACAGGAATATAACCTGTTTTTTGCATAATGGAAATATTATGCCCTGTTGTGCCAATTTCAGGAACTGCATCCACCCACCACTTCTCAATTTCAGCGGGTCGTTCATCAGTAAACCATGACTCATATGTTACGGCAACATAACCATCTTTTTTGAGGAACCCCTTCCAGTAATTCAAGCCTTTTTCAAAACCTGTATTGGCAATAGCCCCCTCTGACCATATAAGATCAAATTCGTCATTCTGAAAGGGCAAATTATCCATTGAACCGACAATACCTTTTACCCTGTTCTGCAAACCAAGTTTTCCGGCTCTTACGTTAAGTTTATCAATCGAGCCGGCGTAAAGGTCGAGGGCTGTGATGGTTGCTTCTGTATTTTGTGCCAGAACCATTGTTTGAGCCCCTGTACCGCAACCTAAATCGGCAATTTTTGTTTTGTTTGAAAGATTGTCGATAAAACCCAGTGCTCTGATGGTTTCTTCGGGGCTACCGGGGCCCTGCCGTTCAAGCTCTGTGAAAAATTCATTGATGAGGGCAAAATCAAGTTTGTGGATTGTTATTTCTTCCATTGTTCATACTCCTTATCTTCTAATTATAACTCTGGTTTTACTCCTTTTGTTTCCGCGGGGAGGCGTTCCTTTCTATAAAGCGCTCAATGTGCGCCGCTAACAGACCAGCGGCCTCTTTCTTGTCAGGCGTTGTATCTGAAATGCTTACCAGCAAATAAAAGGGCGCGTAAAACTCAAGGGCAAGCTGCTTCGGGTTGCTTTTGTTCCAGATGCCCTGTTCCATCATTTCACGGAATAAATCTTCCATATAGCTGACCGGCCCGCTTACAAGGCATTTTTGATACAGTTCCATTATTTCCGGATTTCTGTATTGCTCCAAAGTCAACATTTTTCGGAAATTACTGAAAAATTCGTCTTCCGTACAGAGATGAAACTGCGCCTCGATGAAAACCTTGATTTTATCCACTTCAGTATTGCGGTAGGCCGATGGTGATTTATCAAATGTTTCCTCCGGTACTTCATACTTTTTCGCTCTTTCAACATCTATCTGATATATACGCTCCACAATACTGTCGAATATATCCCGCTTATTCTTATAGTGCTTGTATAAAGCCCCTTTTGTCATGCCAAGCTCTCCGGCAATATCGCTGACAGAAACAGCCTCATATCCATCCATGGCAAATAAACGAAGAGCAGTATGCAAAATGTTTTCTTTTGTGGCAGCCATCTAAAATCCTCCCCATACAGGTAAACGATCGTTTACTATTATAGTGAACGATCGTTTACCTGTCAATAGGTTTCACAAAAACGGAGTTTCATTAAGGAAAAGATAAATAAGTGTATTGCTCTGTGTAGAATTATGAGTTAAAATTATTTTAAATAAATTGAATCGAGAAAGGAATGGTATTAATGATAAAAATTATTTTAATCATCATGATTATTCTTTTTTTAACATCCGATGTTTTTGCATCCCAGGAAGGTGTATTGACTTTATCTGAATTTACGATACAGTCGAAAGGAATCGGCGAATCCGGCCTCGTAACAATCTCAGGCAAACAGAATGATAAAAACGAATTTACAGAACTTACAATAAAGGCTTTCGGAAAAGTCTATAAACTTTCAGAGGAAGATCTGAAGAAAATACCAGAAAAATATTATAACGGAATTCAGTTATCCTATGAAGCAGGCTATAAAGAACTCGGAGGAAAAACTTTATATATAGTTCTCATGTCCGGTTTTTTGTCAGGCATCAGAGAAAAAACATTAATAACCATTACCGAAAGCGGATCTATTAAGGTGGAAACCATGAAAATTTAACATCCGGAGAGTTCTGTCATAATTTTGCTCCCAGTGAACGCCAGTCTACAGGAGATAAGACAGATGACATCAGGGGAACAGTATATATCCATTCTGGAAGAAAAGTTAAAAAAATCCCGTGAAAGACTGGAAAAAGCCGTTAAGAATCTCGCCCAAAAACACATTGGAGGAGAAATAGAGGAATATCAGGCAGCACAGGAAGAAAACCTTTCACTGAAGAGAGAATTATCTCTTGCTAAAAACGAGGAAACGCCAATCTTATATGACTGGCCCGTGAAATGGGACACAGGTGCTCCTATACCTCATGTAATCTCTTCCGGTCATAAGGCTTTTTTAATCTATTATACAGGGGAAATCGATCCTGAATGGGACAGCACATATGTAAAGATAATAGACCCTGCAAAAGAAGAGCTTTTACCGCTCGCAGTTGTAGAGTTCATACATTGCTATGCATATAAATTCGGCGGTGCAAATGATGAAGTAATCCACGGTCATCCTTTATGGGGCAAAGGACTTAAACCTTACGGCGCCCATATAATCCGTAATTCCGAATGGATTAAAAAAGAAGAGAAAATAAACAGTGTCCATCGTTATTACAGAGCTGAAAGATGGGAAAAAATAAATCACTATCTTTTGCTCTTTCATGACGAAATGTTTGAATGTCTTGCAGAAGGATTCAAAATAGAAACCGTCAGGGATACCTTTAAACATGTTTTAGAGAAATCTCTTCATGAAATAATGAAATGGTAAAAAAATCCAATCTATCCGGCATGTTTTGAATTTCCACTGCATCTTTTCCGAATTCCTTCATTTCTAAAAATATTTCTTCACATAACATTCACAATACCTTCATATCCTGTTCACAGGTTCATATTATAATAAGTTTCAGTAAAAGGAAAATAAACAAAGAAAGGAGGCGATAGAAATGATTAGAAAGGTTTTTCAGGGTAAGGCTTACAAAGGGTTCTTCTGCGTATGTATAACAAAAGACCCGAATATATATATGACATTGATGGCTATGAACAGTCCGTTTTCAGGTTAATAATGTTTCTCTATACAGAATGACAGGAGGTGACAAGAGGGAATATTTTATGAAAAAAACACATCTCAACTCAGACAGGCAGCTTCCGCTGCCTGTCAATGATTCTTATAAATTATATCACAGACTCCCCATATTAATAATCTTCGGCTCTCCCCCGTCTGAAGGCCAGAAAATATGAATCGGTGCGGGACGTCCGGCAACACCTTCTTTTTTATTTATAAAGTATTTATCCGTTCTTCATTTCTAGTGATGAAAAATTCTCTGAACAACCTGACAACTTCATCTTTCTTACCGGGAATGAAAGATAAAGTTCCTGCATTTTTATGGCCGCCCCCTTCTACAAAAGCATCGGGTAACAGTTCCGTCAGATAATTTTTCAAATCATAAACTGAAAATTTCGCAGCATCTGTGGCTCTTATGGTAATCGCCGTATTCATAATGCCTGCCGTAACCAGTGCGGAAACTCCGGCTTCTTTCTGGTAACTATCATGAATAAGCCCTGTAGCTCTTCCCGGCTTCGGGAAAAAACCAAATCCGGGGAAGGATTTCTCTATATCAATCGTCTGAAGAGTAATATTGCCGATTTTTTCCTGAACTGCCTCGGATTTACCTATGGCAAGACCCTTTCTGTCCAGTTCTTTAATATAAGGAGCCATCAATGAGACCAGTTCTTTCTGTCTTTCTCTCGGTTCTCCGAAGAGAACTTCTATATATTCTCTCGCTTCCATGAATCTGACCTTTGAGGAAACATATTCTATGACAAGGCTTATGTCTGAGAGCAATTCTTTTGAATAACCTTCATTATTTGCGATTTTCAGATATTTTTCCATTACTTCCCTGTTTTCCAGATCGATCCTGTCGGAATAACCGCTCATTGCAGCTATTTGCATGATATTCTCCACATCATTATTGATGAACCTGGCCAGTTCCACACAGAGCATGCCTGCAGAGATTTTAGAACCGCTTTCACCGACAAGGAAAGGATTTATGTGGGTTAACACTTCGGAGGAAATAACGTCTCTGTCAAACCCGTGATGGTCTATAACGATGAAATCTGCGCCATGAATTTTACCCTGCCTTATACCCATTAAATCCGCTTCGCATGAACCGTTGTCTGCAATTATAATCAGAGGCATTTTATTTGAAAATTTTGCCACATTATGGAGTGACCCGGCAGTATCTCTGATGGAATCTCCTAATTCATAAAAAGGTGCCTGACAGGGTGCTCTCTGGAAATATTCCCAGGGCGCTTTTACTGAACTGTGCTGTTCGATGATTAAAGCCACAATCGCTTTCTCAAGGGCAAAACCTGAAGAATAACCGTCACAGTCATTGTGATGTCTTATGATAACGGGCCTGTTTCTGATAACTGCAAGCCTTATGTGAAGGGCTGCCTCCATAAAACGGGGTTTTAATTTCTGTAATACGGGACTGTCAACCAGAAAGGGAATTTCATTTACCTTTGCCCTCTCAAGTTCAATCTTACAGATTTCCTCCTGAAGTTCCTGAAGGTCAGCTTCATTTAATTTATTGATAGATCTGATTTCACCTTCAATCTCTCCTCTGAACTCTCCTGTTTCAACAATGGCTTCAACACCTGCTCCTTCTGTTATTTCAGGATAGGCACGTTCACCGGGTTTTATGAAACCTTTTATTGAAAACTCTCCTGTTCCGTCTGAAATAAAAAAGACTGTAGGCCCTCCTGTTTGAACAATCCTGTTAATATAACCTCTGAGTAAAACTTTTTTCGTAGAACCTTTTATGTCTCTTATTAATATTTTCTCTGGTTTTTCAATTGAATCCCTTGTGTTTTTCATATTTCATCCTTTATCTTTTTTGATTTTTTTTCTTTTTATATTCAGTTATATATATTAACATAAACAACATCATTCTGAAAGTTGTTCTTTCTGAATGTTTATATGAAAATGATGAAGTTTTATACTTCGCTGTCTATTCATTTTCATATCTAGTTGTGACCGCTCCGGTCATGTCTGTTAGTGTAAAAAACCTTTCTGAAAAATACCGGGGTTTCTTTCTAATTACCGGATTTTTCACCATGGTTCAGTCTCTCACAGTCCATATACTTAACGCTTCGGCCCTTACCACAGGAGATGAGCTTTCTCTCATATTCCTGAGTATTTCTTTACATTCTGAAGGCCATTTGAAATGTTCTCCTGTAATTTTAAGCAATGTAAGGGCAATTAACTGTGTTTTTTCTGAAACCATTAACATGTTAATAATTTTCAATGTATTTTCTATTTCCAGAAGTACCATTTCTTTCTGGAAGAATAATCTTATAGTTTCTGTAATATAATTTAAGAAAAAAGTCTCTTTAACTTCCTCTGCGAGTTTTATAAGAGTGCCGGCACATTCGGAAGGGTTATCCCAGGGAAGAGAGGAAATTAATAATCTTACTCTGTAAATCCATAGTTCAGAACTGTTCATTATATCTGATAGTTCTCCGAAAAGTTCTTTTATCTTCAGACGATTCTGCCAGGGTATGAGGGTTATGAATAATTCTATCAGTTCCGAAAGTCTCTGTATGGAAGGAATATCTCTGGAAGGGAGGCAATTATATGTTTGAAGAGAACATGCTGAGAGTTTTTTTACTGCCAGAACAACGGAATCTGAAGCCCTGCCATCACGGCATGATGACAGGAGAGCATAAAGAGCTTCCCTCCATTCCTGACCTTCTTCAATATTAATTATAATTTCTGCAGCCTTTCCGGCAATAAGCTCCTCTGAACCGGAAGACCACAGGGGAAGAGATGAAAAAGCTGCCTTCCTTACTTTTAAATTACTGTGCTCTGCTATTTTAAGTATGAGTTTTACATAACTCTGTTTTTCTTTCAGAGATAAACCTTCAGGTCTCTGATCCAGTAAACTCAGGGCAATATGTTCATCTGAAGATGAGGCACCTTTATGCAGTAATTCCCATGCAGCAGGTTTCTCGAAATTCTTCCCTGCAGCATGTAAAACAGCTATACGGACATCTCTGTGAAGATCTTCTTTTTCCCATTCATTTTTTAATAATGAAAGAGAGCTGTCTCCGGAGTATAATGCAGAAAGTCTGATAATTTCTTTATGTACTGTAACTTTCAGTTTTTCTCTGGAAAGAAGGTCTTTAAAAATTTCCCTGATATTTGCCGGGTTTATGAAAGGAATACAGGCAGGTATTGTATACATTGCCACCCTGGCTCTGTCTCCGTCTAAATATTCCATGAGAACCGGTAGCGCAGGGGAAGGATTGTCAATATTTGAAAGAGAACCGAGAGCAGCTTCTATAATATTTACATCGTCATATTTTAAATATCCGGTAATCTCTTTCAGAGTAACAGAATATAGAAGGGACAGCTTTTTTATGGCATTACATCTGATCCAGATACTATGCCCTTTATCTCCTGCCAGTCTGTGGAGTAAATCGGCAAATTTTTTCTGCTGTGCCGGAGTCCACCGGTAAAAACCATTTACTGCAGGTATGACATATATTGTTTTACCTGTAAGGAATCTGCCTTTAATCGCTTTACCATCCAGAAAATAATCAAGCCATTCCTGACGGCATCTGTGAATATGTTCAAAAACACTTCTTACAGTTATAACACTTCTATCCTTTTTGATTAATTTCCATACCCTTTCATCTCTTGTTTTCGGAGGAGCAAGCCATAAATCAATTGCATGTGATACATTGTAATCAGGTTTCGAGTACACAACAGGCTCCAGCATATCCTGTAAGGATTTAATATACCAGCCCCTTTTACCAAGACCCCTCACAAGACTCAATATGAGTTTATAATCTTCTCTCTCGTTAAAAGATATAATAACAGGTTTCAGTGCTTCTACCAGTTTTACTTCTGTTCCCTTCGGGATGTTATAAATACAGGGTAAAAGAGACAGATAACCTGCCTTTTCAGCAAATTTTTTTAATATGTCCAGAGAAAAATTAAAAATCTTCCTTTCAGGTTCTGAACCATTATAAATCAATATCTTTACTGCCAGATTCTGTACCGCAGAAAGAGTAGCATATGAAGTATCCCTGGCTTCAAAAACAGCATTTGTCATCTTTTCCAGATGTTCTATATGTTCTTCTTTAAAAAGGGAAGGACTTATAAGTAAAAGACCTTCAAAGACATTGAGTCTTACAGGATCCTGATCATTTTTTATTCTTTCAAGATATGACAGTGTTTCCTTTAAACCTTTCCTGTATAAACCTGTAGATTTGACCAGAAGATTTAAAGCTTTTCCCCTTTCTTCCGCCTTCGGTACCTTTGTTGCATTATAAAAAAAATGTCTCACCTGTTCTATATCACAGAAAGCAGTTATTTCCAGAGTCAGATTATGATCTTCCCGAATTTTCTTGAGATTGAGCATTCTTTCTGCTTCTCTGTGGCGAATTTCACAGGGGAGAACTTCAAGGAGATTATGAGGCCATTCATGGTTTTCTATATTAATTCCCTCATAAGCTCCTGTAAATATTTCTCCCCTCATAGAAGGAGGTAAAGCTTCAAGAAGTTCTGCCAGGTGTTCCGGAGACTCTCTCAGCATTACTGCAAGGGTTAAAATCTGTTCTTTACTTAATCTCCTTATATGTTTTAAGAGTTTTGCCGGAAGTCCTCTTAAAGAAATACTCCTCTTATATAAACTTCCTGTAAGGAGATTAAATAAAAGAGAGGGTTCTTTTTTCAAAAGAATACCGGCGTTATTTTCTATAACAGAGGGAATTACATCAGGAGGAGAATATTTTAAAGCAAGGTGCAGAATATCTTCTGCTTTTGTATCTATGAGTATTTTTATGGCTTCTGAGAAGCGGTTCCATAAAAGGAGATATTCCCTTTCAGGAGAAAGAGAAAAGACTTTTTTAATATAGGACAGGACTATTTCCCTGTGAGAAACTGTGAGATTTTTCCATTTAGAAATTCTGTCTCCCAGTTCAGGAAGATATTTTTCCACTGTCTCACCGGAACAGGAAGAAAGAAGATAAAGACTTTCTTTATAGCCGTATTTTTCTAAAATATAAGGGAAAAGCTTTTCTGAAAGGCTTTTCTCTTTCAGCAGAGATATTTTCTTCAAAAGAAATTTCCTCGTATTTATGGGAATATTATCTATATATGTCCATATCTTTTCATCATCTTTAACCGATAACCCGCCGAGAGCTCTGTTTCTCAGAAAAGTGGAATCTTTTTTAAGACAGGCAATGAGCCTTTCTTTATCACCTGATGAAATAGAAGCAGCTATGGAAAGGCTGTTTTCATATATATCTCCCCTGTCAAGAGAATCCAGGAGAGCTTTAAATTTCTCATTACCTCTGAACTCTTTTCCGAGAAGAGACATTCTTTTTATTCTTTCTCTGTATCCCGATTTACCCAGTTCCTGTAATAATTTTTTCTTATCCGGTATATTCATTATTTCTTCTCCTCCGTTTTATTTATTCCCTCTTATTGATTACAGTGTATTTCGTAAATTGTTAGAATTTAAGGTCATGCCGCGTAAAGCGTAACAAGTGACGGGTTTAATCGCACATCACACATTACGAGTAATTATTTATGGATAGTAAGGATTGATCTGATTGAGCACCTCCAGCAGTTCTTCACCTCTCCATATGCCTTTACGGCTATGACTGGTCTGTTTTTCAAATTCTTTAAACCATGCCGGCGCATGTATATCAATATCATTGGAATGTCCCTCGCCCACAGGATATCCTGTGTACATAGACATGGCACATGTATAGTATTTTCCCTGGTCAAATCTCCGTTTCCTGTTTTTCTCCAGAAACTGTCTGAATTCATCATAGTCCGGAAAGAGCCTTCCCTTTGCATTCCACATATCTGTCGATAAAGAGTCAGATTCAGGCGGTTCAGCGTTCGGGGGAAGCAATAATTTTATTATTTCATCGTCTGCTGTCATATCTGAAGGAATATCTCCGCTTTTATCCCTGGCATTCACATCTGCTTTGTTGGATATTAATAATTTAACTATATCTATACGGTCTACACTGGCCGCACAGTGTAAAGGAGTCTGTCCGTCCCTGTCCCTGACATTGACATCTGCTCCCTGAGATATTAATAATTTAGCTATATCTATACGCTGTGTGAACACTGCAACATGGAGAGGAGTATTCCTATTGTTATCTCTCACATTAATATTGGCTCTACGGGATAACAATAATTTAACTATATTTCTATGACCCTTCTCCGCTGCAATATGTAAAGGAGTTTCGTTATCGTTATTTTTGATGTTAATCTTTGCTCTATTAGCTATCAATAATTTAGCTATATTTATATAACCAAACTCTGCCGCAATATGTAAAGGAGTATTTCCGTCGATATCCCTGACATTAACGTCTGCGCCCTGAGATATTAATAATTTGACCGTATCTATATTACCGTCAGTTACTGCAATATCCAGAGTCATTCCGTCTTCATCATCAGAATTAATTGTCATAAAACTTCCTCCTGTATCACCTGTATTTTCCGGGCTTATCCTGTATATTATATCATAAAAAATCATTATATAAATCGACAGGAGATTCTTTGAAGAACATATAATAACTATATTGCTCCATGGAGAATTATGAGATAAAATAAGTACTGTCTATCCGGCATTGTTTGAATTTTACCCCTATCTTTTCCGAATTCCTCCGATTCTATAAAATATTTCTTCACACAACATTCACAACACTTTCATATCTTTTTCACAACTTCATATTATAATAAATTTCAGTGAAAGGAAAATAAACCAGGAAAGGAGGAAAAAGAAATGATAAGAAAGGTTTTTCAGGGTAAAGCTCACAAAGGGTTCTTCTGCGTATGTATAACAAAAGACCCGAATATATATATGGCATTAATGGCTATGAACAGTCCGTTTTTCGGTTAATAATTTTTCGAAAGGAACATTTTATGAAAACAATGCATCTCAATTCAGACAGGCAGCTTATCACTGCCTGTCACTGATTCTTATTAATTATATCACAGGCTCCCCATATTAATAATCTTAGGCTCTCCCCCGTCTGAGGGCCAGAAAATATGAATCGGTGCGGGACGACCGGCAACACCTTCTTTTTTATTTATAAAGTATTTATCCGTTCTCCCCTTCTCTGCAGTGGGGCCGTATCCTACTGTATAAGTATTACCTTTATGGACTTCATAAATCTCTACGGGCTGTTTATAACAACCAGCATTCTGACAGGCTTTTTTGTAAGAATAAGGTTTTGTGTCATTATCCAGATCTTTACCGTCCTGTGTGAGTAAACTCTTATGAACCAGAGGAATTACAGCCTCAAGCCTTTTTTCCGGGTCCTCTATGGAAAGGGCTGCAAGGAATCTGTCAAGCAGAGCAATTGCTTTTTCATCGGGAGCGATTTTTTCAATACAGGGAGCGGAATAAAATGTAGCAAATAAAAACATGACCAGAAAAACCGGAAAAATCTGTTTAAAATGTTTGTTCATTTAACAAACCTCCTTTGAATTTATTCTCCGAAATAGTTCTTTTCAAAATTTATGCCATATATCAAAATACTGTGAATTACTTATCCTTTTCCGTTCTATATAAAATTATCTGTCATTTTTAAACGCAATCAGTCCCACGGCTGTTCCGACGGAAAAGATAACCGGACTTATCTATATCTATTCATCTGCCGGCGGTAAAATCCTGAGATGTCCCATAATCCCCCCGCGGGAAGTCCTGTATGAAAGACAGATTTCGAGTTTTTCTATAGCAGTTTCGAGCAGGTTACATGCCTGATTGTAATCATGGTCGTTTACAAGAATATTATTTTTAATTATATAAAGGCTTTGCCTGAGATTACCGAGCTCACTTTTGATATGACTGTTAGCTACTCTCTGTGCCTCCGGATGGAGTGTTATTTTTTCCTCTTCTTCCTCTGCTTCGGCAGCATCCTCGCATACATGACTGCAGAAATCATTACAGTTAATAGCATCAGAATCTTCAGGAATAAATATCCTGTTACACTGTAAACACTTATATTTTCTCATAGTTACATATCTCCTTCGCTTCCCTGAATGAAATTTCTACAAATATATTAACATAAATAAACCTGTTCTGAAAGCTTGGTAAAAAATCCGGCCGAGCGTGACATATTCCCATATACTCTATAATCGTCCGCTTCGATACAGGAGCTTTATCTATGGCCGGCCCTTTTATCACAGATTACCATCTGTTCAGTTTCACATCAATCATATATACGGTAACTGATCCGATACTATAGGCAAGCAGATCGGCAGGGTCAAAAACAGCTCCCAGAATTAACTGTGCCAGAAAATTTTTTTCGAGTCCCAGAATATTTATTAAAGTTAAATACTGAAAAAACTCTATTGTACAGGCCAGGAAAAAAATGAAAACTGTCAGTTTTAAAGGATGGAAATTATAAAGGCTTTTGATGAAAAAATATAACAGCGAAATAACGATTATATCTCCCGCAAAGCCTCTGATAAATTGATTATCTGCAAATAATTTCACTATCATCACACAGGCCAGAAAAGATGTAAATGAGATAATAAAATAAGTTAAACGTCTTTTCAAAAAATTTCCTCACTTACTTACTATAAATTGCCTGACCGGCAAAAAATTTTACCGGTTCATTCCGGCTATTACAGTCTTTATCACCGATTCTTTTTCATCCAATCCTCAACGGACAGAACTTCACTGAAACGGGAAGCCTGGATAATAAGCACTGCTTTATGCAGTTCCTCTGCAGAAATATGTCCCGCATAATTTGATACATCCAGTGTCCCTGTTGCATCAGATAAAAATTCGACTTTATATCCCAGATGCATGGCCTGTCTTGCAGTGGTATCACAGCACATCTGAGTCATATAGCCGCAGATTGTTACAGTGTCTGTGTATTTTTCTTTTAAAATATCTTGCAGCCCTGTTTCCGTAAAACTGCCTGGAAAATTTTTCTCAATAATACAATCATATTTCCTCTTCTTTACATCACTGTGAATTTCCCATTCATGGCTTCCTTTTTTAAATACAGGTGAATTCTCCTGCGGTACCGTATGTTGTATGAGAATTACGGGAATATGATTTTTTTCGGCATGTTCCATAGCTCTGACTATATTTTCCATAGATTTTTCAGGATATGTTACCGGCATTTTACCGGAAAAATATTCATTCTGCACATCAATTACAAGTAACACTCTGTTCATTACAAAAAACCTTCTTTCTGTGTCTCCTGCAGGAGATGATTATGTTGAAGGTGCCGCCTCCGTAAAACCTTCTTCCGTAAACATTAAAACTCAAAATCTTTTTCCTCACTGTTTCCTTCTTCATTGAAATCAAAAGTAAATTCTTCTTTTTCTTTTTTATCACTCTCTTTTTCTTCACTGAAGCCGAAAGTGAATGGTTCTTCTGCTTTTTTTACTTCACCCTGGCCTTCTTCATTAAACCCGAAAGCGAATGGTTCTTCTATTTTTTTTGTTTCATCCTGGCCTTCTTCATTAAGTCAGAAAGAAATAATCCATATCTTTTTCATTTACAAAATCTGTACTATCAAAAAAAAATACTCATTAAATTCATTATGTTTCCTCCCTTATTAATTAGAGTCAGCTTTATAAACTGTCAGAAATTAATTAGCCTGCAACCTGTGGCGTTATATCAATCCAAAAAATATGTAAAAACATAATCTGGGAGTCAAAATAATCCGATTTCATATAATTATAACAAAAAAATAACTTCTTGACTATATATTCCTTTTTATTGTTTTTCACATGTATCTATGTTATCATATATGTTATTATATATAAAAATTATATAGGAGGTATTAACTATTATGAATCCTGTATCTGTTCTTATTGGTCTCGGATTACTATATATTATCTTAATAATCATGGCTCTTATTGTTGTATATTTTATCTATGGAGCCTGTTTGTATGGGGCCTGCAAAATGATACTTAATGAGAAACCATCTTTTAGAAGATCTCTGGTTGCCAGTCTTATAACATTTCTATTATATATTGTATCAGGTGGAATATTAGTATTTATTTCTTACTGCATCCTTCCCTCATATACGCACAATTTTTTGTTTACAATTTTTCGTATACTGGAAGTTATTATAGCTATAATTTTACAAGTTGTAATACCAATAGCTGCCATAAAATACACATTTGACACAGAAAACAGATGGGGATGGGCGGTCAGTATCTATATAATAAGTATTTTTTTTAGTATTATTATTAATTCTGTAATATTAGCTATATGCAGTATCTTTATAAGTGGATTTTCAATGTTTCTTAATTCTATATTTTTACAATTAAGGTAATAATTTATGAACTTTATAGTGTATTTCATATAAATAAACAGGGATAAAGGAAAAAATCATGAGTAAAAAAGAAACAACAGGAACTGTCATGAGGGCAGAAAAAATTCAAAGAGAAAAAGGATTGGCCTTTACAGAACTGGGTAAAACAGGCTTCATGGTAAGTCAGGCAGGTTTCGGGTGTTACAGGGTTACGGAAAACAACGGGGAACACTTTGACGCTCTTACAAAAGCTTTAAGAGAAGGGATAAATATTATAGATACTTCCACAAACTATATGTGGGGTGAAAGTGAATTACTCGTGGGAAAGGTAATGGAAGAACTTGTAGAAGAAGGGGCACTCAAAAGGGATGAAGTGGTTATAGTATCTAAAATAGGATATGTTCAGGGCCCTGCCATGGAGATTTCAAAGGAAAGAATTAAGGAAGGAAACCCTTTCCCCGATATGGTTTATTATGATGAAAACTGCTGGCACTGTATACACCCGGAGTTTTTACAGGATCATCTCACCAGATCCCTTGACAGACTTGATATGGAAAAACTTGACATCCTCCTCCTCCATAATCCGGAATATTTTCTTTCTCTGGCAAAAAAGAAAGGGACAGACAGGAAAGAGGCGGAGAAAGAATATTATTCAAGAATAGAGAAAGCTTTCATATATCTTGAAGAAGAAGCGGAAAAAGGAAGAATTTCATGGTATGGCATTTCTTCGAATACCTTTCCTGTTTCTTATGAAGAATTTGAACATACGTCCCTGGAAAAAATTCTGGATATTGCCGGAAATATTTCAAAAAACAACCACTTTGCAGTCATACAGTTCCCTGCAAACCTCTATGAAGGAGGAGCCATTTACAATAAAAACCGGGAAGGTCTGTCCCTGCTGGATATTGCAGGTGAAGCAAATCTCGGAACACTTGTAAACAGGCCGTTAAATGCCTATAGAAACAATCAATTGACAAGATTGAGTGATTTCGTAATAAAAGCAAAAATCTCAGATAAAGATGTGGAAGAAGAATTAAAAGTATTTACCATTACAGAAAAGAATATGAAAAAAGAACTGAAATATTTCCATGAAGGCTTCAGCGAAATACTTACAGACAGATGGAGTGGCTTCTCCGGTATAGAACACTGGAATATGGTAAGGGATAATTACTTCACACCGCGTTTCGATCAGATTATACATGGACAGGAAGTAAAAGATAAAGAACTGGATAAATACATAAAATCATTTAATAATATAATGGAAAAAATAAGGGATTACTATATTACGAAAGCCATAGAGAAATCAGATAAAATACATGAACAATTAAACACTTTCCTACCTGACTCTATAAAACATGCCACCCTTTCCGGGAAAGCTATCTGGATGTTACGGTCTATGCCCGGTATAAGCAGTGTTCTCGTAGGAATGAGGAAAGAACATTATGTGGACGATGTATTGAAAAGTCTCAAAATTCCGGCATATAAAAACGGTTACGAATTATGGGATCTATGGGGAAAAGTGAATAGTGAAGAGTGAATTTCATAACTTATTAGAAGTTAATTTGTCGTCATGATTATAAATATGATATGGTTATTTTTTTACAACCCCTTAAGAAACTTCATACAGAAGTTAAATCTATGGTCAGCCACGGCGGGTAGGGGGAATAAATTCTATCGTATTGGTTAGTACACCGGATGTTGAAATATCCATTATATTCGTAATGGCGTCATAATTTACTTTGTAACCGAGATAATGAGATATGTCTACGAGAGGAATATAAAGTATTTTCTCGTTCTTTAATATATGTTCTCCTGTGTATTCCTGTTCATTAATTATGAGTTTTTTATTTTCTTTATCAAATTTAAAAGTAAACCCCATAGCTTTCTTCAAATCATCTATCTGTGTATATATTTTTCCGTTTTCATGGAGAAACTTTTTCCCTTTGTAAGGTTTTAATTTTATATATATTTGAAGGGTATTATAATCTTTTTGCTTTATATTAATCTCTTCTCCGGATGCAGGAAAGCTAAAAAGCAGAACCATTGTTATTAAAAATATAATTGATTTCTTAATAAACATCACAGATCCCCTCCGTTTTTATTATTTCTGACTCATAACCGTAGAATATATTATAAAAGTACCTTTATTATATATATAAATTTTATTACAGACAATATAAAAAGTATAAATTTTATAAATAATTTAAAAGCAGGATTGAGGTAACAACAATGGAAATAAATATTATGGATTATGTATTTACAGTACCCGTATCAGACAAATATATCCTTCACAGTCCTCTCCATAATATTACTGCTCTTATGAACAGATCTGCAGTAGAATCATTGAAAGAAGGGAATTTAAAAAAGAAAAATCTCTATGAACTTTACAGAAGTCTTTCAGAGAAACCGGTAAGTATGCCTGCACCGAACAGAGGCGCTATAAATCCTGATTTTATGGGTCTTATTCCTACCAGGTCATGTAATTTTAACTGTATTTACTGTGGTTTCGGCTCATGTAAAGACACTTCTGTTATGGATTTTCCCCTGGCTATGTCATCTGTGGAATGGATGGCAGAACATGTTATAAATCAGGGTAAAACTGACGTTGAAATACATTTCTTCGGAGGAGAACCTTTTTTTGCCTCCGATGTGATAAGGGTAGCAGTATACAGGACAAACATGATCTGTGGAGAATACAACCTGAAACCTGTCTTTAAAGTTTCTACAAACGGATTTTTTGATGAAGTCACCTGTTCTTTTATCGGAGATTATTTCGACACGGTAGTTCTTTCTCTTGATGGCCCGGAAGATATTCAGAACAGATACAGACCTCTTAAAAACGGAGGAAAAACGTCACATACGGTTGAAAGAAATGCCTTTTTACTGGGCAGAAGTCCTGCCGAACTCTGTATCAGGGTATGTGTTACAGAGGAAACAGTGGAAAGAATGGAAGAAATTGCTCACCGGCTCTGTCGAATGTGTAACCCTTCTTCCGTAGATTTTGAAGTTCTCAGACAGACAGAAGATAAAGAACTTCTTCCTCCGGATCCCTGGAGATTTGCAGTAAATTATATAAAAGCATCAGGAATTGTAAGGGACTATGGTGTTACTCCCGTCTATGGCCCTGCATCTACAGGCACAGTTCATCACAGTTTCTGTCCTGTAGGGAAAGACAGTATCATTATATCACCTGATGGAATTATAAGTGCCTGTTATCTTCAGAAGGAAGAATGGGAAAAAAAAGGTCTCGATTTAACCTTCGGTCATATAGATAATTCAGGGATCCATATTAACGAAGATAATCTGAAAAGCATAAGAGCCCTGACAGATGAAAAAAAATTCTGCAGAAAATGTATTGCCAGGTTTCACTGTGCAGGAGGGTGTCATGTCCATCATGTCACTGAAGAATATGATGTTTTCTGTATCCAGACACGTATAATCACAGTGTGTAATCTCCTTTATGACCTGGGATATACGGATCTTATGGAAGATTTTATAAATAACAGGAAAGAACTGGAAAGAATGGTTTTTCAGGCTTCCGATCTTATAGGAGAATCGTGACAGATAATGCGTCACCGGTATTAACACGCATTACGCATCACACATTACGATTTCATGAATTACGACACAAATATTACAAACGAAGGGAAATCCACCCGTCACGCGTCACGCGTCACAGGTCACAGACCCATATCCTGGACAGTAGAATACAGAGGTATAAGACTCATTAACAGAGAAACAGGAAATCTGTTATTTCTTCCATACCCTGAAGCTGCTCTGTGGGATATGATTGAAGGAAATATACCGGCTGAAAGAATTACAATTATCATATCTGCGATTACTCACAGGGATAAAGAAGAAACGGACCTGTGGATAAAAAAGACTCTTTCACTGTGGGAAGAAGGGAAGTGGGTAGTAAAAAAATAATTATGGCAAATATATCTGTTACACTGCTCTGTAACCGTAAATGTTCCTATTGTTTTGCAGAATCTATAAGAAAGAAAAAAATCTCTCAAGAACAATTTATGTCCCGTAAAACCTTTCTTATGTCTCTTGATTTTCTGAAAAGATCTGCCATAAAACTTGTAAAACTCCTGGGAGGAGAACCGTCTCTTCATCCTGACCTGACATGGTTTATTGAAAAATCTCTGGAAGAAAACTTTAAAGTTATTATATTTTCCAATGGTCTTATAGAGAAGAAACTTCTGTCATATTTAAAAACTTTAACTGCCGAAGAATTGACTGTTATTGTTAATATAAACTCGCCTGAAGAACAACAGGTTGAAGAAGAAGAAAAACAGATACAGACCTTTAAGGAACTATCGGAAAAAATTACGCCATGTTTTAATATACATAATCCCCTGCGGAGGCCTTCTTTTATTATAGATCTGATAGAGGAATATAATCTCGGCAGAAATATAAGACTGGGCCTGGCCCATCCATGTCTCGACCATGAGAACACTTATATCCATCCGAAACATTATGAAAAAGCAGGTTCTTCCGTTGCAGATTTTTTCGAAGAGTGTATGGAACACAGAATAGTATTAAATTTTGACTGTGGTTTTGTTCCATGTATGTTTCCGGAAGGTTTTATTGAAACAGTCCATCTGCATCCTGTGCCGCTGGGCCTTCACTGCGGCCCCATGCCCGATATTATGCCTGACGGTTCCATTGTGCCATGTTACGGCCTTGCGTCACGATGGAATTTAACCCTCAATGATTCCGTTACGGCAATAGACTGTCAGGAAATATTTAATGAAGAACTGCACATGTTCCACATAACAGGCATTTACAGGAAATGTGAACCATGTAAGTGGATGAAAATGAAAACATGCAGAGGCGGGTGCCTTTCTGCAGCAATGAAACGTATGAGAGGCAAATAGTGAAGAGTGAAGAGTGAACGGTAGGGGCGTTTAAATAAACGCCATCACGCGTAACGCGTAACGCGTCACGATTACATATTGACATACGTGCCTCAATACTTTAAGATATCAAATTAGAAACCATTTACCGGAAGGGCGATGATTTTTATGGAAGAAAAAAAATCACAGGATGAAAAACCTGATGAAATCCAGTCAGAAGAGGAACCGGAAATATTTGCCATTAAACGGAAAGGGTCAAAATGGGTTCTTACAAGAAGAGATTTCCTTACAGCTACTGCTGCTGCGGCAGGAGCTTTCATCTGTTCCGGTATAGCAGACGGCAAAGGAAATACTCATGAAGATGCCATGTCTCACAGCAAAGCTATAAGGGCTCTTGCTATTACACCTGACGGCAAATCCCTTGTCTCAGGAAGTGATGACTGCAGTCTCAAATTATGGACTCTGCCGGACGGCGCTTTTTACAAAGCCCTTGAAGAACATAAAGACGGTATAACTGCTCTTACTATAAGCCCTGAAGGACTCATACTCGTTTCGGCAGCTAAAGATAATACTATAAAAATCTGGTCAGAAGGTCAGATAAAAACACTGGGAGGACTGTCAGCACCTGCATGTTCCCTTGTATATTCTCCCGATGGCACAAAACTGATAGCAGGCTGTAAGGATAATACAATAAAGATATGGAATTTTATGGAAGAAACTGTAAGCGGCCTTGACGGACATCTTTTGTCCGTTACCGCTCTTGCCATTACTCCTGACGGAAAAATTCTCATATCAGGCAGCACAGACAGAACTATAAAAGTCTGGGATCTGTCTACGGGAGAACTCTTAAATACCATTACAGGTCATAATGAAATGATTACTGCTCTGGCTCTGAGTAACGACGGAAAAATACTCGCTTCAGCCAGTGCCGATAAAACTATAAAACTCTGGTCTTTACCTGACGGAGCCCTGCTAAAAACCCTGTCGAAACATACCGGATGGGTTACTTCCCTTGTAATAAGTCCTGACGGGAAACAACTCATTTCAGGAAGCAGAGATAAAACAATAAAAATATGGTCTTTCCCCAGAGGAACCCTCATAAAAACCCTGGAAGGTCACAATGACTGGGTTACTTCACTGGCAATAACTCCTGACGGTAAAAACTTTGCATCGGGAAGCACAGATAATACAATTATCATATGGAATTTACCTGAAGGTAAATATAAAACATCTCTCCTGGATCTTAAAATATGTTCTCATACGGTGAAAGGAATACAGTATAAGATTCAGACTGTTACAGGGGAATGGTTAGTTTATACCATCCCATACTGGATAATCATACCGGCAGGAGCCATATGTATCTGTAACTGTGTACCCGGAAGTATTGCAGCATCCTGTGCCTGTGTTTCCTATGACATGAGCTTTATAGATAGAGCTTCCTGTAACTGTGTTTCCTATGAAGAATGGCTAAAAACTTACAAAGATACTAAAACTTATACAGATACTTATACTTATACCTATACTTATACCTATACTTATTATACTACCTATTATTATCCCAATTAAGGAATCGTGATGAGTGACGCGCAATGTCATTAAGTTAAGGATTCGTTCTATTCCTACGTAAGGAATTTGTTTCTTGTTTCCTCTCCATCGAGGGAGAGGATTAAGGAGAGGGTGTTTTTTATGGCTATACTTATCATCTGAAAGACACCCTCCCTTAGTACCGTAACAGGTAAAAGGGTATTCGTAAAAAGCTTCTGCCTGGCAGGCTCTGGAGAAGAAAAATTCGTTTTTTATATAGTATTAAAAATCAAATAAGGGTTCATTTATTGTCTGTAAAACAAATTATATAAGGCAAATTATTTTTCTTCGTAAGAGCCTGTCAGGCAGAAGCTGATAAAATGGTTACTAATTTACCTGGAGCGGTAATTAGTCCCTCCCTCAAGGGGGGGAAATAAAACGTCATTTTCTTATCTTAATGCCATTGCGCGTGACGCGTGACGCGTGACGGGTGACGCGTAAATGGGTCGTATTACTAAAATCCATAAAGATTTACCTGTCTTTCTTATAGAAGGATATAATATATTATATATTCCCGGTTATATATGCCGTGTTTCTCCTTCTGACGAAGAAGCATTGAAAGACTTTTTTGCATCTTCCCAAAATAATGTTTCTGAAAAAGTAAAAAATCTTGCACGTAATCTGACGGAATGTGCTTTAAAAGTTCAGAAAACATGGGAAAAGACAGTGAATTCAACATTTGAACCTGTATGTCTTACTCTTTATCTGTCAGACAGATGCAATCTTAAATGTTCTTACTGTTACACAGGTAAAGTAAGCAAAAGTTCCTGTTCTATCGATGAAAAAGCTGTAATTGGTGCAGCAGAATACGTATTAAATATATGCAGAGAGAAAAAACACCCTTTCCTTTTTGTTCTCCACGGCGGAGGCGAACCGTCTGTTCAATGGGAACAGGTAGTGATATTCGAACATATTACCAGAAAGATGGCAGAAGAATTTAATGTGCCATGGCACGGAACTATCGTCACAAACGGTGTAATGGAAGAAGAACATGTACTATGGATCTGCGATCACTTCAATCATATAGCCATGTCCTGTGACGGCCCTCCTTTCATTCAGGACAGGCAGAGACCTCTAAAAAACGGAGAACCTTCATCTCCGTATGTGGAAAGGACGGCAGAAATTATTAACAGCAAGGGAGTATCAATGTCGGTTCGCGCTACAATCACACCTGAAACAGTTACATATCAGTCTCATATAGCAGCATATCTCTATGAAAAACTCTCTGTTCATAACATGAGATTTGAGCCTGTCTATGAAGTATGGAATAGAGACAGAGCACCTTTTAAAAAGGAAGATGCTTCACTCTTTGCAGAACATTTTATATCTGCTCAGAAAAAAGCTGAAAAACTGGGATGTAATCTTACATACGGAGGAGTAAGACTCAATGAACTGCACAGAAGCTACTGCAGCATGTTTCGTAATGTGCTCCATTTAATACCCGGTAACGGGATAAGCGGCTGTTTTTTCTGCACAGATACTTCTGTAAGACCTGAATTGATTACAGGTAATTTTTATCACGGAAAAATCAGGATAAATAATGAATTAATCGATTTTTACAGACATAAACCATTACCGGAGAAATGCAATACATGTATAAATATATATCACTGTTCGGGAGAATGTCCTGAAATATGCTCCTTAACAGAAAATAATGAAACAGAAGGTTTTCTCTGTCTCGTAAAGAAAGAAATTACACTGAGATGGATTTTGATGACATGTTTATATGAGAATCGTGAGTCGTGAGTCGTGAGTCGTAAAGAGTGAAGAGTGACCGGTAGGGGCGTTTGAATAAACGCCCATCATATATCACGCGTCACGATTATAACGCATCACACAGGACATAATAATGGAACTATATATCATTCCCTTTAAAAAGGAATTTATCATTTACAGACCTCTTCTGCAGATAGCTTTTATTGCAAATAAGAAAATGGCTCTTTATCTGAAGGAAAAAATTGCCGGCAAATGCCGTCATTATCACAATGATACGGAAAAATTTCTTGATTCTATAAACTTCTGGAGAGACGATCCGGATGTTCCGGGTTCTTCCATAAATGAATATAAACCTGTGAAAACAGCTCTTTTAATGACAGGCAACTGCAACATGAAATGTACTTACTGTTATGCCAGAGGAGGAGAAGGGAAAAATCTGAATATGTCTTTTTCTGTTGCCAGAACAGTTATTGATTATATTTACCGGAATGCCTCGGAAAAAAAGAGTATGAACTTTTCTATTTCTTTTCACGGAGGAGGAGAACCTACGATGAACTGGGAAACACTCAAAAGAACTGCAGAATACGCAAAAAATAAAGATTTACCATGTAAAATCTCTATGTCAACAAACGGTGTTCTCGAAGATTATCAGAAGGAATTTATTGTAAAATATTTTGACTCTCTGAATATCTCCTTTGACGGCATAGCTGAAATACAGGAAAAACAGAGGCCTCTCAAAAACGGTAAAAGTTCTTTTTACTCTGTCATAAAAACAATAAAAGAATTTGATAGATTTAAAATACCATATTCCATACGCATGACTTCAGTGCCAGACACTTTCGACAGACTTCCTGCTTCTGTATCTTTTATATGTGAGGAAACTGATTGCCAGACTATACAAATCGAACCATGTTATCTTAATAAAAGGGGCATATACAGAGACCCTTCAAAAAATCATATAAAATCTTTTACGTCTTCTTTTATAAAAGCCTATGAAACAGGAAGAGATTACGGAAGACATGTATTTTATTCCGGTGCAAGGCCATGGGTTATAGCTTCATCATTTTGCCTCTGTCCTGAAGACTGTCTGGTAGTAACACCGGAGGGAGATATAGTTACATGTTTTGAAATTCATGACAGAAGTCATCCTCTGTTTTCTCAGTTTGCTGCCGGTAACGTTACATCTTCTGTAAATGTAGATAAAGATAAAATTTATGAATTTATAGATAAACAGAAAAGTCTCAGAAATAACTGCAGGGACTGTTTCTGCTACTGGCACTGCGGCGGCGACTGTCCTTCAAGGGTTATGGCAACAGAAAAGGGACAGAGAGGAAGATGTGAAGTAAACCGCGTTTTGACTCAAGAACTTCTCCTATGGTATATTGCGGAAGGAATTGGATTTTGGAAGGGTTTTAGTGACCTGAATCTGAGCGTGTAATAAATTGTTTCTTCCCGTCACAGCGCGTGACGGGATTAAATATGCATTATTTATGCCTGCCTCACTAAACATGAAGGAAAGAAAAGAGATAATGTCGTATTATAATAAATATGGACGAAAAAATAGTAAATTTCATTAAAGAACATAAAAAATACGCAATACTGATTTCTCTATTGCTGATTTTTATTCTGTTAAATAATTATACCATTCTCAGTTTCACCGGTATAAAAGTAAAAGACGAAAAAGATGAAATCAGGGAAATTGTCTTTCCTTTCAGTGAAGATTCGACTCAAAGCAGGGTATATATCTTCACAGGTAAAATTTATGCCTCCCACATGTCACAGAGAGTAATAAACATTGTGGCAGACGACAGGATAGAATATATAAAGATAAACAATACCCCTGTCTCTCTTGATAAAATGATTACAAAATCCTTTTCCGGTTATATAAACGGTTTTGATATAGACATAGGCTCTTATATCCATTCAGGAGAAAACAGATTCGAACTGAAACTTATAGACGAAGGAGGCACTATTGCTCTAGATATAAGCAATTCTTCCAGAGATAAACTATATATTTCAATTCATATTATAATGCTTATCCTGCTCAGTATTTTACTTTATTATTTCTTTAATTACTTCAGATTTATAAGAAAATCACTTTTTCCTTTCTGGAAACAGATGTACTGATAAGATAGACAACAAATAGAGGTAAAACATGTTTGAATATAATATTACAGAAGAATATAACACTAAATGGGTCAATATAAAAGGCAGAATAGACAGCAACACTTCAAAGGATCTGGAAACATTGTTAAAAGACATGACTCTTTCCGGGGAAAGAATAATAGCAGTAAATCTTGAAGACGTAAATTATATAAGCAGTGCAGGACTCAGAATATTTCTCTTATTTCAAAAACAATTAAAAAAAGTAGACGGAGAAATAATTCTCTGTAAAATGACTGATTATGTGGCCAATATATTTAAAACTACAGGTTTCGATAAACTCTTCTATATTATTGAGAAAAAAGAAGATCTAAAACAATCTAAAGGAACAGAAAATATTACCAGAACTACATCTAAAGAAATAAATGGAATTTCACTGAATATAAAATCATATCACGAAAGTTCAGGGAACTTGATTTCTATAGGAACACAGGAACACATGTCACTTTCATCATATGAAAGAGAACATGTCATATCTATAAAACCGGAAGATATAAGGTTCGGCACAGGTCTTGCCGCCCTGGGTGAATATTATAAGGATTATAAGGATTATTTCGGTGAAACAGTTGTAATAAACAGCAATCTCTTTGTATATCCTGCAGTAAAAAAACCGTGTGTGGATTTTATGCTTTATGCAAATCAGCAGGATTCTATTAAATATAATTTTTTTCATGGCTTCGGATTTAACGGCCCCTGGAAATATATTCTATCATTTTACGGAACAGACGGATTTATAGATTTATACAGATTAATAGACTCATTTCTGGCCATATCAGAATTTCCGGTTGCTGGCATAGTTTTTTTTGCGGAAAGCAAGGGCCTCAGCGGAATGAATTTAAAGCAAGTTCCCATTACAGAAAAAAAGCCTGAAAATGGAAACAGTATTTTTCATAGTTCTAATTTTTCGTCATGGATAAATTTTTCCATAGAGCCGGAATACATAGATCAAATAGTTGTGGCCTGCGGCATAGCAGTAAAAGATAAAGGAAAAGAAAAGATAAAGGATCTCGTGCCGAAAGATAATAATTTCCATATCCACGGCGCTATATTCGAACAGTCACTCTTTAAAAGAGAAGCGGATGAATTTGAAACAGAACTGAATAGAATTACTTCAGAGCTTGAGCCTTCAGGAGTGAAACATCTCCTGGGTAAAAGTATGTTCAGTCATGGCGTGGCAGGTATCATAGAACTGAAAGGATAGATTTCGCTAAAGTATGGAACTATGGCTTGGCGCTTTAAATCTGGGTTTACTTTATGCTTTCATGGCTGCCGGCACTCTTATTACCTTCCGTATACTGAATTTTTCCGATATTACTGTAGACGGCAGTTTTACAACAGGTGCTGCCGTAACGGCAGTTATGATTACATCCGGCGTAAATCCATTCCTTGCCCTTCTTGCAGGATTTCTGGCAGGAGGAGCAGCAGGACTCTGTACAGGCCTTATTTATACAAAAATGAAAATAAACGGACTCCTTGCAGGAATCCTGGTAATGATCGGTCTTTATTCGGTAAATCTCCGCATAATGGGGAAATCAAATATACCTCTCCTTGAAATGCCTACTTTTATAACATGGTTTAATTCATTCAATCCGGGTATGGCGAAAGAAATATGGATATCTATATTTCTTCTGATTGTTATGGCACTCTTCTGGTTCCTTATTTCCCTCTTTTTCAAAACAGATCTCGGTATAACAATCAGAGTGACAGGAGATAATCCTGTAATGGCCTCTGCAAACAGTGTAAATACGGATCTCATTAATATACTCGGTCTTACCCTGGCAAACGGACTGGTCGGCATTTCCGGCGGACTTGTAGCTCAATACCAGGGATTTGCCGATATCGGCATGGGTATAGGAACATTGATGATAGGGCTTGCCTCTGTTATTATAGGTGAATCACTTTTAAAGACTTCTTCTATTTATATTACCATGTTAAGTGCAATAGCCGGTTCTGTAGTCTACAGGTTCATGATTGCCTTTGCCCTTTACGGGGGGATGAATCCTGTAGATCTTAAATTATTCACATCCCTGTTTGTCCTTATAACCCTCTATGTAACACATGTTATGCCTGTACATGGCAAAAAGATAAAGTCACTAGAAACCTTAAAAAAATACAGATCTATCCTTATTCCTGCAGGAATAATCCTGGTAATGGGAATATTCTTTATTTCAGATAAACATTTCAGATCTATTTTATCAGGAAAATCGGAAAAATTTTATAAAATCGGCGTGGTACAGTTAAATGATAACGGCCTTCTGAATGTAACAAGAGATGCCTTCTCTGAAGAAATGAAAAAAATCGGCTATATTGACGGAAAAAATTGCACAATAGAACTTCAGAATGCCCAGGGTGACATGCCTACTGTCAATACTATTATTGATAAATACATAATGAACGGATATGATGTAATTGTTTCCATATCAAGCGGTACCACACAGGCTGCAATAAATAAAACAAAAACCATACCTGTCGTTTTCGCTACTGTGGCAAATCCCTTCATACTGGGAGCCGGTTCCGGTGATAATGACCATCTGCCCAATGTTACAGGCGTTTACGGATGGATACCTATGGAAAATACCGTTGCTATTGTAAAAACTATGTTCCCGGGGAAAGTAAAGATAGGAACCATGTGGGATCCGTCACAGGTAAATGCAGTATACAATGTGGGAAATCTGGAAAAGGAAGTGAAGAAAGACAGTGATATTACCTTCGAAGGTGTAACCATTAACGGTTCTTCCGAAGTATATCAGGCAGCTACATCTCTTACAGGGAAAAATATAGACATGTTTGTTCTCCCTCCCGATAATATTGTTTTTTCAGCCTTTGACTCAATTGTAAAAGCAGGAAATGCAAAAAATATTCCCATTCTCATAAATGATATAGACAGACTTAAAGACGGAGCAGTCTTCGCCTATGGATATGATTATGCCCTGAGCGGCATACAGGCAGCCCGTATGGTTGACAGAATTTTAAAAGGAGAAAAACCTCAGAATATTCCCTTTGAAACTTATAAAAAGATTGAACTTGGCATAAATATGGCTGCAGTAAAAAAACTGAATATAAAGATACCGGAAAAATTATTCTTACAGGCAACAATCGTAATAAAGGAAGATGGTACTGTAATAAAAAAAGAACGTTCTGCACAGGAGAAACAGAAAAAACTTGCATTTTTTCGCTTTAATGATATGGAACCTATGATGGAAACGGCAAGAGGTATCAAGGATAGACTGCAAGAAAGCGGACTTCTTGAAGAAAATAATATAAAAATCTATGAAAAAAGCGGGCAGAATGATTTTTCTACAGGTCAGGCAATAGCACAGGAAATTGTCCAGAACAAATATGATTATATAATTACCATATCGACTCCTGCGCTTCAATCTATGGCACATGTAAATAAGGAGAAAACCCGAAAGATATACCGATAGAAAATTATGTCCCTGAAAAGATTTATGTAAATCTGAAGCTTGCAAAACAATTTGATATTGAAATACCTGAACATGTTTTAAAAAAGGCAGAAAAAATTTTGAGATGATACACATTAAAAATCTCCATAAAAAATTCAACAGAGGAACCATAAATGAGGTTGACGCCCTTCAGGACATCAATCTGGACATAAAAGAAGGGGACTTTGTAACAGTAATAGGAACAAACGGTTCAGGGAAATCCACGCTTCTGAACGGTATTGCAGGTTCTTTCTTCCCTGACATCGGCACGATTGAAATTGCAGGGTGTGATGTAACGGCAGAACCTGATTACAGAAGAGCCAGATTTATTTCCAGATGTTTTCAGGATCCCTTTAAAGGAACTTCTCCCAATATAACTGTTGCTGAAAATCTCCATATGGCCTGGTTAAGAGGGAAAAAAAGACTCTTAAACATAGGACTCAATAAGGAAAGACTTGAGTGTTACAGGGAACATATAACACACCTTGAAATGAAACTCGAAGACAGGCTCAATAACCTGATAGGTTCTCTTTCAGGCGGCCAGAGACAGGCTCTTACTCTTCTAATGGCAGTTATTACAAAACCGAAGGTACTGCTTTTAGATGAACATACTGCAGCACTTGATCCTAAATCTGCAGCACAGGTAATAACACTTACGAAGAAATTCATCGAAAGAGATAATCTCACTGTTCTGATGGTAACACACAGCATGGAGCAGGCCCTCGAGTTGGGGAACATGACTGTTATGATGCATAGAGGACAGATTATAGATATACTGACGGAAAAAGACAAAAAACATCTTACCGTGAAAGATTTACTCAATAAATTTGATGAACTTCGCAAAAGTGAAGCACTTACGGAAGAGATGGTTCAGACCATGGAGAACGAATACAGATAATAAGGTCGTGAAATGTAATGCGTGATGCCATGTTTCTTACATCACGCATTATGCTTCACATTTCATCAAAAATCTTTATTGTCAACCGGTTTTACACCTGTATAAACAGAGGAATATTCCACAACTTTCCAGTAACCGTCCTTATTTTTCCTGAGCCTTACAGGTGTGGCCATATCTTTACCGCCGCTCTGTATAAAGATTTTTACTTCTTCATCTGTTATTGCCTGTGTATCAACCAGAACCAGGTCATTTTCATAGGAACAGACATAACCGTTTTCCGGGGTTCCTCCAAGGTAAGAAGTAAGTATGGCTCCTTTAAAATCAGTGCCCTTTATCTGTCTGGAACACTGATCCAGGGCCAATCTGTCTGAAACTTCACCTTTACCGTCTACATAATCTTTATGAAGTACCATACCCCACATCTTTTTACCGTCTTTATTACCTTCTTTTACCGTTTCAAGCGCCGCAATAATAAGGCATTTTACAGAACCTTCAGGTGTTTTCCCGGCCTGTTCCCAGTAGGCTTTAAACTCTTCCAGAGTAATACCGGGCTTAAGTCCTCTGTCTGCTGCAAAAACAAAAGAAGTGACTGAAAGACAGAGAATAGTTACAAGGAGAAAAATAAAAAATCTTTTCATTTAAATCCCTTCCTTTCTAAATTTGTGTCTGTAATATAATAAAACAGGGCGTAAAAAAAATCAATAATTTTTTATAAAGAAGGATTTTATTGATAAAATATATAAATGTATAAATAAGATAAAAATCTACAGGGGAGGTATTTATTATGCTAAAAAAATCTATAATAACTATTCTTATTATCCTGCTTATCCCGCTTCAGTCTTTATCTCAAACAGGTAAAAAAATTTATTTGAATGATGAAGAGATAAGTTATGTACTGATTAATAATGAACCATATGTTTTAATGTCAATCTTCAAATCCTATAATATTGATCTTAATTTATTCAGTGACGTACCATCTGCTCAGAAAGAAGGGGTATATTATTATCAGCTTGAAGGTTGTTGCAAAAAAATCGGGATTGTTAATAAAGAAGAAGGGGATAGCATATTAAAAATAAACCTGATTTATTCAAAAGCTATGATAACAATATGTACCGATAGAATAAGAGCAGACAGAATGATAACAGTATATATATGTAACAGTAAAGGGGAAAAATTACAGGCTCTTGGATTATACCCTGATAAAGCTTCTGCAGTGCTCTTACAGGCCGGCAGTTATTTTCTATGGAGTGAGCCATTGCTGGCAGACGACATGCTTGATATGCAGACAAAAAAAACACCTCTTATATACTGGGAAAAAAATGCAACAGTAGAGACAGGAAAAACTCTGGTAATCACTATAGATAAATCGTGTGAAAAAACAGTAAAAGAATAATGGTAAGCTATCAGCAGTCAGCTTTTATTGGAATTACATGAAATATGCCGGAAAATTCCGAGAATAAACTGACTGCTGCCAAGTGTTACCCCTGAGGTCACAATGTTTACGGGGACAATTACACCGTCTGTTCTTATTATTTCCCCTTCCAGATCTTCTGTATAAGTTCCTTCAAA
>DAIOEN010000057.1:0-35612 GCA_036746235.1 Vulcanimicrobiota bacterium | reverse complement strand
TTTTGATTTTATGAAATATTCTGAAAGAGGATTTTTGTAAAGAAGTAGAATAATATTTATTGATTGGATTTTTTTCTGTGACCCGTCATGGGATGGCGAGTAATTTTTCTTCCTGAAAATTCTGAAAGAAGGAAATAAAATGAAAAGAATCGGCTTGCTGTTAATTTTGATGTGTCTTTTATCAGGCTGTGGTGCGGAAAAGATTAAAGAGATAAAACCTCTGACCGTGTTCGGAGAAAGAGGAAAAAAAGACGGACAGTTTATGAATTTTGACGGTATAGCCGTAGATTCAAAAGGAAATATTTATGTTGCAGATATTAAGAAGGTTCAGGTCTTTGATGAAAATGGCAAATTCATTTACTCTGTCGGTTTAAAAGAAGGATGTTTTAAAAACGAGGTAGTCGGTCTTGCAATAAATTCAAAAGATTTTCTCATATGTGCAGATCAGAATAATTATCGGTACAGCATCTTCGATGCGGGCGGTCAGTTTATATCTTCTTTCGGTTCCCGCGGCACAGGAGACGGAGAATTTTTAAAACCTCAGGGTGTCTGTGTTGACGATAAAGATAATATCTATACTGTAGATAATGAAGCAGACACGGTGCAAGTGTTTTCTCCGGAAGGGAAATTTCTCTTTAAATTCGGTAAAACAGGCAGCGGTAAAGGAGATTTTGACGAGCCGGAATCCATTACGATTTATAATAATAAGATTTATGTTGCAGACGAAGGGAACGGCCGTATAGAATATTTTGATATGACAGGAAAATATCTCGGAGAAATAGGAAGAACTTCAGGAAACCCCATATCACTGCCTGACGGATACAGGAAAGAATATAATAAGAATTATAAAAATTATTTTGCCAGAGATGTAGAAGGTATAGTCTTCGATAAAGAAGGATACCTCTACGGAGCAAATGAAGATGAAGGAGTTATAGACCTGTTTACGGAAAAAGGAGACCTTGCAGGTATATTTACTTCAACTGAACAGGGGGGATTAAAAAAGATACAGGGTCTTGCTGTAAACAAAGAAGGAACAAAGCTTTATGTCTGTGATCTGGGAAATGCAAGAATACAGATATTTGATATTAAAGTAATTAAAGAAATGGTCAAAAATAAATAAAATATGAGAATTGTAATGCGTAACGCGTAACGCGTGACGGGAGGAACAGATTTTCATATTTTGTTGTGACCGAACCGGTCATGGCCGTTAGAATAAAAAAAGGAGTTTGTTAATAAAATATGTTTGAATCGCTTTTCCATCTTTTTACAAAAATTATTGAAACAGTAGGTTATTTCGGAGTATTTGTCCTTATGACGCTTGAGAGTATGGTAGCACCTGTGCCGAGTGAAGGAGTTATGCCCTTTGCAGGATTTCTCGTAACACAGGGAAAATTTAATATGATTCTTGTAATAATATCAAGCAGCATCGGAAGTATTGTCGGTTCCCTCATATCTTACTATGTAGGGGCTTACGGAGGAAAACCTGTTGTACTTAAATACGGGAAATATCTGCTTCTGGATAAACATCATCTGGAGATTACGGAAAGATTTTTTGAAAAATACGGTGAAAAAACCATATTTTTCTGCAGATTTATACCGGTAGTCAGGCATTTTATTTCCATTCCCGCAGGTGCAGGGAATATGAACCTCCTGAAATTCTGTATCTATACTCTTGTTGGAGCAACTATGTGGAATGCTTTTCTTGCCTATACAGGAGTCTGGCTCGGAGAAAGATGGGAACTGGTTCATAAATTTACAAAATATCTTGATATACTGGTTGTTCTTGTGGCAGTGGGATTTATAGGACATCTTGTATATAAGCATATGAAGAACAGGAAGAAATAAAAGATTGTCTTTAATAAGCATAAATAATTAATAGTGAAGGGTGAAGAGAGGAACATGTTCTCATTTTTCATTGTGAATGGACAGTCATGGCAATATATTAAATATTAATGCTCAACTCATTAAGGAATGTGAGACCTGTGAGAAGCAAAATATTGCTTTTCACAATCTGTACTTCACGGAAAGATTATATGCCAGTATTCTGCGATAAATGTGGCCATAAAAATGAAGATAACGCCAGAGCCTGCATTTCATGCGGAGAAAATCTTTCAGATTCTTCGTCTGGAGGCACATTGAAAATCGGAACGATTCTGGACGGAAATTATGAAATAAAACGTATGGTTAAAGCAGGAGGCATGGGAGCAGTTTATGAGGCCATTGATTACAGGTTCGACAGAAAATCCTGTGCGGTAAAAGAAATGCTCAGTCAGACCACAGACAGGGCTCTTCAGAATTATCTCATCGATAGATTCAAGAAAGAAGCCATGATACTTTATGAACTGAAACACCCCAATCTTCCCAGGGTAAGGAATTATTTTGTAGAAGGTGGCCGTTATTACCTTGTAATGGATTACATAGAAGGTAAGGATCTTGATACAATCATGAGAGGCTATGAAGGAGGAAGAGTTCCTGAACCTGTTGTAATAGAATGGACGAAAGAGATCCTTGATGCATTAATATATCTTCATGGACATAATCCGCCGGTAGTTTACAGGGATATGAAGCCGGGAAATGTTATGGTTCGTTCGTCAGATAATAAAATAATTCTCGTAGATTTCGGCATAGCAAGGACAATAGAACCGGACGGAGATAAGGCAAAAACTGCCATAGGAACACCGGGATTTTCTCCTCCTGAAATATTCGAAGGCAGGCCGGAAGAGAGAACTGATATTTATTCACTCGGAGCCACCATGCACTGTCTCCTTACAGGTGTTGTGCCTCTCACACCTTTTGTTTTCAAGCCTGTAAGAATATTAAATCCTTCCGTGTCTTCCGGCCTTGAGTCTGTAGTTATGCATTCCCTTACAATGAATATAGACGGCCGTTATGAGAGTGCAACTTCCATGAAAAAAGCCCTTACGGAATTATCGGAAGGAACCAGTGAAAAGACTTCTCTTTCTCCGGCACCATCTGTCAAAACCCTTCCTTATAAAACAGGGACAGAGCTTTATGGAGCTACAATTCCTGTAAATTATCCTTTAGATCCTGAAAAAAGAAAAAGTAATAAATACATTATTCCTGCCGTAATACTGGTTATTCTCCTTCTGGCCGGTTTTTTATTGATTGGCTTTTATATATCTAATAAAAATAATAACTATACAGAACTTTACAACAAAGCCATGTCTATGGATAAAGAGGGGAAATATGAAGAAGCCATTAAATATTACGATGAAGCTCTCAGTATTAAATCTGACGAGAAAATTCTTGAGAGCAAAAGAAATTCCCTTGAAAGTTATGGCGATTATCTTTTCAGCAAAGAAAAATACAGAGAAGCAGCGGATTACTATGACATGGTTTTAGAAATCAATCGTAATGATAAAGATGTTCTTTATAAAAAAGGTGTGATCTTATCTAAAGACGGAAAATACAGAGAAGCAATTAAATATTACGATGAAACACTGGATATTGACGGAAAATATGCACCTGCTCTTATGGATAAAGGATGGGCTTTATATAAAGAAGAAAAATATGACGAAGCAATTACTTGCTATGAAAGAGCACTGGAAATTGAGCCAGAAAATACCGTTACATGGTACAACAGAGGCCTTGCCCTCTATGATATGGGAGAATATAAAGAAGCGGTAAAATCCTGTAATAAAGCTCTTGAGATTTCTCCTGATTATATGTTTGCCTGGAACGGGAAAGGGGAGGCTCTTGTAGCACAGGGCAAATATAAAGAAGGTCTTGATTGTTTTAATAAAGCCCTGAAGCTTGATGCTAAATATGATTATGTGTGGAACAATAAGGGAGAATGTTTATACAGAGAAGGAAAATATGACGAAGCACTCACATCTTTTAATAAAGCCACAGAAATTAACCCATCAAATACTCTTGCGTGGAATAATAAAGGTGTTACTTTATATGAACTTGGAAGATATGGTGAAGCAGTAAAATCCTACGATAAAGTTCTGGCTATTGAACCTGATAATAAAATTGCTAAGGAGAATAAAGAAAAGGCTTTAAATAAGTGATAGATGAGAATTGTATTATATCTGTCTTGTTTTTATACCTCCTTATGATAGAATATAATCAGGAACATTTTTAGATTACCCGGAATGGAGGTGCCCTGTGGATACAGCAGTAAAAAAAACCTGTAATGCTTTTGATTTGATTAAACTTTCCGAAAGTGGCAGATATGAATTAATTAAAGGAGTGGTACACAAAATGAGTCCTTCCGGAGAGAGGCACGGTGTCATAGCTTCCAGAATTATACAGATAGTAGGCAGATTTGTAGCAGAAAATAAATCAGGTATAACAACCTCATCGGAAACAGGCTATAAACTCTTCTCAGAGCCGGACACAGTGAGGGCTCCTGATATGGCTTTTAAAAGTAATGAAAGGCTTTCTCTTCATGAAATTACCGATGGCTATTCAACTGTCATGCCAGATCTTGTAGTGGAGGTAAATTCTCCGGGAGATAGATATTCGAAGATTGTAGAAAAAGTAAATGACTGGTTAAAAGCAGGTGTGAGAGAAGTCTGGGTAGTAGACCCACAGGATTACACAGTGATTGTCTATAAAGGATGTTCCGGAAATGCAATTATTTTAAATATAGATGATGAAATTACCGGCGGAGATATATTGCCTGGTTTTAAGTGTGACGTAAGAAAACTTTTATATATAATGTAAATTTAAAAAAGCATATGCCACTATATTGCGATAAATGCGGCCATAAAAATGAAAATAATATAAAAAACTGCCGGTCCTGCGGCCAGAGCCTTTCAGATGAATCTTATTCCAGTCTTAGGCCAGGCAATATGCTTGACAATAGATATGAAATAAAAAGACTCATCAAATCAGGAGGCATGGGGGCGGTCTATGAAGCACTTGATCATAGATTTGAGAAAAAGGCCTGTGCCGTAAAAGAAATGCTTCCTCAGGCAGAAAACCCTCAATTAGAAGAATATTTCATAAAAAGATTTAAAAAAGAAGCACTCATTTTATTTGAACTCAGGCATCAGAACCTGCCGGGACTCATAGATTATTTCATAGAAAACTCCCGTTATTATCTCGTCATGGAATATATAGAAGGCTATGATCTTGATACAATTATGAGACAATATGAAGGAGGAATAGTACCTCAGGAATTTGTTATTTCATGGTCAATAGATATACTTCAGGCTTTAATATATCTTCACGGTCAGACACCTCCCGTTGTATACAGAGATATGAAGCCGGGAAACATTATGTTAAGGTCGGAAGATAAAAAAATAATACTTGTAGATTTCGGCATAGCAAGAAAAATAGACCCGGAAAGTGATACTGCAAAAACTGTCATAGGAACTCCGGGATTTTCCCCTCCTGAAATATTTCATGGACGAGCAGAACCACGAAGTGATATCTATTCACTTGGAGCCACCATGCACTGTCTCCTTACAGGAATGGTGCCGGTAAAATCCTTTGTATTCAAACCTGTAAGGAATTTAAATAATAGAGTATCGAAAGAACTTGAAGAAATAGTCATGAAAGCCCTTTCCCCTGACCCGAAAGACAGATACGGAAATGCTTCTCAGATGAAAGAAGCTCTGTTGAAAATAAGTGTTTCTTCTCCTGTATTTACACATAGAGCTACAGATGTTTATCAGATACCGGAGACGCACGAAAAAACTTCTGTTCCTTCTATATTATCTACAGTTCCCTATAAGACTCAGGTAGAAATGGAAAAACCTGTGGCAGCTCAAAGGAAGGGCATCAATAAAAAGATTCTTGTTTTTATTACTACAGTAATAATTATACTGGCTTTACCTGTCATATATGCCGGACTGTTTTACAGGCAGAACAGTGAAGCTGATAACCTGTATAAAGAAGGGGAGAGGTGGGAAGCACAGGATAGATATAAAGAAGCGCTTCAGGCCTACAATAAAGCTCTGGAGAAAGAACCTGATAATGTTTATATCCTGAAAAGCAAAGGAAATATTTTATATAAACAGGGAAAATATGATGAAGCAATAAGTTGTTTCGATAAAGCCACAGAAATTAACCCATCCTATAAACAGCCATGGAATATGAAGGGATTATGTCTTTACGAAAAGAAAAATTACGAAGAAGCAGTTGAATGTTATAGTAAAGCACTGGAACTTGACAGTAAAGACAGTGTCATCTGGTACAATAAAGGATGTTCCCTTGCAATGAAGAAAAAATATAAAGAATCTCTGAAATGTTTTGATGAAGTTTTAAAGATAAATCCAAAAGACGGAGATGCGTTGAAGTATAAAGAGAAGATTTTACAGATCCTGGGCAGGTAAAAATCTTTCAGTTATTTATTACTTATTGTAAATTCAGGTTTCTCATAGGGTAAAATCTAGATTTATATAGGTGTCAGGTGCCGGGTATTGGGTAATTATAAACCCAAAATCCGACACCTGAAACCCGGAAGCCAATTATAAACTGTATTATCTCAAATCTTTTACCAGGACTTACGCAAAAAACGAGGAGAAACCAGTCATCACGAGCGAAGCGAAGCAATCCCACTGGTATATTGAAAACTGTTGGGATTGCTTCGTCGTTTCGCTCTTCGCAATGACAAAATGCGTAACTCCTGTTTTACTTTCCCGCATCCCATGATCCCACAGGATTTCCATAATTATTGGAAGCATACCAGGAACCTGAAGCAGAATTACCGTATAATGTTCCTGTCATAACTCCGCTGAAACCATAACCGCTTACATCGCCGGAAACAGTGCCTGACATAGCTCCTGTGTCAGGGTTAATAGAGCCTGAAATAGTTCCGCTGTAAGGATCTCCATGATATGTTCCGCTTACACTTCCGCTCCATCCTGTGCCCTTTATAGTAAAGGAGATTGTTCCTGTAGCTTCACCGCTTATAGACCCGCTGTAATTACCTTCTATGGCAGTAGCAAAAGACTTCTTTGCTTCCTTTTTATTTTCTTTTGCAGAAGCGTTTTTGGGATCAATCTTCAGGATTTTATCGAAACAGCCGTAAGCTTCTTTATATTTCCCCGTAGCAACGAGAGTATTTCCCTTATTATTCATGGCTTCTGTATTTTTTGCATCAAGTTTTAAAGCCATGTCAAAACATGCAAGAGCTTCTTTGTATTTTCCCTGTTTAAGAAGAGCAAGTCCTTTGTTGACAAGGGCATCAACATTTTTCGGATTGATTGCCAGAGCTTCGTCAAAACATTTAATCGCTTCATCCAGTTTTCCCTGTTTTATCAATACAGTACCTTTACCTGTAAGGGCTTCTGCATTTTTCGGATTATTTGCCAGAACTTCATCAAAACATTTGAGAGCTTCATCGAGTTTTCCCTGATTAATTAATACAGTGCCTTTCCCTGTGAGAGCAAATGTGTTTTTCGGGTCACTCTTTAAAGCCTCTTCAAAACATTTAAGGGCTTCATCGAGTTTTCCCTGATTGATTAACACAGTGCCTTTCCCTGTGAGAGCAAAGGTGTCTTTCGGGTCACTCTTTAAAGCCTCTTCAAAACATTTAAGAGCTTCATCAAATTTTCCCTGAGTCGTCAGAATAATTCCTTTTCCTGTTAAAGCCAGAGTATTTGTGGGGTCATTCTTTAAAACTTCTTTGAAACACAAAAGAGCTTCCTCATATTTATTCTGTTTGTTTAAAATAAGACCTTTGTAGACTATTACTTCAACTAATTTCGGATCAATTTCAAGGGTCTTATTATACATAGAAAGGGCTTCATCGTAATTGCCTTCTTTTTCGTAAATTGTCCCCTTTGAAGTCATAGCTTCAGTATTTTTCGGATCAAGCTTTATTACCTTATCATAACAGACAGTTGCATCTTCATATTTACCCTGACAGACAAGAGCATTTCCTTTTTTATTCCATGCGTCTTTATATTCAGGGTTCAGTTCCAGTGCTTTGTCATAACATTTAATGGATTCTTCGTATTTACCCTCATTTGCCAGAGCAAGGCCTTTATTATACCAGCTCTCAGGCGTTTCGAAGATCTTGCAACACGATGATAGAATGATGGAAATTGATAGGAGTGTTATACACAGGGTGATGGAAATTATTATGGTTTTTTTCATTGTAACAGCCCTTTCTCTGATTATTTATCGAATGTTTTAATAATGATTGAATTCGTTAAATTATATGGATTATCCTTCTGAATGTGATGTAAAATCAGGTTAATAATGTTTATATATTTCTACAAAGGATTGACTTTTATAATGATACTGTAAAGATAGTTCCGTCTTTTTCTGTTGATGTAAATTCGACGTATCCGTTAAGATATCTTTCAAGTAACAGTTTTACTGTATAAGTGCCGAAGCCGCGGCCCTTTTCTCCTTTTGTGGAAAAAGAACGATTAAAGACCTGAAGCTGAACGTCTTCTGTCATAAAACCTTTATTGTGAACAATAAATTTTATGCCGTCTGTGTCATTTTTATAGGTAACAGTGACGGTTTCTCCGGCTTTTGAATCTTCAAGGGCATTTTTTATGAGATTACCCAGTATCCTGGATAGAAGTATTTTATCTGAACATATATAAGAAATATCTCCTTTAAAAGAAGGGACAATGAATTTACCTTCACAGACCTTATGATTTTTATAAAGTGTTACAAGAAGGGACAGGAAATCGGGAACATATATTTCTTCAATTTTAACTTCTAACTGTCCCTGTTCTGCAGACATGAGATCCCTGTGAGTTTCTATTTCCGATATTAATTGTCTGGCAATCCTTAAACCTTCCGTATGGAATTCCTTAAGCCCTGCATGATATATTTCAGGAGAAAGTTCCATGAAATCCTTTATTGCGCCGGCAAGGTTTAAGACATCATGAAAGAATATCCTTTCTACGGAATGGTGAAATTTCTGTTCCGATATATTACGGATAGCAAAAACAACAAGGCTTTCTTCGTTAAATTCAAAAGGACTGGCAGTAACAAGGAAATTAAAACCCTGAAGCCCTGACAGGGTTCTTACAGTAAGATTACATTCCTGAATATCTCTGCACTTAAATTTCTGACTGTTAAATATGGCATTAATGGCTCCGCAGTATTTGCAGAATTTTGTAGTGCCACAGCTTTTACTTTTACAGTGGATACAGCTCATAGCCTCTCCAGGTCTTTTCCCGAGAATTTCAGCTTCACTTTCTATTTTTAAAACTTCGAGAAAATTTTTATTTGCCGTTACTATCTGTCTGTATCTGTTCAGTATCATTATAATATCGGTAGTACTGTTCAATAAAACAGGAATAAGAGGATGAGATTTTAATTCACTGTTCAGTTTTGTTATTTCCTCCCGGGGAAGTCTTTCTTCCCGGGAATAGTCTGTGGAAAATTTTTTCATAGAATCTCTTCCTCGTGTAAAAAAACTGGTTTAATCTTACTCTTCGCCGAGAGCCTCTAAATCTGCCATGTCTTTTTTTCTTGCAAGGGTACGTTTGTTTTTTATAAGCTGTGTTTTCCCTATATAATAAACGGGAACATCACCATAAACTCCTGTTTCCTGTCCTGTTTCTGCCTCTTCCCAGGAAACTCCGGTGATTGATGTTATTATACCCACTCGGACCGGTGCAAAGCCAAGCTGTACAACCCTGTCAGGGGCTGTAAATTCCTCTGCCGTAAGTCCGACAGAGCCGAAACCGAATTCATCCAATGCAGAGACGATGGATTTTGCATTCTCACGATCGGGACGGACAAGGATATCTATGTCACCTGTATATCTGGGAACACCATGATAGGCCATTGCATATGCTCCGACAATTATGTAATTAACTCTGTGTTCGTTGAATAACTTTAGCAGATCTCTGAAGTCCGGTTCTACTTCCATTATACTGCCTCCTTAGAAATTCAACTGCTGCAATACGTTCCTCAGGACTCTTACTCAACCAGTAAGATAGATTTTCTCTGACTTCAGAGAAGCCGGTAAGAAGAGTCTTTTTTACCACTTTCTGGAGCATATATGATTACCGGGCCTTTCTTGGGAAAATGCCGATTTTAGGCTATCCTGGCATTAATCATCTGTAAATTAATCTTCTTTTATTATTATATCATAAAATATAATAATAACTCCATTAATTATCAGTCCAACAGGTTAAAATTTTCCATTCTTATATTGTTTATTATGAAGGAACATATAATACAACATTACAGGAGTTGCTATGATAAGAGTGATTGCCAGGGGTGCTATAAGCTTCATGTCGATAGTATTAAAGAGTCTGATATAATTGTATATTATCAGTAAAACAGCAACCGAAGCAATAAAAAAATTTATTATTCTGATGATTAACACATCCTTTATATAAAAATAATGCGCGATGAATTCATTTTATTACCCATCACGCATTACGTATTATCCGTTAAGAAATTATTTTAACTAAAGGTCGGAGGAGGACTCAGGAAATTAAGTCTTCCTTCTACTTTTGCATTGGCTTCTGTAAGAGGTGAATGTTTCTTTATATAGGCTTTCAGTTCATCTATTGCAGGTATTCCTCCATAGGTAATGTTTTTCCCTTCAGTAAAGGTGTTATAGCCATTTGCTCCGCCTGCAAGGAAATCATCTGTTGCTACCCTGTAGACCTTATTCATATCCAGAGGGACACCGCCTATTTTTATATTTGAAACTTTCTGCCATTTCGCCGCTTTTGGTTCTATATCCATTGTTATACCGGAAACCTGCATATTTCCCTTTTTTCTTCCGGCACTGTTTTCCATAAGATCTTTTATCTGTTTTCCTGTTAAGTCCATAGAAACTATAAATTTATCAAAGGGCATTACTCTGTAAAGATCGCCCATTGTGACTTCTCCGGCCATTATCTGATCCCTTATACCTCCCGAATTCTGCATGGCCACATCTGCCCCTGTAGAGTCCCTCATAGCATCTGTAAGGACATTTCCCATAACAGTTTCAAAAACCTTTTTTCTGTCATGAGTAAGGTTTACTTTAGTTTTGCCAACCACTTCAGACATTTTTTCTTTCGCTTCATTTACAACGGGAGCTATTATTTTTTCTATCTCAGGGTCAGCTTTGAAATTTTGATCTGTTACAGGTATAAGGGTATTTTTAAAGGATACAATCTTTTTAGTCTGGGGATCTATTGCCAGATTTATGGAACCAACTTTTTCTCCCTGTGTTCCTGCCTGAACTATAAGGGTCTCTTTTATTTTTTTCGCTTCTTCCATAAGAGTATGGCTGTGTCCTCCTACTATCAGATCTATACCTGTGACGGAAGAAGCCAGTTTTTCATCTGCTACATCTCCCTGGTGAGAAAGGACAAATATCAGGTCTGCCCCCTGCTCTTTGAGTTCAGGAATATATTTCTCTACAGTTTCTTTTGCAGAGGCAAATTTTAATCCTGTTATATTTTTCGGATCTACCGCCCCGGGCGTTTCGGGGCTTATAAGTCCTATGATGCCTATTTTCATACCATTTACTTCTTTCATTGTATATGGTTTAACGCCTTCAATAAGTTTTCCGTCTTCCAGGATATTACCTCCGAGAACAGGGAATTTCGCTTCATCTATCATATCTTTAAGGGCCGCTCTGCCCCAGTCGAATTCGTGATTTCCTATTTCACCTGCATCATAGCCGAGACTGTTCATTACATCTATCATTGTTTTACCTTTTGTAAGTTTTGACTCATAAGAACCCTGTCCCCAGTCTCCGCCGTCCAGCAGGACATAATTATCTTTTGCTTTATCTTTCAACTCTTTTATGGCTGAACCTACATAGGCTACTCCTCCTTTAAGACCTCCCGGATTTGTATCGTCTTTCGAAGGTGTTATAGCACCATGTATGTCATTTGTGTATATTACACTAACTGTCTTTAAAGCTTCATGCATGGGGGTAGGAAGCATTGCAGTACTGGCAAAAACGGCAAGTCCGAATTCGCTTCTCGATATGCTTGATATTTGCTTACCATCACGTTTGACTCTTACTTTGATAGGATTGTAAAGATTGAGATCACTGGTTTCACTTTTTACAAATTTATCGTTCTGAGGCTTTTCACTTTTTGTAGCCTTAACAGTAGTTCCTGTATAAATTCCTGAATTTAAAGTGTTTATTTTCAAGATATATTCCTCCTGATTGTCTTATTATTCAATTAATTGATTTTTCCCTTCAGTTTTTAAGATTCCTCTGTAAGAAAAAAAGAATTTTCCTTATGATTATATTATATCAAACCTGATAAGGAAATAATGAATTAATTGTAAACATTTCGTTAACATTTAGATAATTATTTTTTTCTGTTTAGTAAATTACTATTAAATTTTATAGCTAATAAAGTTTTTACGAAGAGAGTTCTTTTTAGTGTATTCTATTACTTTATAGTCAGTTTCATAACTATCCATAATTAATGAGTGAGTAGTGAGTGACGGTGCTATATTCTCCTCACTACTCACCACTCACTGCTAACTTAAATTCTAATAACTTATGAAATACACTATAAACTAATTATTTTTAGTAATGTGATGGAAAGATCTGCTTCAATCCTGAATATTTTTAAGGATTCCCTTTGAAAATGACAGGTAAAAAATGAATAACATTATCCATCATTTGAACGATTGACTGAAAGTTCTTTTTTAATTATAATATATTTAATATAATATTTTTTAAACTTCAGCTTTTTGTGGAGGGATAATTTATGGTATATTTAAAAATAAAGTTCCGGCAAACATATGGTATGGCTATTATATCTGTTATGCTTATTACCGTTCTTATGGTTATGATGACTACTTCCATAATTTTTATAAGTACAAATCTTTTAAATATGACCGGTAATGTAGAAAGTAAAACTCAGGCTGTTAAAGCAGCAGAAGCAGGTATTGCCTATGCTTATGCAGAATTGAATGCCAATGCAAGCTGGGGATATAAAAATTCCGATGGTACCTGGGGAAGCGCTCACTCTACCTCTCTTCCTGGAAAGACAGGTGATCTTCAGGATAGTAAAGGGAGTTTTGTTATTACTTTTGATTCTTCCAAGACCCATTATTCTTATAATAATCTCTTTAATAAGGTAAAAGATAATACCTCCCAGACTCCTGCTTATACGGCAAAGATTATATCTACAGGCAGATCTGCCAACGGGAAATCAGTGGAAAGACTTCAGGTTATTTTTGTAAGAGCAGATGCTTATAATTCGACTGTTCTTTCAGAAGGGAAAATATGCTTTCTCAAAGCAGGTGAAATAGATATATTCGGAAGAAAGAAAAATAATAATTTACAGCCTGGCAGATTACATTCTAACTGGATGGATCCGAATAATCCTCTTGATGCAGGTATATTTACAGTCGATGCCAATACTTTTATAAAGACAGATGTAAATTCTACTGACAGAGGCATGCTGTCTTCCTGCGGTGCCATTAATATAGAAGATAGCCTGTACGGCGGCGAGAAAAAAGCACATGCTCCCAAGGAAATGATATCGTCAATTGATATAGACAATATAATAGCAGATAGTAAAAATGACCCGAATAATCTGCCGGCAAATCTTCCTTCCGGTAATTATACGATAATGAGAGAACTGGGAATTAGAAATTATGAAACCAATCCTGAACTGACTAAGAGCAAAATGGGAATTTTTATGACAGAAGCAAGTAAAATTGACGCTTCCGGTATACCGAAACTTGAATCATATGCTGTAGATAGAACGAATTTTATTGCATCTGAAATGGCAAATAAAGAATGGTATGAGAATAAATCAGGTAAAACTGTGAAATCTATGGATATACCGGTTGATAGTTATACTTTTATTGAATCTTCATATGCTGACTGCGTCGGTGATGATACAACGTGGACTTTTAATAAAGATTATACGAAAATTACGGCAAATGGAGTTACAGGTAAAGCAGATTACAAATTAATAGTTACCTATGCAGATGATAGTACAGAAAACTTTAATTACAGTAAGAAAGCATGTGGTTCAATACCGATTTCTCCTGTGACTTATGAACTGGATCCTAATATTGCACTTTCAGGAGGCAGTGAAATCTCTAAAAATTTGCAGTCCTGTCTGGGAGACACTATAGCTCTTGAATTACCTGTTTCAGGTTCAGGCCCAAACGGGAAGAAGCGTATTTATCCATATGAAGGGTATAATTCTTACAATGGACTGGTAATCAATACAGACGGTTCTGTAAAACTTGTAAAAGATAAGGTTGCCATAGGAGGTTCTGTTGCTTCAAATGACAGCGGTAAAAGTATCACCGATATAATAAATGAAAACAACAGGTTTTACCTTCATGTAGAAAACAGTGTATATAAATTTAATAAAATTGATACAAGATATTCCGGTACTGATTATAGACTTGATCTCGGAGGAAACAGTCTTTACTCCGATACACATACAATATTTGAAATGGAGGTTACAGGACAGGGAAATATTGTTTCAAAAGGTAAGGTAAATTTTATGCAGAGAGTAAATTCTGATGCTATAAATGTTCTGGCAAAAGATGATTTGAAAATTGATTTTATTCCGGGAGCGAAAGATTATTATGCCAAAGGCCTTATATATGCCGGTGATGATGCAAAGATTTCTCTCATAGGTGCAGACAGTCCTGAAGCCGAAGATAATCCCTATATTCAGGATATGATGGCAAGAAAATTTATCGCTAAAGATGAAGTTATTGATAATACAAAGTACCTCAATACGACAGAAATTCAGTACCATACCCTGCCAAACGGTTATGCCGGTTATCTGATGAAAAGCTATGGAGGGCTTACTATTGCATATCCGGACTCACCGGGCGATATTGAATATCAGGATGTTCATTACTGCGGGAATATAAAACTGTCGGTTGTGCCTCTCGACCCCAATAATCCTCCCGACCCGAACGGCCCTGACGTAGATCCTAATTGTCCTTACGGTATTGTAGCCTATGATATAGAAGGGAATGTCATAGTGGACAACTACGGACTTACAGGAGAAATAAAGGTTTTACCTGCTAACCTGTCTTTTCTTTATACAGATAACAGAGCAGGAAAGCTTTATACTACTCTGGGAAACAGATACAGCGGAGCAACAGGAGAGCCATCTATTACACTGGACGGATTTATAATAGGAATGAATAATTATTCAGGTGACTCCGGGGAAGATATAAGTGTTATGCTGGATACGGCAAGTGCTAACGGTAAGATTAAAGTGGAGCAGGATCTGGATTATATGGAAAAAATGATAGATCTTCAGGGAAATAGAGTCAAGGTAAGAATAAGTTCCTGGAAAAGAATTTAAAGGTACGGGAATTGTTATGGTATAAAAGTCAGATTTAACCTTATGTGTATGATTTTGTCAAAGGCAGGACATATGAGCAAATATTTTAGAAAAAAAGCTATGACTCTGGCAGAGATTATGACGGCTGTAGGTCTTTTATCCGTGATAATAGTCGTTATACTCGGCGTTTTTGTAAAAGGTTCTTATGCTATTAAGAAAACCAGATATAGATTAACTGCATTAAACCTTGCAGAGTCCAAGATAACAGAACTTAAAAATCTGGATTTTACGACAGTGATAAAAAAGATTGATATAGTAAATAACATAGTTAATGTGAGTGAAGTGTCGGAATCTACTTCTTCTTCTGTGAGAACTTCTTCCACTCCTGTAACTGATGATACGGCAGAAATATCTATATGGAATACGGCGAATGAGTATAAAATCAGAGGAATTGAACGTATTAAGGATGTAGATTATGAGTATATTATTTTTGTAGAAAATTCTGCTGATGGTGAAATAGATGGTGATATGTTATTAAGTGAATTAAAGAGAGTTTCTGTTGTTATTTCGTGGGCTAAATCTGAAGAAAGAAAAACAATAGAAATGAGAACTCTTATTGCCAGACCAGGAATATAAAAAGGTGGTAATATATGGTTTATAAATTTAAATCCGGTATGACAATAGTAGAAATGGCTGTTGCAACAATAGTTTTTTCTCTTTTTCTTGTCGGGCTGTACGGAGCTATTGATGTTGGTCTGAAAAGCTGGCAGATAGGTCAGAGCAGTTCTGAAGTGCAGCAGAGTGGTGAAATGGTTGTTCAAAGGATTATAAATGACCTTACTATGACAAATATAGAATCTGTATTTATACAGGATTACAGTATTTCTTTTGAAAGCGCTTTTGATAACCATCAGTTTCAGATAGATAATGATTTAATAGGAAACCCTTTATGGCAGGGACACATAATATATTTTACCTTTCCCGATCCTAATTCCTCTCAGCCTGTTCCGGCAGAAGGGAGAACTCTTTATAGAAAATACAGTTCTCACAGTCAGACTGATTTTCCTTCTATACTGACATTAAATACTTCTCTTGTTACCCCTTCAGGGGATGTTAATATTGAAAAGAAAATTTCTACAGGTCTTGACAGGATTGTATTTCAGAGAAAACGTAATATTATTATGCTTAATTTAACTTATAAAAAAAATATAAGAAAAAATGCTTCCGTAAATTTTGCCACAGGTGCTAATAATGACTCCGGAAATGAAACATTTGAGTTGAGAGCTTCAGTAGAACCAAAGAATTAGTAATCTTTAAAATCTTCTTTTTTTACTTCTTTTTCTATAGAGAAGGATAAATTCATCTTTACTTAGAACTTTAGTATATTATAAATCATAGCAATGTATAGTTAGTTTTATGACAATTAATAATTAACAACCTCGTAATGCGTAAAGTGTGATGTGTGATGCGAATGGATAATAACCTGTTACGCATTACGCATTACGCATTACGAATTATTAAATACACTGTAAACAGCTCTTATTTATCTGTAATACCGGAGCGGGGATTTATGTATCGTGAAAAGAACTGTATCGTAATAAATTATGAATATAAATATTCTAACGATAGAAAGGTTTTTATTGTTATGGTACAGTCAAAAAAATACACAATAATACTTACCTTTCTGATCTTATTTTTTTTATCCTCCCTGTCTTATGGTGATGGAATAATTAATTCTTTTAAAGTAAATTGCAGAAAAATACTTGAAAAAGGAGATGTTCTGGAAGTTCAAATGCTTGGTGAACCCTATCAGAAAGCCTATTTTGATATAGGTGAATGGAAAAAAGGTCTGCCTTTACATGAATCATTCAGAACTCCGGGATTATATATAGGTTCCTACACGGTTCAAAAAGGAGATTATGTGTTAAATGCTCCTGTTACCGGATATATTATCAGTTCCTCCGGTGAAACTGTTAAATCTATATCAGACAGGTTAATTTCTATAGTTGCCAGTGAACTTTTATTAAAGATAACTCAGCCCGGTGAAGGTGATTTTGTAGCAAATCAATTTGTTGTTTCCGGTCAGACAAGACCTTTTACTACAGTGCATATAGAGGTGAAAATTACCTGTAATCTTCCAGGTATTGGACCTGTAGACAGCGGAGTTATCAGTGAAGATATTAAAGTAAATCGGGGAGGAGTTTTTGAATATAAAGTGAAAACAGGTAATCAGTTACCCGGAAGTGAATATACTGTTACTGTTATGGCCAGAGATGCCCAGGGAAATAAATCTACACCCGGTATTGTAAAAGTTTTTCAGAAATAGGAGGTGAAGAGTGGCCGGTATTGTTCCATACCGGACACTACTAATGAAAAGTTACAGAAAAGAATTATGGTTTGAAGCAAAGAACAGAAGGGAATTAATCAACATTACTCCGCAGTTGGAAGAATGTTTAAAAGAAAGCGGTATTAAAGAAGGATTGCTTCTCTGTAATGCCATGCATATTACTGCCAGTGTGTTTATAAATGATGATGAACCGGGCCTACATCATGATTTCGAAGTATGGCTTGAGAAGCTGGCTCCGGAGAAACCTTACTCACAATACCGCCATAACGGATATGAAGATAATGCCGATGCCCATCTCAAAAGGAGTGTAATGGGAAGAGAAGTCGTTCTTGCCGTAACTGATGGTAAACTGGATTTTGGTCCATGGGAACAGGTTTTTTACGGAGAATTTGACGGTAAAAGAAAAAAAAGAGTCCTTGTGAAAATCATCGGCGAGTAATGTTGTATGAGATGCGTGAAGGGTGAAGAGTGAAAGGTGAAGAGTGGATTAGATTTTCATTCTTCTTTGTAACCACCCGGTCATGGCAGTTTATATGTGACTGATAGTAGATCACGCGTCACGCGTTACGCGTTACGTATCACGATATAAAGGAAGGAGTATTTATTATGGATAAAAGCCTGAAGGCAATAAAAAATTCATTGCCGCCACTAAAACTTCTGGAAGAGAAGAAAGAAGATGCTGAAATTAAGGGGGATTCTTTTTATAATCCTTCTCTTTATGATATTGAAGAAGAATATAACAGATATACACAGATGATCCAGAAGGGAGAAATTAATAAAAATGTTTTCTTTAGAATTGGCAGGATAAATCATTTCCGGGGGAAATTCGACGAAGCTTATAAATATTATAATAAAGCTCTTGAACTGGATGGTAATGACGGTGAAGTCCATTATAACCTGGGGAATATTTATTTAAAAGATGGTAAACTCATGGAAGCGAGAGAAGAATTTTTAAAATCAATCGAAATGAACCGCAGAGATGTCTATGCTCTTAATGCCCTGGGTAAAGTCTGTCTTAAAGCTAAAGAATTTTCCGAAGCGGAAAAATATCATAGAATGGCTTTAGGGGTTAATCCTGAAGATGTATATGCCCTGAGAGGACTGGGAGATATATCACTCATAAAAGGCAGGGTATGGTATGAAATCAACGAAAAAACCATAGAAGATGTAAAAGAGAAGATTAGAGATGATAAATTTAAAATAGTGGAATCTTTAAAAAACAGCATGTTTTCTAAAGAAGAACTGACAAATATACTGGTAAATTTGAATTTTAAAGAAGAGGAAATCAAAAGTGTTGAAAACTGTTCAAGGAAAAATTATATAGAAGCCCTTTCTTATTATTACAGGGCTCTTGAGATAAATCCATATGAGAAAATTACTCTTCATAATATCGGTCTTGTCCATTTTCTGTCAGGACAGATTGAAAAATCAGAACAGCATTACAGAGAATGTTTACAGAATGTTAAAGATTTTCCCGGTTTTTATTTCGGTATGGCTCTCTGTTATTGCAGAAAAAATAAAAAAAGTGAAGCCTTTAAAAATTACAGTACAGGTCTGAGTATTGCCCAGGATAGTCCCGAGTATATTTTTTTTGGCGGTACTTATTATGAAATTTCAGATCTGGCAGTTCCTGAACTGGAAGAAGAGATAAATAAATTAAGAGAAGATTTTGCCAGAGAAGAAAAACAGAAACCTTTATTACTCCTTCCGAAGGGGGATACGGGGAAAAAACAAAAAGAGCCTGTTATGTCGCCTGTCAGTCCCATAACACTGGAACTTGGCAGAAGTCTCCTTCTGCTGGTAGATCCTAACCAGGGTTCCAAATTGTTAGAGAGAATAAATTCCATAAGAAGACATATAATTTCTGAACTCGGACTGGTATTGCCAGGGGTCAGGTTTAAAGATTCCTATCATATCAATTCGAATGGTTATATAATGAAAATATATGACAGGGAAGTTGCCTACGGGGAAATATTTCTGGATAAACTTCTGGCTGTAGGTCCGGAACATATCATAAATACTCTGGAAGGTTATAAATGTAAAGAACCCGGTTTTGGCATGCCTGCAATCTGGATTGACCTTCAGCATATTAAAGAAGCAGAAGAAAAAAAATGTATGATTTTTGAGCCTCTGAGTGTTATTGCCACACATATAACAGAGCTTGTAAGAAAATATGCACCTCATATTCTTGGAAGGCAGGAAGTGGCTCATCTTTTGAAATTTGTTGAGAAAACTCATCCTTCCCTTGTTAAAGAGGTTTATCCCCATATGTTCAGTCTCGGCGAATTGAAAAAGATACTGAAAAATCTTCTCGCTGAAAATATTTCTATAAGAAATTTACCTTCCATTCTGGAAACGCTTGGAGATTATTCTGCCATAACGGAAGATACCGATGAACTTACTCTTTATGTCCGTCAGTCCCTTGCAAGTGCAAAAAGATATCAGAATCAAAAAGGAGAGATAGAGGTTTTTTCCCTTGAATCTTCTATTGAAAAAGAACTGTTAAAATCCGTAGAGAGGCACCTTGAAGGAAATATTCTTGTTCTTGATGATAAGTCGGAAGATTTACTTCTTAATGCTATGGAAGATGCAGTGAAATCTTTCTGCGAGAAAGAAAAACTTCCCCTTCTTTTCTGCCATAGAGATCTTCTTATGCCATTAAAACGTCTTATAAGAAAAACCAGATTCCCTCTCCTGAATGTTATATGTTCTGTTGATATACCGTATGGTGCAAAAGTAACGGTAATAGAAACCATATCCATTGCATCGGAAGACTTTCTGGCTTTCAAGAATTTTACGGGAAACAGAAATATATTTTCCTATATAGAAAAGCTTTATAAAGCACGGGAGCCGGAAATAAGAATGGAAGCCCTTAATCTTCTTATGGCCGTTGCAGAAGAGCATAATATAAACAGGGTTTTCGATTATATAGATAAAGCTCTTGAAGATGAAAATGAAAATATACGTATTCATGCAGCACAGGTAATGAGTCAGGTCGTAGATAAGGTAAGAAGTGAATGGTGAGAAGTGAAAAGTGAAAAGGTTAAAACTATTTCTTTTCACTCTTCACTCTTCACTCTTCACCTTTTACTATTTTCTAATTTTAGAAGGTAGTAATTGTATTACTGTCGAATTAGTGTTTATTACAGTGGCTTTGACGGGTAAAAATATAAACAGGTAATATCCTCCCGTCATACCCTATCAACCACAGGGAGGTGAAGGATTTACCATAAAAGGTAAAATCTATTATTTTGTCATCAGTAAAAGAGAAGAAAAAATTTACTATAGAAATTAATTATAGCTGGTGCAAGGGTTGCGGGATCTGTATTCATTACTGCCCGAAACATGTTTATGAAGCAGGTGAACTTGGTAAACCTGATATTAAGAATGAAGATGAATGTATTAACTGCAGGCTCTGTGTCCTGAGATGTCCTGATCTGGCTATTGAAGTATATCCCGGGGAGGTGAAATGACTTGAAAAAAGAAGGAAATTACCAGTTGTTACAGGGTAATGAGGCATGTGTGGAAGGTGCTCTTATGGCGGGAGTGTCTTTCTATGCCGGTTATCCTATTACACCTTCTACAGAGATTGCAGAATCTCTTGCAGCAAGGCTTCCTCTGATAGGAGGAAAATTTATTCAAATGGAAGATGAAATAGGAAGTATTGCAGCAATGCTCGGCGCATCTTTAACAGGTGCCAAATCTATGACTGCTACAAGCGGGCCGGGATTTTCTCTTATGCAGGAGCTTATAGGTTTCTCCTGTATTACTGAAATTCCCTGTGTTATAGTTAATGTTCAGAGACTTGGCCCGAGTACGGGAGGCCCTACGTCACCTGCACAGGGAGATATGATGCAGACTCGCTGGGGAACTCACGGTGATCATAATATAATAGCCCTCTGTCCTACATCTATTGAAGAGACTTTTTACTTTACGATAAAAGCTTTTAATCTATCAGAAGATTATATGGTGCCTGTGATTTTACTTATGGATGAAATCATAGGACATATGAGAGAAAGAATCAGAATACCTGCACCTGAAGAAATAACAATAATAAACAGAAAACAGCCTTCATGTCCTCCTGACGAATATGTTCCGTACAGGGGAGATGAAAAAGGTGCAGCCATACTTGCTAATTTCGGTTCAGGCTATCGCTATCATGTGACAGGACTTACTCATGATGAGACAGGATTTCCTACAAATGACCCGAAAAAAAATGATATACTTATAAGAAGAATAAATGGCAAGATAGAAAATTCCAGGGGCAATCTTATAGATTTTCAACACGATCATGTGGAAGATGCAGAATTAGTAATTTTTGCCTATGGTTCAACTGCAAGATCTGCCCTTCGTACAGCCAGTGAAGCCAGGGAAAAAGGTATGAAAGTCGGAACCTTTATACCTAAAACCATATGGCCTTTTCCTGACGAAGAATTGTTTGAAATATCTGAAAAAGTTAAACATATACTGGTATGTGAGATGAATCTCGGACAACTTGTTTATGAAGTAGAAAGATCTGTAAAAGGAAGAGCTCAAGTTCATTTACTTTCTAAAGCCAGTGGTGAGTTGATAACACCAAAAGAAATAATGAAAAAGCTTGTTGAGGTGTATAATTGATGGTTACAAAATCCGATATAAAAAAATACCTGAGATTAAATAGATTCCCCCATATATGGTGTGCCGGATGTGGTAATGGTATAGTATTAAGGGGTATATTGCAGGCTATAGATGACCTCTCGCTTGACCGGAATAAAGTTGTTATGGTTTCAGGCATAGGATGTTCAAGCAGAATGCCCGGATATGTTGATTTTAATACCCTTCATACCGCTCATGGCAGGGCTATCGCTTTTGCCACAGGTGTCAAACATGCAAATCCTGAATTACATGTAATAGTTGTTACGGGAGATGGTGATTGTGCAGCCATAGGAGGTAATCACCTTATACATGGTGCCAGAAGAAATATAGATATGACTGTAATTACCTTAAATAACAGTATTTACGGTATGACCAGCGGTCAGTATTCTCCTCTTACTCCATACGGTTCTTTTGGTACTACCGCCCCTTACGGTAATATTGAACAGGCTTTTGACCTGTGTGATCTGGTAAGTGGTTCAGGTGCTACATATGTAGCACGTACTACCTCGTATCATGCTGCTCAGATTCCGAAATTTGTATCAGAAGGAATAAAGAACCGCGGTTTTTCATTTATAGAAGTTATATTACACTGTCATACTTATTATGGCAGGAAAAATAAATTGGGTGGCCCTGTGCAGATGCTGGAGTGGCAAAAGGAGCATGCCGTTCCTGTGAGTAAGAAAGGGACTGTTGATATGACCGGAAAATTTTATACAGGTGTAATAAAACATGTAGAAGGCCCTGAATACTGTCAGGCTTATAAAGAATTAATTTCTGCTACGCAAAGGAGGGGAAAACCCCAGTGTTAAAAGAACGTTATGAGATTCGTCTGGCCGGTATGGGAGGACAGGGATTAATCCTTGCCGGTATTATACTGGCAGAAGCTGCAACTATTTTTGACGGGAAAAATGCCGTACAGAGTCAGTCTTATGGCCCTGAATCCAGAGGTGGTGCCAGCCGGTCAGAAGTAATTATAAGTCCCGAAGATATTGAGATTGATTATCCGAAGGTTACAAATCCTGATTTACTCCTGGTTATGTCCAGGGAAGCAATGGACAGATATGGCGAGGAAGTAAAATCTGACGGATTAATAATCATAGATTCTACTTATGTACAGATGCCGGAAAAATCTTCCGTAAAAATTATTTCCATTCCTATCAGTGAAGTTACGAAAGAAAGATTCGGAAAGATTATAGTCGCAAATATAGTAGCTCTCGGAATAATTGTTGAACTTACTCATATTGTTTCAAAAGATTCCCTTGAAAAAGCAGTGCTTAAAAGAGTTCCCAGAGGAACAGAAGAATTAAATAAATCTGCTCTGGAACTCGGTTATACTCTGGCATCAGAAAAGAGTATAACCGGTTGATATTACTATTCTGATAATTTTTTCATACTGAACAGAAAAGAGGTTACTTCAAGCATGAAGATTCATGAATATCAGGCAAAAGATATATTTAAACATTATGATATACCTGTTCCTGTATCATGTGTGGCCAGAGATGCAGATAGAGCCAGGACTTTTGCAGAGGAAAGAGGAAAAAAAGTTGTAGTAAAAGCTCAGGTCCATGTGGGAGGCAGGGGCAAAGCAGGCGGTATAAAACTGGCCTGTACTCCTGATGAAGCTTTCACTGCTGCCGGTGAAATACTCGGGAAAAGACTTAAAGGACTCCCTGTAGATAAAGTTCTTGTAGAAGAAGCCATTAATATTAAAAAAGAATATTATCTCGGCATAACAATAGACAGGAAAAGCAGGAAAAATGTCATTATGTTAAGCACAGAAGGCGGAGTGGATATAGAAGATGTTGCTGCCAGAAGTCCTGAGAAAATAGAGAAATTATATATAGATCCTGCTTTTGGCCTGAAGGATTTTGAAATAAAAAAATTATGTGTGAAAGCAAATTTTCATAAAGGTCTCTCCAGAGAATTTGCGCATTTTCTGAAATCTTTATATAAACTTTATCTGGAAAATGATGCCACCCTTGCTGAAATAAATCCCCTCGTTCTTACAGAAGAAGAAAAACTTATGGCAGGAGACGCAAAGATTCTTCTGGATGATAATGCCATATTTCGCCATAAAGAGCTTGAAACGCTTCAGGAAATAGCGGAAGACGATCCTATAGAACAGGAAGCAAGAAAAAATAACATTCCTTATGTTCGACTGGAAGGGGATATAGGGATTATGGGTAACGGCGCCGGACTTGTAATGACAACTCTGGATATGGTTAAAAGAGAAGGCGGCAGCCCTGCAAACTTTTTGGATATAGGAGGAGGGGGAAGTGCGGAAAAGACAAGACAATCTCTTGAACTTATTACTATGGATAAAAACCTGAACGGAATTTTTATAAATATTTTCGGCGGTATAACCAGATGTGATGAGGCTGCTAAAGGCATAATAGAGGCAATAAAATCCCTCGACCTGTCTATACCTGTAGTAATAAGACTTGCAGGCACAAGAGAGGAAGAAGGGAGAAAATTATTTGAAGCAGAAGGTTTTGAAGTGGGAAGAGATATGAATGAAGCGGCAAAGAAGGTTGTTGAACTTGCAGGAGCTTATAGAGCCAGGAGGGAGAACATGTAATGAGTATTTTTATAAATAAAGATACAAGAGTCCTTGTTCAGGGCATAACAGGTAAAGAAGGGCTTTTTCATACGGAACAGATGATAAAATACGGAACAAAAGTTGTAGCAGGTGTTACTCCCGGCAAAGGAGGACAGACTATCCTCAATACCCCTGTTTATGAACTTGTAGAGGATGCTGTAAGGGAGCAGAATGCAAATGCTTCAATAATCTTTGTTCCTGCTTCCTTTGCTGCAGATGCAATAATGGAATCTTTAAGTGCCGGCATAAAGCTTGTAGTGGCAATTACAGACGGTATTCCCGCACAGGATATGATAAAGGTTTCCTATTTTTTACGACATTATGATGCAGGGCTTATAGGCCCCAATTGCCCCGGTATTATAACTCCCGGAGAATGTAAGATGGGGATTATGCCGGGTCATATATTTGCTAAAGGTAAAATCGGTCTCATATCCAGAAGCGGAACCCTTACCTATGAAGTGGTTAACCAGCTTACCCTGGCAGGTCTCGGCCAGTCAACCTGTATCGGTATCGGAGGAGATCCCATAATAGGCACCACATTTACTGATACTCTGAGACGTTTTAATGACGATACTCATACAGATCTTGTAGTTTTAATCGGTGAAATAGGCGGAAGTGATGAAGAAGAAGCAGCAGAGTATATTAAAACTGTAAAGATCCCTGTAGTGGCTTTTATTGCCGGGAAAACTGCACCGCCAGGAAAAAGAATGGGCCATGCAGGAGCCATAATTTCAGGCTCCTCCGGCACGGCAGAAGCAAAAATAAAAGCTTTCCACGAAGCAGGTGTTCCTGTAGCAGATACAATACCGGAGATTGTAGATCTTGTTAAAAATATTATGAAAAGTGAGTAAAAATCAGTAAAAAGTGAAAAGTGAAAAGTGAAAAGTCAATGGTGAACAGCACCGTCCACTTTCCACTGGCCACTGGTCACTGGTCACTGATCACTGATTTTATGATTTGTCCTTATTGCCAGTATAATAATATTCAAAACAGTGACAGATGTGCGAACTGTTTTAAGAAATTGAATAATCCCCTGAGAATGAACAGTCATCTTCTTATGGGACAGATATATGAGAGTATACTCAAAAACCCGTCGAAAGCTCTTGAAGAATACAGAGAGCTTGTCCAGGAAATACCGGGTGATGCAGAAGGTTATGTCAGGATAGGCACTGTTTATCTGCAGAAAAAAGATTATCAGAAAGCTCTCAGGTCTTTTGACGAAGCCCTGAGTCTTGAACCGGATCTGGTTGATGCCCGTTATTATATGGCCAAGACATGTTATTATCTCAATAATTACGCCAGAGCTCTTTCGGAAATAAAACAGGTAATATCCGCTCACCCTGCAAATTATAAAGCCCATTACCTTCAGGGACTTATTTATAAAAACATGGGTGACTTTCCCCCTGCAGTCGAGTCATTTAAAGAGGTTATTGATTATGACCCGGAATTTGCAAAAGAACAGGATCTGGAGAATCTTATAGAAGATATACAGGTTCAGCTGGAAATAAAACATTTGCAGGAAGATTTAAAATCTGATCCTGATAATACCGAAGCTATAAGAGAGCTCGGAGAAACATATCTCACTATTGAAGATTATGACAGGGCACTCGAACAGCTCTGGCGTGCCTATGAGCTTAACAGTCACGACAGCAAAATAATATTTCTTCTCGCCGAAACTTATGCCTGCAAGGAAGATTATCATAATGCCCTGGAACTCTACAAAAAAGTTCTCACTCTTGAGCCGGATAATTATATTGCTATGTCCCGCATCGGAGAAATATACAGAGAAGAGGGGGATTTATTTTTAGCCATTGAAACACTGGAGGAATCCATAAAAATAAATTCAGAATCCTCTATGGCCTATTGCAGTCTTGGGGTGGCTTATTATGAACTGGGCAATATAGATAAAGCCATAGAGTATTTGAATACGGCTATTACCATTGAACCTGATTTTTCCTGGGCTTTCGGATGTCTCGGAGAAATATATTTTCATCTCAATAATTATGTTAAAGCGAGAGAGTATTTTAATAAAGCACTTGAACTTGACAGTGAGAGTAATTTTGCCTATGCAAGCCTCGGAGAAGTGTCCAGACTTGAAGGTGATATGGATAATGCTTTAAAGTATGCAAGTAAAGCTATAGAACTTGAACCGGAGTTTGTCTGGGCCTATGGTACACGAGGTGCCATATACCTTGAAATGGAGCAGTTCGAGAAAGCCAGAAATGATCTCGAACAGGCCATAGGACTGGATCCTGAATATACATGGGCCTATTATGTTCTTGGACTTGTTCTTTATAGACTCGGTTATATTGTAGAACCGATAGAATGTATGATTGAAGTGCTCGAAGAGAATGTAGAAGAACTCGTATACCCTGCAGTAAGTTTTCTTGAGAGTTTAAAAGGTGAAAGAGCCGTAAACATATTAATAGATAATTATGACAGAACATCACCTGAAACTAAATACTGGATAGTTTATCTCCTGGGGCTTACAGGTCACAGAAAAGCGTTCCCGTTATTGAAAAAAGCATTGGAACATGAATCCGTGGAGATAAGATGGGAAGCTGCTCAGGCTATGGGCTCTATGGGTAATAAAGCCTTTCTGCCCCTGGTAAAAGCATTATCTGACCCTGATCCTGTTGTCAGAAGTTCATCTGTTATGACTCTCGGCAGGCTTGGCATTCATAAGTCTTTAAAATATATTAAGAAAGCCATGAAAGATCAAGATTTTACGGTTAGATTCTGGGCCGGACTTGCTCTTGAGGAAGTGGAAGAGAGTGAGTAGTGAGTGGTGAGTCGTGAAGAGTGAATGGTGAAAAGTGAAGAGTAAATGCTTAATAGTAACTGTTAATATAACTGGTCACTGATAACTGGCCACTGGTCACTGATAACTGGTCACTGATCACTGAAAAGAAAGGAGGTTTAAATTATGGGAAAAAGTCAATTCTCAATGTGGGGATGGTTGCTCCAGAGGATAACAGGAGTATTATTGACAATCGGAATGATTGTTCATTATTTATATCTTCACTTTTTTACAGGCGGTAATCTGGATTTTAATGTTGTAGCACAGAGGCTTCATTCCCCCTGGTGGGTATGCTTTGATACATGTCTTCTGGCAGTTATTATCTATCACGGACTTTACGGAGTTCTTGGTATAATAACTGATTGTAATATTAAACCTTCCACTCAGAAGAACCTTAATTATTTATTCGGCTTTGCAGGGATAGTATTATTCCTTTATGGATTTATTGCCCTTTTAACCTTTTATCATAACGGACCTGTTTTGTAATGTTACCTGTGTTACTTAACTCATTGTTTATGTAAAGCAGGGATTTTTCGTCTGGAAAGGAGACATGGAATGGTGAAGAAATTATTTTCTTTTATTACGGAACTGCCGGATAATTTTAATATGGAAATGTTATGTTTTGCCGGTCAGAGGGTTTCCGGTGTATTACTTGCCATGTATCTGTTTGCCCATATTCTGGTTATCAGCAGCGCTACAATTTTCGGCCCTCAAACCTTCAGTGATGTAATGGCAAAAATGCATCATCCTGTTCTGGTTTTTCTTGAAATGTTACTCTTTGCCGGTGTGGTTGCTCATATGCTCAATGGCCTCAGAATTACTATCTGTGATTTTTTTGGTCTCACTAAATCCCAGAAGCAACTTATTGCCGTGATAGCTGTAATTGGATTTTTTGTCGTTGCTACAGGTGTCCTTATAATGGGTAATAATTTTTTAAAACATACTATGTAAGAACGTGACGCGTCACGCGTCACGCGTGATATTAGATATTTGTTCTTTCTTACATATGACTTCTGTCATAGAAAGGTTTATAGAAATCTGGAAGATTTAAATATTTGTTAAATTATCCCGTAATATCTCCTTCCCCGCGTTACGCATCAAGCGTCACGCGTTACGGAATTAAAGAAAGGAGTTTTATTTAAAATGATATATCATAAAGTTCTGGTCGTAGGAGGCGGTCTGGCAGGTATGAGAGCAGCCATTGCCGTAAGTGAACATAATACCAATGTAGCGCTCCTTACAAAGATCTATCCTGTAAGATCCCATTCAGGTGCTGCCCAGGGAGGTATAAACGGAGCTTTAGGTAATAATCCTAAAGGCCGTCATGATAGCTGTGAACGTCATGGTTTTGATACCATAAAAGGAAGTGATTTTCTTGCAGATCAAAAAGCCGCCATGTTACTTACCGCTGAGGCACCGAAAAGAATAAGGGAACTGGAACACTGGGGATGTCCTTTTGACAGAACGGAAGAAGGAAAAATAGCGCAGCGTCCCTTCGGAGGAGCAGGCTTCCCCAGAACCTGTTATGCTGCAGATAAAACAGGACATGTTATATTACATGTGCTTTATGAGCAACTGGTAAAATATGAAATAAAAACTTATAACGAATGGATGGTAATAAAACTTGTCGTAGAAGACGGAGTATGCCGCGGTGTGATTGCAATGGATTTGATTACAGGCAAACTCCATCCCATAATGGCGGAATCGGTAATTTTTGGAACAGGTGGCGGAGGAAGGAGTTATGTTGCTACAACAAATGCCCGTACGAGCACGGGCTTTGGCATGGCCATACCATATCTTGAAGGAGTGCCTCTCAAAGATATGGAATTTGTTCAGTTCCACCCCACAACACTTCTTGGAAATAATATCCTTATGACAGAAGGATGCCGCGGTGAAGGAGGATACCTTAAAAATAAACTGGGAGAAAGGTTTATGCAGAAATATGCTCCTGACTTTATGGAACTTGCTCCCAGAGATATTGTATCACGGTGTATTACCACTGAAATTCTTGAGGGAAGAGGTTTTGATGATTCCTATGTTCATCTCGACCTTACCCATCTCGGAGCCCATAAAATTATGACAAGACTTCCAGGCATAAGAGATATATGTATGAATTTTAAAGGAATAGACCCTATAACACAGCCTATACCTATACAGCCCGGCATGCATTATATGATGGGAGGCATTGACTGTGATATTGACTGTGCCACAAATGTGGCCGGGTTTTATGCTGCAGGAGAATGTGCCTGTGTGAGTGTTCACGGGGCAAACCGTCTCGGAGGCAATTCCCTTCTCGATACTGTTGTTTTCGGCGCAATTGCAGGAGAAAAAGCAGTGAAATATATAGAAAGCAAAAAAGACAGCAGAAAGGGAGAAAAAGCCATCAATGATGCCCTTGAACAGCAGGAGAAGAAACTCAGAGCACTTATGGACAATGACGGCCCTGAAAAAATGCCTGAAATAACAAAGCAGATGGGTGACATCATGTTGAAAAATGTGGGAGTTTACAGGAAAAAGGAAGAACTTGCCTTTGCTCTTGAGAAAATAAAAGAACTTATTCAGAAATTTAAAAAGATGAAACTCCTCAACAAAAATATAAAAGGTAATCAGGAACTTATGTGGGCTCTTGAACTCGAAGGAAATCTCCTGATAGATGAAGCAATAGTGGCAGGAGCTCTTGCGAGAGAAGAAAGTAGAGGTTCCCACTCCAGAACAGATTTCCCGAAAAGAGATGATGAAAAGTGGCTGAAACATACAATTGCTACATACAGCCCTGACGGAGTCAAGCTTTCTTATAAAGAAGTGGATACGAGCATATATGTGCCTGTGGAAAGAAAATATTAGCGTAACGCGTAACGCGTAACACGTGACGGGCAGGTTCTTACGCATCATATATTACGCATTACTCGTTTCCTTATGAAAGGAGTCAGAAAACATGTCAAAAGATGTAAAATTCAAGGTCTTTCGTTTTGACCCTGATATTGATAAACAACCATATTTTAAAGAATATACAGTTCCGGTTGAGTCAGGTATGACAGTACTGGAAGGACTTTCTTATATACAGGAATATCTGGATGGCTCCCTTGTTTTCCGCTCTTCATGCAGGGCAGGAGTCTGCGGTTCATGTGGTATGCATATAAACGGCAAATACCGTCTGTCCTGTGAAACACAGATTCTGGCACTGGAAGCGGATTTGATAACGGTAAAACCTATAGCTCATATGAAAATCTTGAAAGATCTCGTTGTAGATCTTGAACCTTTCTGGGCAAAGTACCGTTCTATCAAACCCTATCTTATCCCCGGCGATCCAGATCCGGAAATAGAAAGGATACAGACTCAGGATGAGAGGGAAGACCTTGTTGGTATGATTGACTGTATTCTCTGCGGATGCTGCCAGGGCGCATGCACCATGACTGGAACGGATGAAGAGTATCTCGGCCCTGCTATTTTATTTAAAGCAGACAGATTCGTAAGAGATTCAAGAGATAAAGCTCTTAAAGAACGTATAAATCTCGTAGGAGGAGACCACGGTGTATGGCGTTGTCATACTATTTATAACTGCCAGGTTGCCTGCCCGAAACAGTTAGACCCTACGGGAGCGATTGCAGATTTGAAGAGAAAATCCATAGACAGAGGAACAAGGATTTCTTTCTGGGGAAGGATTTGAACAGGGGCGTGACGCGTAACGCGTGACAGGAGGACAGATTGTTATCGGTTGTGACTGATATAAATCATGGCTATTAGTTTAAGACGTGAAGTGTGATATGTTTATTTACTGAATAACTTTTCACCCTTCACGTCTTATGCTATACTTATAATAAGGAGGAATGTTATATGGGTGAAATTATTTTGAGAATTCCTGAGAATATATCGATAGAATATGATATAAAAGATACCAATGATTTAGATCAATTTACAGGAAAGATAAAAAAATATTTGAATTTGAAAAGTGTTTTTCATAAATTAAAATCGACTGTTGAAAGTGATCTGTCAAAAAAAGAAATAAAAGAGATGATTTATGAATAAAGTTTTTCTGGATAGCAGTGTTATTATAGAATTTCTCAAAATAAACGGGCTGGAAGAAGCAAAAAAAATAATGGATTCTATTTATGACAAATTTTTATACCTGGATGTCTATATAAATCTTATAATAATAGATGAAACAGTATTTTTTTATATAAAAAACAAACATAAAATAAGCTTTACTTTAAAAGAATTAAAGATATATCTGGATAGTTTTAATTTTCTGGTTATTACACAGGAAATTAAAGATAACATGTTTTTATTAATTGAAAAATATACTTTAAGACCTCACGATGCTTTAATAATAGCAACCTGTCAGTATTATGAAATTTCTAACCTCATCTCACTTGATAATGATTTTGTAAAGGTATCATCAGGTGAAAATATAAATTTAATATATAATCTGGAGAAATTGAAACATATTTTATAACTGAAGTTTAATGTCAGTTCCCGGAGATTAACAGATTTAATAAATTTTGGAGGTCAATCATGAAAAAACTCGGTGAATTTCTCATATCCCCCGGAGGGGGAGCAGAAATTGTAATGGGCAATACTGCCATAGTCCGCGCCATGATAGAATCCGGCGTAAGGGTGGTAACTTCCTACCCGGGCTCACCTACCCCGGAAATAGCAGATGCAATCAGAGCAATAGAAAAAAGACCATTTTACTTTGAATTTTCCGTAAATGAAAAGGTTGCCGCAGAGGTAGCATTCGGAGCATCGGTAAACGGTCATTTGTCCTGTGTTTTCTTTAAAAGTGTCGGTCTTAATGTAGCGGCAGACACATTCGTTCAGCTCGGTCTTCTCGGGACCCTGGGAGGTATGGTTATTGTTCTCGGCGATGATCCGGGAGCAAATTCTTCTCAGAATGAACAGGATAACAGACATTATGCTCATATGTCCTATATACCTGTCCTTGAACCGGGAACACCTTCCGAGGTTTATACCATGTTCAAAGAAGCTGCAGATTTATCGAAAAAATTTCAGATGCCTGTCATATTGAGGCTCACCACTCATGTATGCCACGGAAAAGAAAAGGTTTTATTTAACCCGTTTCAGGTAAAAGAATTTGATAATACTCCTGGATTCGATGTGAAAAACGGTCCCTATATACCCATTACTTCTGCGGTGTTTCCTTTAAAGAGAAAACTTTTCGCAAAGCTTTTGGAATTTAAAAAAGTGGTAGAAAATTCTTCTCTGAATAAAACAGATGATAATAAAAACAGAGTAAAAGGCATTATAACATGCGGTCTGCCATATTATTCTCTTCTGGACGTCCTTGAAGAAGCATCGGAAAAACCTGATGTTTTAAAGCTTGGTTTTGCCTATCCTCTTCCTGAAACCTTAATAATTGATTTTCTAAAAAATCATGAAGAAGTGAAGATTTTAGAGGAACTGGATAATATTTTTGAGATGGAAATAAAAGCCCTTGCCTATGACAGAGAACTTAAAACAAAGATTATCGGAAAGAAAGATATGGAAGAATGGATGGGTGAATATACGACAGATAAAGTCTCCGATATTTTAAGAAATACATGGCCTGATATACTTCCTGAGAAAAATAAATCGCCTGAAGGAAATAACAAAATTCCTCCGAGGCCTGCCCAGATGTGCCCCGGATGCGGCCACCGTTCTGCCTTCCATGCCATAAAAGCAGCTCTCAGGGAAGGAGATATTACTGTAGGAGATATAGGATGTCATACACTGGGATTTTTGCCTCCCTATAATATAGGCGAAGTCCTTCTCTGTATGGGCCATTCGAACGGTACAGCAGCAGGTCTTACGATATTCAATGATAGGAGAAGAGTCATATCTTTCCTCGGAGATTCTACTTTTTATCATGCAGGTATTCCGGGGATAATAAATTCTCTGTTTAATAAACACAATCATACTCTGATTATAATGGAGAACGGCACCACTGCTATGACAGGACATCAGGATAATCCTGTGTCAGGGAGAAATTTCAATGAAATGGTAGATAAAATTCCCATAAGGAAGGTTTTAGAAGGTCTTGGAGTAAAAAGTATCAGGGAAGTTGATACATATCAGCAGAAGCGACTTACGGAAGCTGTGAAAGAAGCACTTCAGGAAGAAGGCTTCAATGTGGTTATTGCAAAACATCCATGTATGTTGAAATTTACAAGACAACTCAGGAGGAGTGGTAAGGAATTACAGCCGCCTGTAAACATAAATGAAACATGTAACAGGCTTCATATCTGTGTTGAAAAATTTGCCTGTCCTGCCTATCAGTTAGAACCTGACGGGGCTGTATGGGTTCAGGAAGATCTCTGCATAGGAGACGGATCGTGTAAACAGGTATGTCCAACAGGTGCAATTATTCAGGAGAAAAAAGGAGGGAAAACCGTTGAGTAAAGTGAAGATTTTTAATATATATTTAATAGGAGTCGGGGGACAGGGTATAGGACTTCTGAGTGAAGTAATCATAAGGGCCTGTGATTATGCAGGTTATCCTGTAAGAGGTGTCGATACTCACGGCCTTGCCCAGAGAGGGGGTACAGTTATTTCTCATATACGTATCGGTGAAGGTGTTTATTCTCCTCTTATACAGGCACATATGGCAGACCTTGTGGTAGCTCTTGAAAGGAATGAAGCACTCCGGGGGGTAAATGAATATTTAAAAGACGGAGGAACTCTTGTCTATTACGATGCTCTCTGGCAGCCTCTTTCTGTAAGGCTTGGTAAGAGCAAAAAAACGGAAGGACAGGTCATATCTGATGAATGTAGTCTCAGGAATATAAAAGAAATAAAGGTATTTCGCGCCGAACTGGAAGATCCGCGAATGCAGAATGTAGCAGTACTTTCAGAAATGGCAAAATTTAAATTAATACCGGCTGTGGAAATGACTCATTATGAAACAGCATTAAAGGATTTGATTACAGGAAAAGTCCTTGAGAAAAATCTTCACGTGTTTTCTTGCCTGTGAAAAGAGAAAATTTTTGTAGTAAGTACCTCAACAGATAAAATGGTTACGAACTTATCTGGATCGGTAATAAGGAGGTGAATAAAATGTCTGTTAATACCAGAAATTCTCAGACTAACAATACTACCTGGATAGTAATCGGTATAATATTTATTATATTGACACTTCTGACCATGTTTTTATTTATGGTAATAACAGGAGGGCTCATGGTTATGAATTCAGGTTATGATAAACAAATAATGATGAAAAAAGAAAAAATAGAAACTTTGCAGAGAGAGATTGAACAAATGGCTCCGCTTAAAGCAAAGATAGAGGAATATAAAAAAGAGACGGAAAGCATTAAAAAAGAAATAGAAATGTTGAAACAGCTTAAGAAGGTCTAGAAAGGAGATAATAACATGAAAATAACACCTTTCATATTTCTTATAGTATTATGTATCGGTTTATTTATGTCCGGTTTTTTTTATTTTAAGCTCCAGGGAAAAAAAGCAGAACTTGAAAGACTGGAAAAAGGTCCCGGAGGAATAACTGAACTTATTAACGAGAGGGATGCAGATAAAGCATATGTGATGAATATTGATCTGTATGAGAAACAGCTTTTAGATACAAAAAAAGAACGTGACAGGTTAAAAAAATCAATACATTGATTTATCATAATCAGTCTCAGGTAATACTCACAGGTAGTTGATTTTACATATTATGGGTTATGGGTTTTGGATATTCTTAACCCACCATCACCCATCACCCATCACCAGGAATCTACCTGTCGTAAAAAAACACTATCTCAAATTTGACTTTCCTCTCTTTTTAAATTAAAATATTATTTATGTTATCTCTGAAATCTCTTTTTAAATCTATTATTTCTTTTGTAAAAAATAAATGGAAAAGGAACATTTATTTCCGTCTTACCGCTATCTTTATTATTTTTTATGCTGTAGGAACCTATGGTATATATATATATGAAAGAGATAGAAATGCTGCATTCAAAACCCTTTATGAAAGCTGCTGGTCAACTCTTGTTTATATTTTAAGCGGTTTTGATGTAGGTTCTCCTCAGACTGTGCCGGGAC